>JACNJE010000073.1 GCA_014382705.1 Verrucomicrobiota bacterium | reverse complement strand
TCAACAGCTCGCCGTACTCGACGAGCGTCGAGCCGCAGCCGGCAGCGTTGATGACGATCGCGTCGAGCGGCTGGCCCTCGAACGCGGCAATGTTGCGCCGGGCACAATCGCGCGCCTTTGCCAATTGACCGCTGTGGGCGTACAGAGCGCCGCAGCAACCTTGTCCCCTCGGCGTGAGCACATCCCAGCCGTCGCGGTGAAGCAACTCGGCGCTGGACTCGTTCGTGTCGCCGAACATGACCCGCATCACGCAGCCCTCGATAAACCCGACCTGCCCTCTCGCCTTCCCCTTGGCCAAGCGCTTGAGCGGCAACTTGCCGTTGGCCAAGCGGCGGGGCAGCAGTTCCGTCATTTCCCGGGCAAACTTGGGCAGCGCAAAACCAAGCCGCAATAAACGAATCACGCGCACCGGCAACAGGGCCAAGCGCAGCCGCCAAGGAAACGGAAACACCTGCTCGATGACGAGTCGTCGCAACAGGCGTTGCAACAGGCCGCGCCGATACTGTTTCTCGATATGGTCGCGTGTCTGCTCAAGCAGCGTCCCGTACGGCACCCCGCTGGGGCAGGCGGTTTCGCAGGCGCGGCAGCCAAGGCACAAGTCGATATGCCGCACTGGCGCGGCATCCACCGCCAACTGCCCCGACTGGATGGCGCGCATCAGGTAAATCCGCCCGCGCGGCGAGTCGTTTTCGTTGCCGGTCTCGAGGTAGGTCGGGCAGGAGGAGAGGCACAGCCCGCAATGCACGCAAGCCAGCGCCTTCGTTTCATCGAGAAACGGGGCAAGGGCGCTCATCCGGGCAGTACTCCTTCCGGATCAAACATCTCCTTCACGCGTTTCTGCAAATCCGGGGACGGAAGCTGGGGCGACTCGGCGCTGGCGTGATAAATCACACCGTTCCCGGCACGCGCCACATACGACTCCCCGTTCAGGGTTCGCAACGTCGAAACGAGATTCCCCGGAGCAACCGCGGTGAAATGGGGCGAAACTCGGCGAAACGACGCATCGTAATCGAGCGATGCCCCTTCCGCGAATCCAAGCGCGTTCGCAGTGCCCGACTGGGCCTCGACATCGGCGCTTGGCCCGGCGAATCCGACGACCAGCGTGTGCGGCCCGCCGGCGATCCGGTGCAGGTCGAGCACGGTCGGCTGCAGGCCGGAGGCCCATATTTTGTCGAGCAACTCCCCCGCTTGGCCAAGCGACTCGCACGGCTTGGCCAAGCGGGTTTCCGCCTCCGGCAGGGGCAGCAGCTTGAATGACGCCTCGACGACGATGCCCAAGGTGTCACGGGCGCCGACGAACAACCGGCAGAGATCAAACCCGGCGACGTTTTTCACCACCCTGCCGCCGTTGCGAATCAGCCGCCCGTCCGGCAGCACCACCGCCAAGCCGATGAGCCAGTCGCGAATTGTCCCGCAACCGAACCGCCTCGGCCCGTTCAGGTTTGCCGCGAGCAAGCCTCCGAGGGTCACCGTCTCCGGGTTGGGCGGATCGACTGGCAGCCATTGCCCCGCCTTGGCCAAGCGTGTCTGAAAATCCGCCAGGCGCATTCCGGCCTGCACGGTCGCGGTCATGTCCCCCGGCACGTGCTCGATGAGATCGGCGACGGCATCCAGCGAAACGGCATCCACTCCCCGCGAGCGCGGCAGCAACTTCTGCAACTCAGAAATGGTGCGCGGCTTGAGCGTCATGCGGCGACCTGTTTTTTCTGGGCGAACTCGGCGCAGCGCTTGGCGCCGGGGAACATCTTGTGGGGGTTGCACCGCTTTTCCGGGTCGAACACGCGCCGCAATTGCTGCATGGCGTCAAGGTCGTCCACGCTGAACTGCCTCGACATGAAGTCGATTTTCTCCGCGCCGATACCGTGCTCGCCGGTGACACTGCCGCCCAGCTCGATGCATTTGCCGAGGATGTCGTCGCCGGCCTGCAGGGCGCGCGTCACCTGGGCCGGGTCACGCTCATCGTACAGGATCAACGGGTGGATGTTGCCGTCGCCGGCGTGGAAGACGTTGGGGATGCGCAGTTCGTACTTTTCGCTGACAGAGCGAATGAAGCGCATGATCTCCGGCAGCTTGCTGCGCGGCACGACACCGTCCTGCGTAACGTAATTCGGGCTCAGGCGGCCAATCGCCCCGAAGGCGCGCTTGCGGCATTTCCACAGGGCGGCGCGCTCCGTTGCATCCTTGGCCAAGCGCACTTCGCTGGCGTTGTTTTGGCGGCAGATTTCATCAACGCGCTTGGCCTGTTGCTCGACCCCCTTGGCCAAGCCGTCCAGTTCGACAATCAGCACCGCGCCAGCGTCGAGCGGGAAGCCGAACTGATACGCCTCCTCGAGCGCCTGCGTGATCAATTGGTCCATCATCTCGAGCGCGGCCGGCACGATACCGGCGGCGATGATGTCGCTCACCGCCTGGCTGGCCTGGTCGACGCTGTCAAACACGCCAAGGAAGGTCTTGAACGCCGGGGGCGTCTTGGTCAGGCGCACCAGCACCCGCGTCACGACGCCGAACATGCCTTCCGAGCCGATGCCGGCGCCGCGCAGGTCGTAGCCGCCGACCTCCTCGCCGCCATCCGGCTCGACACCGAGCCACTCAACTGTGCCATCGGGCAGCACCATCTCGTAGCCGAGCACGTGGTTGGTGGTGACGCCGTTTTTCAGCGTGTGCGGCCCGCCGGAGTTGGTGGCAATGTTGCCGCCGATTGTGCAGGCCGGCTGGCTCGATGGGTCGGGAGCGTAAAACAGACCGTACTTTTCCGCATCACGGGTGATCCAGGCGTTCACGCAGCCGGCCTCGACCAACGCCCGGCGGTTTCGCGGATCGACGTTCAACACGCGGTTCATCCGCGTGAGGGCGATCATGACACCACCGTCGACCGCCAACACGGCACCGCTCAAACTCGTGCCGGCCCCGCGCGGGATGATGGGCAAACCCAGTTCGGCGCAGAGGCGAACAATCGCGGCCACTTCCCGCGCCGACTTGGGCAGTACCACGGCGGTGGGGAGGTTTTTTTGGAGGGTGTAGGCGTCGCACTCGTAAACGACAAGCTCCTGCTCGTCGGTGAGCACGGCATCGTCGCCGACAATTTCAGCCAAGCGGCGGGTGAGGTTCTTTTTGTCAGCCTTGCTTTTCACGCCCAACAAATCCAACCCGCTTGGCCAAGCGCGGACGCCTCACTCCCGGCCCGATGCCCGCTTGGCCAAGCGCGCCACCCTTGGCCCTGTTACTCGATGCCCTCGATCATCTTGATCAGCGGCAGGAACATGGCAATCACGATGCTGCCCACGATGACGGCCAGAAAGACGATCATGATCGGCTCAATCAACGAGGTGAGGGACTCGACGGCGCGATCCACCTCCTCATCGTAGGTGTCGGCGATCTTCTCGAGCATCTGGGGCATATCACCGGTTTTTTCACCGACATCCACCATGCTGATAACCATCGGGGGGAACACGTGGGAAGCCTCCAGCGGCGCGACGATGGTCTCCCCCTCCCTGACGCTGTCGTGGACATCCTGAACGGCCCGTGCCACCACGACGTTGCCGGAAGTGTCCTTGACGATGTTGAGCGCCTGAAGGATCGGCACCCCGGAATTGATGAGCGTGCCCAGTGTGCGCGCGAACCGGGCGATGGCCACCTTTTCAACCACCGGACCGATGATTGGGAACAACAGGCTCATCTTGTCCAGAATGTAACGGCCGAAGTTGGTGCGACCGATCATGGAAAAGGTAAACAAAGTGGCAAACATGCCGGACAAGGTGCCCATGGCGTTATTTTTAACAGTGTCACTGATGTTCAGGACAAATGTCGTGAATTCTGGAAGCCCTGTCCCCATCATCTCGGCAAACACATCCTTGAACTTGGGGATGACGAACACCAGCAGAACGCCCATGATGACGATCGCGACCACGAGCACTGCGATCGGGTAAAACATGGCGGCCTTGACCTTCCCTTTGATTCGCATGGCCTTCTCCATGAACTGGGCCAAGCGGTCCAGCACCACCTCCAGCACACCGCCGAGTTCGCCTGCCTTGACCATGCTGACAAACAGTTTATTGAACACCTTGGTATGCTGGGCCAAGCCCTCGGAGAAGGTGCCGCCTCCCTCGATCACCTCGGACAATTCGCCCAGGACACGACGCAGCGTCGGATTCTTCTCCTGCCTCTCGAGCACTCTGAGGCCACTGAGCAAGGGCAATCCCGCGGACGTCAACTGGGCCAATTGTCGGGTGAAGATGGTAAGGTTTTTTTCCTTAACCCTGCCGCTCAAGCCGGGGATGTTGATCTCCATGTCCCCGAGGCCCTTCTTGGCCCCTTTTTTGCCCTTGGGCGCGCCCCGCTTGGCCTTGGCTTTTTTGGAATCCTCCTTCTTGACGGGATCCACCTTGATGGGAGCCAAGCCCATCTCCTGCAAGCGAGCCAAGGCCTCGGCCTGACTGGCAACATTCAATTTGCCCTTCTCGGTTTTCCCGCTCTGGGCGTTCAGCGCCTCGTATTGGAAGGTGGCCATAAATGCGTCCTGCTCGTTTACGTGTAGCGGAGCACCTCTTCCACGGTCGTATCACCATCGTGGATGCCGCGCAAGCCATCTTGTCTCAAGGTACTCATCCCCTGCTCGACGGCTTTTTGGCGAATGACGATGGTCGGCGCAACCTGGTTGATCAACTCCCGTATCTCGTCGTTGATCGTCAGGAACTCAAAAATACCGCGCCGCCCGGAATAGCCGGTGTCGTGACAGGTTGAACAACCCCGGCCGTAATGAAACTGGGAGTCACTCAAGTCAGAACGGTTCAGGCCCAGCAGTTCGATCTGCTTGTCGGTGGGCTCAAACGGGCTGGAGCATTTTTTGCAAATAGTCCGGATCAACCGTTGCGCGAGTACACAGAGAAGGGTTGACGAGATGAGGAACGGCTCCACCCCCATGTCCAGCAGTCGTGTGACGGCTCCCGCAGAATCGTTCGTGTGCAGGGTGCTAAGCACCAAGTGCCCCGTCAGGGAAGCTTGGATCGAAATCTGCGCGGTCTCAAGGTCGCGCATCTCCCCCACCATGATGATGTCCGGATCCTGGCGAAGGAAAGCACGCAAACCAGCAGCGAACGTCATCCCGATCGCCTCCTTGACGGGAACCTGCATAATCCCGTCAATGTCGAACTCGACCGGATCCTCCACCGACAAAATCTTGTCACCGATGGAGTTCACCTCGTGAAGCGCGGAATAGAGTGTGGTGGTCTTCCCGGAACCGGTCGGCCCGGTCACGATAAAAATGCCGTTGGGTGTTCTCGCGATTTCCTTGATATTGGTGAGCATATCGTCCGGGAAACCAAGCGCATCCAAATCCAGCTTGATCGCCTCGCGATCCAGCACACGCAGCACGACGGATTCACCGAATTGCGTCGGCAAACAGGACACACGAAGATCGATCTTGCGGCCGTCGGGCAAGATTCGGGGAATGCGGCCGTCCTGCGGGCGCCGCCGTTCGTCCGGCTTAAGATCCGCCATGACCTTGATGCGGCCCACCACGTTCGGCGCCAGACTTCTCGGGGGGCTGGTCAATTCGTAAAGCGCCCCGTCCACACGGGCCCGGATCTTGAAATCATTTTCAAAAGGCTCGAAATGAATGTCGCTGGCACGATCCCCGATAGCCGCCACCAATACGGCATCCACAAAGGCGGCGATGTCTCTCTCATCCCCGGAGATGTCGATTTGCTCTATATCTTCAACTTCAATTTTTCCCTCGTCGGACGAGTCCACACCCATCTCCTTCAGGATTTCCTCAAAGGCAGCCCCCCCAGCTGCGGCATCCGCCTCGTCCTCGCCGTAATGTTCCTTGACGGCGGCAATTACCTGGGCCGGATCAGCAACCACAATCTGGATATCCAAACCGGTCGAATAGCCGATCTCATCGATCCCGGCCGGGTCGAGCGGATCCGCAAAAGCGATCTGCAAGGTCGGCTCGAAATGAGATACCGGAACGCACTTGTACTGCCTGGCCAACTCGGAAGGCAGCAGCTTGGTCAGTTCCGGCGTGATCAGGGCATCGTTGAGATCCATCGGCTCGGCACCCAGATGGTCACACAAGGCTTGGGTGATCCGATCTGCATCCAAATAACCCAAATCCACCAACGCCTGAAAGGGAGTCACCCCACTGGTCTCCACCTCACCGGCGGCCTCCTCGATCTGGAACTCGTCCAGCAGATTCTGCTCCGCGATCAGCGCCAGCAAGGGTATGGTTTGATAGTCCGCCATCAGTCTTCCATTTCCTCCTCCTCTGCTGCCATCCCCGCCTGCACCGACCGGAGTTTGTCCATGATGGTACCGGGATCCTGCGCCTTTGTGATGACCTCATCCTCTGAGATCAGGCCGGCCTGGTATTTTTCCAAAAGGAACGAATCCAGGTTCACCATGCCGTACTTGGCACCGGTCTGGATGTCGGAGTTGATCCGGTAAGTCTTGTTGTCCCGGATCAGCGCGGAAATGGACGGGGTCCAGTTCATGATCTCAAAAATCGCTATCCGACCCGGCTTGTCAGCGCGTGGACAGAGCAATTGCGAGATGACCGACTGCAGCACCGTGGACAACTGGATGCGGATGGTGTTTTGCTGGTTCGTGGGAAATGCGTTCACAATACGATCGATCGTCTTGGCGGCGCCCGTCGTGTGAAGGGTTCCAAACACAAGGTGACCCGTTTCCGCCGCGGTGATAGCCGACTCGATCGTTTCGAGGTCACGCATTTCGCCCACGAGAATGATGTCGGGATCCTGCCGCAAAACACGGCGCAGCGCCTCCCCAAAGCTGGGTACATCCACATGAATCTCGCGCTGGGTTATAAGGGCATTCTTGTGGTTGTGATAAAACTCGATCGGATCCTCCACGGTGACGATGTGGGCGTCATCTCGCTCGATGTTGATGATATCAATCATCGAGGCCAGGGTGGTACTCTTGCCGGAACCAGTCGGGCCAGTGACGAGGACCATGCCGCGGGGTTTATATAGCAACTCCTTCACGGAAGGCGGCAGGCCGATCTGCTCGAATGTCAGCAGAGTCGTCGGGATTTGGCGCAACACAGAAGCAAACCGGCCCTTCTCCTTGAACACACTGACCCGAAACCGGGCCATGTCTCCGAACGCAAAGGCAAAGTCCGCCCCACCCCGCTCGCGAACCTTCTGGATACTTTCATCGGAAGTGATGGAGCGCATCAACTCCTCGGACATCTCATCCGTGATGGCCGGACCATCCACCTTCTGCAAAATACCGTGCAGCCGGATCGCGGGAGGCACGCCCACCCGGATGTGAAGATCGGACGCCCCCTCCTGCACCACAAGGTGCAATAAATCTGACATTACATAAGACATGGCTTTCTAAAAAACGATCAATTCTCGTCGCCCACGGTGACACGCAACACTTCACTCGGGGTGGTCATGCCAGCGACCGCCTTACGTGCTCCATCCTCCCGGAGCGTACGCATACCCACTTCCCGGGCGCGCTTTCGCAGCTCCGTGGACGTGACCTTGTTCACGATCATCTTTCGGCTTTCATCGTCCACGACGAACACCTCGAAGAGGCCAAATCGGCCCTTGTGCCCAGTCCCGTTGCATTTGTCACAACCCTTCCCGGCCTTGAAATTGGGTTCCTTGATGTTGTTCGGGTCGAGGCCAAGCGACAGCAACTCGCTCTCCTTCGGTTCAACCGGCCCTTCGCAAACTGGGCAGAGTTTTCTCACCAAACGCTGCGCCATAAGGCAGCGGGTCGCTGACGCGATCAGGAACGGCTTCACGCCGATGTCGGTCAAGCGGGTCACGGCCGACGGGGCGTCGTTGGTGTGGAGCGTGGAGAAAACCAAATGTCCGGTCAGCGACGCGTTGATCGCAATGCTGGCTGTTTCATAGTCACGAATCTCTCCCAGCATCACCACGTTGGGTGCCTGCCGCAACATCGCCCGGAGCGCGTTGGCGAAGGTCAAATCCACCGCAGTGTGAACCTGAACCTGGTTGATCCCCTCGAGCAGGTACTCGACCGGATCCTCGACGGTGATGATCTTGCGATCCGGCTTGTTGATGTAGTTCAGGCAGGAATAAAGGGTGGTGGTTTTCCCGGAGCCGGTCGGCCCGGTCACCAGCAGGATGCCGTCGGGCAACTGAATCAAATCCTCGAACGTACGCTGGTCGTCCGCCAGAAAACCCAACTGGCCGAGGCCAAGTTTCAACCCCTCCTTGTCCAACAAGCGCATGACGATGCTCTCACCATGCGTGGTCGGAAGGCAGTTGACGCGAAGATCGATCGTTTTGCCGCCCACGTTGGCCTGGATACGACCGTCCTGCGGGATGCGTTTTTCGGCGATGTCCATCTCGGACATGATCTTGAGGCGGCTGATCACCGAGGCCTGCAGCCGTCTCGGCGGCGCTTTTTGCTCGTGGCAGACTCCGTCGATCCGGTAGCGCATCCGGAACCGCAACGCCAGCGGCTCAAGGTGAATGTCAGACGCTCCCAGCCGAAACGCCTCCACGATCATGGTGTTGACCAGCTTAATGATTGGCGCATCGGCGTCGATGGCATCTTCATCATCCTCCACCGTCACTTCCCCGAGGGTGCTGATCTGCACTTCCCCCTCGGTGATATCCTGGATCAGTTGGCTGACATTGTCATCCCGCCCCGCTCCGTAATACTGCTTGAGGGCACCCTCAATCTCATCCTCATCGGCCACGCTGATCTTCACCTCCTTGTTCAGCGCTTGGCCAAGCGCGTCGATCGCGTCAAGATCCGACGGGTCGGACATTGCCACGGTGACGCTTAGGTCGTCCTGGTACAGCGGCACCACCTTGTACTGGTGTGCCACCGAGCGCGGCACGGAGGAGATGACTTCATCTTCGATCGGGTGATCGGCGAGCTCGATGAATTCCGCCCCGAATTGCGCCGCCTTGGCCTGTGAGACCTGGATTGCCATGACCACCCCCTTGGTGACGAGCGTGTCCACGACCCCCTCCCCACTCGACATGGCCTCGTCCTCGGCAAGGGCACGCTCCTCGTCCGTCACCACCCCCATCTCGGTCAGTGTTTCCAGCAAATAGTCGTCTCGTGCAGACACAGTCTTGAATCAAACAGGCATCAGCCCCAAAAGCGCGGCGCAGCCTATCCCCATCGGGATCAAAGTAAAAGCAGACAAAAAACTCGCAGGCGCGCCCTTCGCGCCGCAAAAAGGGCGCAAAGGGCTACCCGAAGCTCCCCGGCCAGCCAAGTTTTATTTCATTTTTCTTCGGCGGCATCGACAGGCAACCCAGCGCGCCCGGGGGCAAACGGACATGTCCGGATTGCCATCGGGAGCCGAATTGGCCACTGTCCCCCCCAGTCGCGCCTGGCCAAGCGCTTGGCCAAGCCACACGCATGGAGACTCCTCTGCAGTTGGTCATCGGGATTGATGGTGGTGCCACCTACAGCCACGGCGTGGCGTCAACCCACGACGGCCGGGTGCTCGCGGTCGTCCACTCCGCCTCCATGAATTTCACCGGTTCCTATCAAAAGGAGGTTCGGCGGCGCGTGGGCGAAATCCTCCGCGACCTTGAACTCCAGCTGCCCTTCTCGAACGAATTTACCCATTACGCAGTCTCCGCAGCCGGCATCTTCAGCGAGGCCACGACCGACCAGAAGGAAAAGCTGTGCGGAAAACTGTATCCCTGGAAACGAACCCGCCTCGTCGGCGACTCCATCGCCGCTTTTCACGGCGCCACGCTCGGCCGGCCCGGCGTGCTGGCCATTTGCGGGACCGGCACGAGCATCATTGTCTGCAACGAGGCCGGGGACTTCACCCAGCTCGGGGGATGGGGGCCGCTGCTGGACGACGTCGGCAGCGCCTACTGGATCGCCGTGAAATGTATCCGGGCCGCGATCGCCGAGTTCGAGCAAACCGGCCCCAAGACCACCATCACGGAGGCCCTTTGCGACTGGCATGAAGTCAAGAATGTGCAGGGCCTGGTTCCGGTGATTTATCATCCCGAGTTCACGCGCGACAAGTTTGCCATCCTCGCCTCCAGGCTGGACCGGAAAATCGGCAACGCCGACCCGGTGTATCAGCAGATTTGCCGCGAAGCCGGCCAAGCGGTCGGCGACCTCACCATCCAAGCTGTAGAAAAGTCCGGCCTGGACGCCACCCCGCTGCCGTTGTTTTTTTCCGGGGGCGTCCTCCTGTTCAACCGGGCGGTGATGAGCGCCTTCGAGGAGACCGTTCGCGGAAAGTTCAAGGTAATGCTCAGTCAACCCCGATTGCCGACCGTGCTCGGCACAGCCATGCTGGCGCTGCGGGAGGCCGGCGTGGATATCACCGACCCGCTCGTCGAGCAGCTCGACACGACTTACCGGAACGTCGACGAACTCGTCTCCAATTGAGGCTGGGCCGGGTGAAAACCGGCCTTAGCTCGCCTCCTCGTATTCGATTTCCTCCCCCCAATCCCCGATCTTCAGGATCGTCCGGACCTTTCGCCGCTCGTACCGGTGCTGCTTTGCCTTGCCCGGCTGGGTTTGCGCCTGGTGAAAGGGATGCTCCTCGCTGACGAGGCCGGACACGACTTCGGTTTTCTTGTTCATGTAGGTTGATGGATAGGTGGAAGAAACCGTCGGGAAAAGAGCAGCGAAACCACTCTGGCTTGAAGCAAGCCATCCCCATGCATGGTTCAATTCATACATAACAAACGGTCGTATCCTTCGACCCTCAACCCGGCCAAGCGTTCGAAATAATCAGAAACAAAGTTGAAGTGCCCCCCAAGCGCCAGCCCCAAGTAACTCCGCTTCAACTAGTTCCTTTCGCAGCCTGCAAAACCACCCCCGTTTGGCCGAGCGCAAGGACGGTTGAATAGCCGGATCGCCTACGCTTCGCCATTTTTGCCCAGCCACTGCCACGGGGCGAAGTTGTGCAGCTTGATTTCCACGCGGTTGGCCCGGTGCTCAATCACCGTCAGGCTGGCAAAATCGACCTCATATCGATCCATTTTTGAGAACGGCTCATTGAGCAACAGCGACAGGAACATCCGAATCACACCTCCGTGGCACAGCACAAGCACGTCCTGCCCCGCTCCCTCGTTCATCATTCGCTCCAGGCTGCCGCGAATGCGTGACTGATATCCGTCCATCGGCTCCGCCTCGGCGACGTCGCCGTTCTCCAGGTGCACGAGCCAGTCTTCGGCGTCCACGCCGAATTGTTCCTGAATCTCGTGCCATTTATGACCTGTCCAGACGCCGAAATCGACTTCGCGCAAATCGTCGATCACCTCGGCCTCGCGGCCAAGCGCGTCGAGCAGCGGCTTGGCCGTCTGCCTCACACGGATCATCGGGCTGCGGTAAATCCGGTCGAAATGGCGATCGCCCAAGAACTTGGCCAAGCGCTTGGCCTGCTCGTGTCCGTTCGGCGACAGCTCCATGTCGATCTGGCCACCGAACACCTCGTGGTACGCCTGATCCACCTCGCCGTGACGGACGAGGTGCAACCGGGTTGGTTTCTCCCTGCAAAACATGACGTCCGCCGCCCCTTACCCCTCCGCGATGGCCGCCTTCTGCAGATCCAGCAACTCCCCGATCCCCTTTCGACCGTGCGCCAGCATCGTGGCCAGTTCGGTGTCGTCGAAGGTGTTCTTTTCGCCGGTGCCCTGCAACTCGATGAACTCACCCTCGCCGTTCATCACGAGGTTCATGTCCACCTCGGCGGCAACATCCTCGACGTACGGCAAATCCAAAATCGGCACGCCGCCCACCACGCCGACACTTACCGCGGCGACCGGCGAAATGATCGGATCGCACTTCAGCAACCCGTCTGCCTGCAGCTTGGCCAAGGCCAGTGACAGCGCCACGTAGCCGCCGGTGATCGATGCCGTGCGCGTGCCACCATCGGCCTGCAGCACATCGCAGTCGATCCAGATCGTGCGAGAGCCGAGTTGGATCATGTCCACCGCAGCCCGCATCGAGCGACCGATGAGACGCTGGATTTCCTGAGAGCGACCGTCAATTTTGCCCCGGCTGATGTCGCGGCTTTTGCGGTCAAGCGTCGAGTACGGCAGCATCGAGTACTCGGCCGTGAGCCAACCGCCCTCGACGTTCTGCATCTTCATCCAGCGCGGCACCGACTCCTCGACGGTGGCGCTGCAAATAACGCGGGTGTCGCCCCACTCGATCAGCGTCGAGCCGGTGGCGTACGGGGCGATGTTGTTTTTGAAATTGACCGCGCGGAGCTGATCCGCCGCGCGGCCGTCCGGTCGCTGTTTCGCATTTGAGTCTCCCTCGCTCATGGCCGCGCAAGCTACCGTCACCCGCTCGCCAACTCAATCCCGATCGCGCCGTTCAGTGATAATGACGCGGGATATCTCCGCGAACGTTGCGGTACTGGGTCGCGAACTCGATGCACGCGCCGGTGTCAAGCTGGCCGACGCACCCCCGGTACATTTCCTGCCAGGGTGTCTGGTGATGCAGTTCGGGCGGCGTGTGGCTTTCACGCCGCTTGGCCAAGGCGTCATCAGACACCAGCAGATCGACCCGGCAGGCGTTGAGATCCACCCGCACTTCGTCGCCGGTCTCGAGCAGCGCCAGGTTCCCGCCCGCCGCCGACTCGGGCGCGATGTTCAAGATGCTCGGGCTGGCCGCGGTGCCGCTTTGGCGTCCGTCGCCCATCGTCGGCAGCGTGTCGATGCCGGCCTTCAAAAGCGCGTCCGGCGGCTGCATGTTCACCACCTCGCCGGAGCCGGGATACCCGATCGGGCCGCAACCCCGGATTGCCAGCATGCAGGAATCGTCGATCTGCAGCGACGGATCGTTGAGTCGCTCGCGGTAATCCTCCGGGCCTTCAAACACGATCACGCGGGAGGTGAACACATTTTCGCCACCCGACTCGGACAGGTAGCGCGCGCGGAACTCGTCACTGATGACGCAGGTCTTGATCAACGCCGCGTCGAACAGGTTGCCGCTCAGCACCAAAAAACCGGCCTTCTCCTTCAGCGGTTCGCCGTAAGCGCGAATCACCTCGCGATCCGGCTCCGGGACGGCCTCATGGTTTTCAGCCACGGTTTTGCCGCTCACGGTCATCGCGCCGCCGTGGAGCCGCCCCGCGCCGAGCAACTCGCGAACCACGCCCGGGATGCCGCCCGCGCGGTGGAACGACTCGCCAAGGTATTTGCCAGCCGGCTGGCAGTTGACGAGCAGCGGCACGTCGTAGCCCACGTCCTGCCAATCCTGCAGGCTCAGCTCAATGCCCAAGTGCCGCGCGATGGCCGTCAGGTGCACGGGGCAGTTCGTGGAGCCGCCGATGGCCGTGTTGACGACGATGGCATTCTCGAGCGCCTCTCGCGTCATCACCTTGCCCGGCGTCAAATCGTCGCGAACCATCTCGACAATGCGTTTGCCGGTGCGATACGCCATCTGGCCGCGTTCGCGGTATGCTGCCGGGATCGCCGCGCAGCCGGGCAGCGACATGCCCAGCGCCTCGGCCAGTGAGTTCATTGAGAGCGCCGTGCCCATCGTGTTGCAATGACCGACGCTGGGCGACGAGGCGGCCACCTGGTCGAGCAATTCCTCGACCGTGATCCTGCCCTCAGCCAACTGCTTGCGCCCCTCCCAGACCATCGTGCCGGAGCCGGCCAGCTCGCCGTTGTGCCAGCCATTGAGCATCGGGCCGCCGGACTGCACGATCGCCGGAAGGTTCATCGTCGCCGCCGCCATCAGGCAGGCCGGTGTGGTCTTGTCGCAGCCGGTCGTCAGCACCACGCCGTCGAACGGATAGCCGTGCAACACCTCGACCAAGCCAAGGTAGGCCAAGTTGCGGTCGAGCGCGGCGGCCGGCCGCCGGCAGCTCTCCTGTATCGGGTGCACCGGGAACACGAACGGAATCCCCCCCGCATCGCGGATGCCAGCCTTGACGCGCTCGGCCGTCTCGAGGTGCCCGCGGTTGCACGGCGAGATGTCGCTCCCGACCTGCGCGATGCCAATGATCGGCTTGCCGGCGCGCAACTCCTCCGGCGTGATGCCGTAGTTCAGGAACCGCTCGATGTAAATGACCGTGCCGTCCGGATGCGCCGGGTTGTTGAACCACTCCTCGCTGCGAAGTCGCTTGGTTGTCTTCTCCGAATCATTCATGCGCTTGGCCAAGCGTAATGGATCGCGCCTCGTTTGTCAGCACAGACCTTGCCTACAAATTGAATTATAATTTCGATGATGCCCTAACCTCCAAGAGGTGGGCCCACAATCTCCATGTTATATTTTTCAGCCAAGGCATTGGCTTTGGCGACATAACCCTCTGTGTCTGTTACATCCAAATCAACGGCTTCATCGAAAAAATTTTCAAACCCGGCCGGCGAATAGGTCACGAGAAACTTGGCGGGCTGCTGTCCGACTTGCGCAAAAGTATGAACCGTTCCCTTGGGTACCAGCGTGAACGAACCCGCTGTCGCGTTAATTTTTCGATCTTCGATCTGGAGATCTATTTCCCCCTCCAAAACATAAAAGGATTCATCCTCCGCATTGTGAATGTGCAAAGGCGGTCCGTCACCGTCCAGTTCAACTTCTAACATCGAATACGCACCGTTGGTCTCCGCACCTGAAACCTTTTGCGTAATCTTATGTCCCGGAACCGGGATCATCTTGCCCTCTCCCGGACCAAGCTCAACATATTCGTTATTCATTGCCATCTCCGAATCATTCATGCGCTTGGCCAAGCGTAATGGATCGCGCCTCGTTTGTCAGCACAGACCTTGGCCAAGCGTTGGAACTTGCCAAGCGGGGCAGTCTCGGGGACATTGCGGCGCATGTTCCGCCTTGAGGGAAAGTCCGCTGTCGTCACCGGCGCGGGATCGGGCATCGGCCGGGCGATCGCTCTCGCCTTGGCCAAGCAGGGGGCGTTTGTCGATGTGCTCGAAATCGATGACGAGGCGGCCGGGGTGACCGTCGGGCAGATCCGCGCCGCCGGTGGCCAAGCGGAGGCGACGGCGTGCGACGTGACAGACCACGGCCAAGTGCTGGACGTTTTTGACCAACTTGGCAGTGACCGCGGCGGGCTGGATTGCCTGGTCAACAACGCCGGCATCGCGCACGTCGGCAACATCACGGACACCAGCGAGGCCGATTTTGACCGCGTGATGAGCGTGAACCTGAAGGGCGTGTTCAACTGCCTTAAGGGCGGTGTCCGGCAGATGCTGAACAGTGGCGGCGGCTCGATCGTCAATATCGCCTCGACCGTGGCGACGATGGCGATCCACGACCGCCTGGCCTACGGCACGAGCAAGGGCGGCGTGCTTGCGATGACCTACTCGGTGGCCAAGGATCATCTGCACGACGACATCCGCTGCAACGCGATTTTGCCGGGCCGCATTCACACCCCATTCGTGGACGGGTTCATCGCAAAGAACTACCCCGACAACCAAGCGGAGATGTTCAAAAAACTTTCGGAGTACCAACCGATCGGCCGCATGGGCAAGCCGGAGGAGGTCGCTGCGGCGGCGGTGTTTCTCTGCAGTGACGAGGCGTCGTTCATCACCGGTGCGCCCTTCCCCGTCGATGGCGGGACGTTGTATGTGCGATGACTCGGTGAAAATGTCTAAACTCTCCCCCGATGTTGCGTTGAACGACGAGGCCCTGCTGCAGAAAGCTGCCGCGCAGACCGGCTTGTCGGACTTTGGCGATGATTCATTCCGTGAGCCGTTCGGCATTTTGCTGCGATCGCTGCGGGATGAAGCGCGGCTCAACACGCAGGGGGTGATCCTGATGCAGCGCACCCTGCTCCGGCTGCTCACGAACCGGCTGCGAACCGAGGCGGCCTTCGCCGCGCACCCGGAGATGGCGCAAACCCCGATCGAGCGGCCGCTGTACATTCTCGGCTTCCCGCGAACCGGCACGACGCTGCTGCACAACCTGCTCGCCTGCGACCCGGCCTCGCGCTGGCTGCGGCTGTGGGAGGGACTGCACCCCGCGCCGTCCCCGGAGTCGCTGGTGGATGATCCGCGCATCGAGCAGACGGAGGCGTTTGTCGCCGGGTTTGAAAAAATCGTGCCGCGCCTGGCGAGCGCGCACAAGCTCAACGCCACCGGCCCGGAGGAATGCCTGTGGCTCATCGAACACACGTTCGCCGACTTTATTTTTGAACTAAGAGCGAACATCCCAAGTTACTCCGCTTGGCTTGCCGGGCACGAGGCCGACCCGGTGTGGTACCGCTACTACCGGCGGCAACTCCAGATGCTCGGCTGGAAATGCCGCGGCAGCCACTGGGTCTGCAAGGCACCCCGGCACCTGCCCGGCTTGGCCGGGTTGCTGGAGGTGTTCCCGGATGCGCGCATCGTGCAGACGCATCGCGACGCGGAAAACGTCCTGCCAAGCATCTGCAGCCTGTGCGAGATCACGCGCAGTGCCGCCAGCGACACCGTCGACAAGGCCGCCATCGGGGCGCATTGGCATCGGCGGCTGATCGAGATCGAGCGGCGCTCGGCCGAGGTTCGCGCCGCCGCCGATCCGGGGCGGTTTCTCGACGTGCAATACGCCGACCTGACCCACGACCCGATCGGCACCGTGCAGCGCATTTACGAGCACCACGGCTACGATTTCTCGGATGAATTTGAAGATGGGATGAAGCGTTGGCTGGCCGACAACCGGCAGCACAAGCACGGCCCGCACCGCTACTCGCTCGAGGAGTACGGCCTGAGCCCCGAGGTCGTCCGGCACGATTTCACAGGAGCAACCGCATGAAAAACGACGAACTGACAATGGCCTGGACAACGCTGACCACACAACTCGCCGACGCGGCGAATCAGGTGGACACGTTGACCGAGGGGCGCGACCCGTCGGAACGCGCCGAGGGGTACCGCTTCCTCACGCGCATCTTCGTCGCCATGACGGAATTTCAGGTGGAACAGGATGCGAACGCCCCGAGCCTCGTGCAAGTCATGTCGCCGATCCGGAAGTTTTTCGTGGACAACCCCGACACACTGTACCACCGGGCAACGCTGAACCCGGCGCTGCGGTACCGAATCCACGGCCGGCGCGGGGAGGAGCTTTACCTCGCCTTCTGCCTGTACGGCCTGCGCGGCCGGAGCAACACGATCCTGTCCAACATCTGCGACGCGGACATGGAGGTCGATGACGACGGCCGGTTCGAGTTGCTGCTCTCCGCCGAGCGGCCGGACGGCGCGCGCAACTGGGTGCGACTGGATAACATCGCCCGAACGCTGGTCACCCGCCAATACTTCACCGATCTGCGGCAACAACCGGCTGAGCTGAAGATCGAGGTGCTTGACGACGCTGGGCCGCCGCCGGCACCGACGCTCGAGGGAGTGACGCATCGGCTCCGGGCGCTGAGTCAAAGCCTCGCGCGCACGATGAAGTCCACCCAACTTGCCTCGGAGGCGTGGATGAAAGAGCCGAACACAGTGGGCATCGACAGCACGGTGGAGGGGCTCGACAACCTGTTCCCCACGCCGGACAACGAATACGTTGGCGGCTGGTACAAACTGGAGGAGGACGAGGCGCTCGTGATGGAGGGCCGCGCGCCGGCGTGCCGCTACTGGTCGGTGCAACTGTGCAGCCGTTGGCTTGAGTCGCGCGATTTCGTGAACCGGCAAATCATCCTGAACCATTCGCAGGTGAAGCTGGAACCGGACGGGTCGTTTCGCATCATCGTGGCGCACCGCGACACCGGCACGCCCAACCGGCTCGACACCGCCGGGCACCGCGAAGGTGGCGTGATCTTTCGCTGGCTGCTGCCAAGCGGCGAATGGAGCCAGCCGACATTTCGGGTGGAAAAAGTTTAAACAGCCAAGCGCTTGGCCAAGCGCTGCGGGTTAGTCGGAGAACAGGTACTCGAGGTCGTTCGTGGTCAACCCCTTGGCGAAGCCGTCGTCGCCGAGCACGTCGGACACCGTCTTGGCCTTGCGCTGTTGCAGGTCCCAGATTTTTTCCTCGACGGTTCCGGGCGAGATCATCTTGTAGGCGTTCACGGTGGCGGTTTGGCCGATGCGGTGCGTGCGGTCGATCGCCTGCGCCTCGACGGCGGGATTCCACCACGGATCGTAAATGACCACGTAACTGGCGCTTGTCAGGTTGAGGCCGGTGCCGGCCGCCCGGAGGCTGAGCAGGAACACCGCCGGTGCCTCGTCCTCCTGAAATGCCGTGACAACGTCCTGCCGGTTTTTGGTTTCACCCGTCAACAGGTAAGTCGGCATCTTCCGATCCTCACACTGCTTCTCCAAAATCTGTAGCATGCGGACGAACTGGCTGAACACCAGCACCTTGTGCCCCTCCTCGAGGAGCGGTTCCACCAACTCGAACAGGGTGTCCATCTTCCCGGACTCGGTGTCGCTGCCGACGAGGCCGGGGTGGCAGCAAATCTGGCGCAGCCGTGTCAGCGCGGCCAGCACGTGCATCTTGCTCTTGGCCACGCCCTTCTGCTTGACCGCCTTCAAGACCTGCTCGCGACTGCGTTTCAGTTCGGCGAGGTACAGTTTGCGCTGCTCCTCCGGCAGCTCGCAGTCGAGCCGTTGCTCGACACGCTCCGGCAGGTCCTTGGCCACCTGTTTCTTGACGCGGCGCAGCAGAAGCGGGCGCAGCTTGGCCGACAGTTTTCGACGCCCGATGCGGGCGGTGCTCTCGTCTTTCTCTGCCCCGCGCAAGTCGTACACCTGGCTGAAATGATCCTGGTTGCCGAGGTAGTTCGGCTGCACGAAATCGACAATGCTCCACAGGTCGAGCATCCGGTTCTCGATCGGCGTGCCGGTCAGCGCCAGCTTGTGATCGGCCTTGAGTTCCTTGACCGACTTGGTCACCTGTGCGCCGGGGTTCTTGATGAACTGCGCCTCGTCGAGCACCACGGCCCGAAAGGCGAACTTGGCCAACTCGTCGAGGTCGCGCCGCAGGATGGAGTAGTTAGTGACCACGATGTCGTGGTCGGGGACACGCTTGCGGAGGTTGTGCCTCGCCTGGCCGCTCTCTAAAACCAGCACCTTCATGCTGGGGGTGAACCGTTCCGACTCGCGGCGCCAGTTGTGCAGCACCGAGGCGGGACAGACGACGAGGGTCGGCTTGGTCTTGGCGTTCTTTCTCCGGCTGGTTTTCAGCCACTTCAGCCAGACGAGTGTCTGCAGCGTCTTGCCCAGGCCCATATCGTCGGCAAGGATGCCGCCCAGCTTGAGCTTGGCCAAGTGGCAGAGAAAACTAAAGCCTTCAACCTGGTACGGACGCATCTCCGCACAAATCCCCTCCGGCAAATCCGTCGACTCGATGCCCTCGAACTCATCAAGCCGGCCGCGCAACTGCTCCAATTCCGCGGACGGGACGAACTTGGCCAAGCCGTCCTCGTCGAGATGGGCGGCCTGCTCGATCCCGATCTTTTGCTCGAGCGCGGACAAGCCGTCGACGCCCAGGTCGGCCATCGCTTCCTGGGCGTCCTGAACCGCCTTTTGGTCCAGCTGCACCCAGCCGGCATCCGGCAGGTTGACAAAGTTGCCGCTGGCGCCGGCGAGCTGCTGGAGGTCGCGCTCCGTCAACTTCATCCCCTCCTCCTCCCACTCGGCGGAGACGGAGAGCCAGTCGATGCCGCTGCCGTGAACGATCAACTTGGGCTTGAGCCGCTTGGGCTGAAGGAAGAGCCGCTTAAACTCCGTGTCGCCGAGGTACTCGGCCTCCGGCTTGTCCGGCCAGGCAGCGTGCAGGCTCTCGAGGAAAAGCGGATTGGCGTCCCCCACCCAAAGTCCCGGTTCCGGCGTGAACCAGTCCAGACGCTGAAGCCATCCGACGGCCAACTCCAGCCGGTCGTCATCGAGCACTTCCGGCTTGTTCACCTTCTGGCTCGCCGATTTCTCGCGAATCCACTCATGGCCATTCCACTGCCAGAGACTTTTGTCCGACTCGCTCTTGGCTAGGAGCTTCAGGCGAACCGTGTCGTTGGCCATTTCAAACACAAACCGCGGCGTCGCCTTGTGGGTCTTGCAAAGTTGCTCCCAGTTGACCCCGTTGGTGGTGCTGATCTTGCGCAGCTTGGTCAGCAGGCGGTGGGTGAGCTTTGAGACCGGGGCTTTTTTCATCTTTGCCCAGTTCCCGAGCACGTCCTGCGACGGTGCGTTGCGCAGGAGAAACACCTCGCTCCCAATCAGCGCCAGCGCCGGTTCTCCCGCGAAAAAACGGGCCTCCGTCATGGCGCAGCTCTTCCGGTTGGGCAGGACGATTTTATGGGTGAAGAACAGGTTGGATTTCACCTTGTCCAAATGCGGGTCCATCTCGATGATCCGCCCCAGGAACTCGATGGGCTTGCTTTCCCCCTCAAGCTCGATCCGCCCGGTTTTCCCCCATTGCACCAGCCACTTGAGCAGATCGGCACCGTCCAGCGGAATCAGCTCCGCCTCGGTGTCGTAGTCGTGCCGGATCCCGGAGGACCAACGGATGAACGCCCAGTCATCCACCGGGAATAATTCCTGCTCGTGGGCGGCGCGCATCGTCAGGTCGGCCATGTCGTCCAGCGTCTTCACGCGGTCGCCGGTGCGCGGCCGTATGACGTGAATCTCGATCCCGAACTTGTGCAATCCCGGCAATTCCGTGTCTTCAACCAGCTGGCCGACCACGCGCAACGCGGCACGCGGCGAGTCCAAGTGCGACGGCGACGGGGGGAACATCCACTCCTCCAGCCCCTTGAACAGTTGGTAATCCTTCTCCGCCTGCTCCACCTGCGCGAAACGCGAGAAGTTGGCGTGCGGCATCAGTTCGTTGGGAACAGAGCGGCCCGACTTCATGAACACCAGCGCCAGATCCTCAAGCCGTGCGTCCCCCTTCGTCTGCGACATGCCGGCCCACCAGTCGTCCTGGCTGAAGTCCTTGCGGGCAAGGTTCAACTTGTCAAAATAATCCTCGAGCAGCAGCCACGATCGCTGTGAATCGTTGCAGGTGGCGAAGATCTCGAGCAGCTTGGAACGCTCGGCCACGTCCTCCTTCGACTCGGACAATTGATGGCGCAGATCGGCAAAGTCGCCGTAGGTGCTGTTGATCACCTTGTGGTGCGCATCGTATTTGGACGCTTTCGCGGAACTGACAACCGGTTTTTTTTTCTTCGATTTCCGAGGCATTGCAGAACTCAATAAAACAGATTAGTCATAACGACATAAGCCATCCTGTCTCGTCAAACCCAAAATTTATTTTTTCTCTCCTCTCCGCACAGGAACAGGCTTGACACCCCTGCGGCCCCCCCGCTGTTTTTGACTTTTCCGGGCTTCTCCCCCTATCTTCCCGGCCGATGCATTTAATCCGACACACGGATTCCGGTTTCCCTGGCAAATTGAACAAGCTCATCGCCGCCTCCAGCCTGTTCGACCCGGCCATCGAGCAGCGCACTCGAGACATCATTCGGGATGTCGAGCAACACGGCGACAAGGCGCTGCTTCGGTTCACGGAACAGTTCGACGGGGCGAAACTGTCCCCGGGCCAACTCGGCATCGCCCCCGCCGAGACCAAGGCAGCTTGGCAAGCCATCGCCCCCAGGATCCGAAAGGCAATCCGCTTGGCCAAGGCCAACGTCGCCTTCTTCGCAAGGCAGTCCCTCCGGAAAAACTGGCAGGCGCGCAATCCGCAGGGCGGCCTGGTCGGGGAGAAGTTTGACCCGTTTCAACGAGTCGGCGTCTACATCCCGGGCGGCACCGCGCCGCTGGCATCGACCACGCTGATGACCGTCACTCTGGCCAAGGTCGCCGGGTGCCGCGAGATCGTCGCCTGCACACCGTGCGGCAGGGACGGCCAAGTGAACTCCGCCCTGCTCGCCGCGCTTGGCCAAGCGGGCGCCACCGAGGTGTACCGCGTGGGCGGCGCGCAAGCCATTGCCGCGATGGCGCACGGCACGAAAACAGTTCGCCCGGTTCAGAAGATCTTCGGCCCCGGCAACGCCTACGTGGTCACGGCCAAGCGGCTGCTGTTTGGCCGCGTCGCGATCGACCTGCTGCCCGGGCCAAGCGAGATGTTCATCCTCGCCGACGCGTCCGCCAAGGCCAGCTTTGCCGCCGCCGACCTGCTGGCCCAGGCGGAGCACGGCTCCGGGCACGAGCGCGTCTGGCTCGCCAGCCACTCCAAAAAACTGATCGCTGGTGTTCAGCGGGAAATCAAGCGACAACTCCCGTCGCTGTCTCGCCGCAACTTCATCGAGCAGGCGCTCAAGAAAAACGGCTGGCTAATCCAGCTCAAATCGATCGACGACGGCATCGCGCTGGCAAACCGCATCGCGCCGGAACATTGTGGCCTGATGCTCCGCGACCCCGGCCCGGCCGTGAAACGGATCGTCACGGCCGGGGCGATCTTCGTCGGGCCATGGTCGCCGACCGTCCTGGGCGACTACATGGCCGGCCCCAGCCACACGCTGCCCACCGGCGGTGCCGGGGCGTCTTTTGCCGGCTTGACCGTGGATCAATTCCAGCGACGCACCAGCGTGGTGAAATACAGCCGGCCCGTCTTGGCCAAGTCGATTGACACGCTCCGCACCTTCGCCGAGATGGAGGGGCTCGATGCCCACGGGCGATCCGCCGAAATCCGGCTGGGTGAAGAATCCTCCTGATGGCGGCCAAGCGCAAAGGAAGTTCCCCGGATCGATTGATCCGCCCGCTGGTGCGAAAGCTGCACGGCTACGTCCCGGGCGAGCAGCCGAACGTCCGAGGCCTCATCAAGCTCAACACAAACGAGAACCCCGCGCCGCCGTCGCCCAAGGTGATCCGCGCCATCCGCTCGGCGGCCGATGAGCGGTTGCGCCTCTACCCCGACCCGGCCGCGCAGCCGCTGCGCGAGACCTTGGCCAAGTTTCACGGCTGCAGACCGGAAAACATCATCGTCGGCAACGGCTCCGACGAACTGCTCGCGCTGGCGACGCGCGCCTTCGTCGAGCCGCGCCAAACCGGCACGATCCCCCTTCGCCAAGCGGCAAAACAAACCATCCAGTACTTCACGCCCAGCTACTCGCTCTACCCCATTCTTGCCAGCATCCACGGTGCGCGGTGCAACGAGGTCAAGCTCCCCGCCGGGTTTGAGTTGCCGGACAACGACGCCCTGCGGAAGGGCAACTGGAACTTCAGCGCGGCACTCACTTACATCACGACACCGAACGCCCCCAGCGGCAGAGGCTACACGACACGCGACCTGACCAGGCTCTGCGAAGCGCAAAACGGCGTGACGATTCTGGACGAGGCGTACGTCGACTTCGCCGATGAGCACTCGCTGCGCTTGGCCAAGCGATTCCCGCACGTCATCGTGTCCCGCACCTTCAGCAAGGCGTACTCGCTCTGCTTCCAGCGCGTCGGCTACTTCATCGGCCACCCGGCGCTCATCGGGGCGCTTGATCGCATCCGCGACAGCTACAACGTGAACGGCCTTGGCCAAGCCGCGGCGCTGGCCACGCTCTCGGACACCACCTATTACCGGAAACAGTTTAAGCGCATTGTGCGGTTGCGGGAGAAAACCTCTGCTGCGCTGGAGGCGCTTGGCTTCGATGTGCTGCCCAGTCAGGCCAACTTCATTTTCGCCCGGCCAACCGGCCTGACTGCGGCGGAGTGGTTCCGCCAATTGCGGCAACGCAACATCGTGACGCGCTGGTTCGACGCGCCCAAGGTTCGGAACCGGCTGCGCATCACCATCGGCACCGAGACCGAGATGAACAGGTTTCTGGACATCACCCGCTCCATCTTCAGGCAATGAAGGGATTGACCGGCAAACTTCAGGCCTCCCCGCTGTTGGCGAGGGTGCTGCCGTTTGTCGTCTTCCTCCTGCTGACCGCTTGCCAGGGTAGCCTCGGGCAGGAGTCGCACTACTGGATTTACGCAGCCAAGTGCGTCGTCGGTGCCTGGCTGGTTTGGGTCACCTGGCCGCTGGTGGCTGAAATGCGCTGGGCGGTCAGCCTTGAGGCGCTGCTTGCAGGGACGCTGGTTTTCGCGATCTGGGTGGCGCTGGACGTGCCTTACCCGAAGTTGAGCCAACCGGACGATTCGTGGAACCTGCCCGCTCACCTCGGCGCGGACCCGGCGATGGTTTGGTTTTTCGCCGGAGTCCGCATTACCGGCTCGACGCTGCTGGTGCCGCTGCTCGAGGAGGTTTTCTATCGTTCATTCCTTTACCGCTACATCGTGGCACCGAACTGGATCTACACGCCTCACAACCAATTCAACGCGAAGGCGTTTCTGGTCACGTCAGTCATCTTTGGGTTGACGCATCAACATTGGCTCGCCGGCGTGGCGTGCGGGATGATTTATCAACTGCTGGTCATCCGCACAAACCGGATCGGGGACGCCATCACCGCGCACGCCATCACCAATCTCCTTCTCGGCCTTTGGGTGGTCACGCACGGCTTCGGCTTTGTGAAAGAGCAGTGGCACTTCTGGTAAACCGTTGAGCAAGCCGCCCCCATCACCTCTAAAATTGCGCGCCGGACGCGACCCGGAAACCAACGCCTGCCGGCTCATCCACGGCAAGGCGGATGGCTGGAAGGAATTGTACGTGGATCGACTCGGCGATTTCCTGCTGATGCAATCCCCGCAGCCTCTTACAGATCCTCAAATCGACGTCGCCAAGGATTGGAAAAACAGGCTTAACCTAAAGGGGGTGTACTACAAGCGATTGAGCCGAACAGTGCAGTCGAGCGAGAAAACGGACTCCTCCCCGCGACTGGTCATGGGATTGGAGGCGCCGGACATCTTTGAAGTGCGGGAAAACGGCGTGACGTACCGCTTGAGCCTAAGCGAGGGCTATTCAACCGGGCTGTTCCTCGATATGCGGGAGAACCGGAAACGCATCCTGAGGAACCGGGTCGAGCCCGGTCTTCCCGTGTTTCAATTCGCCCCGACCAACGCTACGGTGCTGAACTGCTTCGCCTACACCTGCGCGTTCTCGGTCTGCGCCGCCCGCGCGGGCGCCACAACCACCAACTTGGACTTGTCTCGCAAATATTTGGACTGGGGGCGGGATAACTTGAGTCAAAACGGGGCCGATCCCGGTCATCACGATTTCATTTACGGCGACGCACTCGACTGGATGAAGCGCTTGGCCAAGCGGGGCGACACGTATGACCTGGTCATTCTGGATCCGCCCACCTTTTCGCGATCGAAGAAGTCTGGGGTGTTCCAGGCCAAGCGCGACTATCCCGCCTTGGCCAAGGCGGCCGCTCCGCTGCTCCGCAAAGGTGCCATGCTGCTGGCCTGCTGCAACGCGACCGGATATCCCGAAAGAAAATTCAGGGAAGATGTGAGAATTGGAGTTCGCTCGGCGGGCCGGAAAATTATGAAATTGTTTGCCGCTCCACAGCCTCCCGATTTCCCGGTCACCGCGAGGGAGCCGGCTCACTTAAAGGTGTCGTGGCTTCGACTGGATTGAAGATCAGCGCCAGGACTGGTACTCGCTCAACAAGTCGTGGTGCGGCTTGTTGTCGTTGTTCCATCGGCGCAGCGCCCGGAAACTGCGCTCATGAAGCCGCTTGCGGTCGACCGCCTCGACGTGCCCATCGCAGAAGGCGATGTTGTATCTGCCGCCGTGCCGTGACTCGGTGGCGTCGATGATTTTGCCGCTCAACGGGTAGGCCTTGCGCTGAACAAAGTTGCGGTAGTTGATGTCCAGATGCGCCATTCCGCTGGCACCTTCCTCACCGTCCTGGCCGTACAACATTTTGATCACCGGCTTGGTCAGCCAGATCAGGGTGGCATCGCCGATCGCAATCATGTTTGCGGTGGAGCGAACGTCCCCGTCGCTGATCCGCGAACCCTCCGTCGGCACATCGTCCAGATGCCCGCTGATTAGCGTGTGACTGTACGTGCCGCCGAGGCCAAGCTTGCTGTATCCAAGTTTGACACCAAAGGCGTTGTAACCATAACTGCCCAGCGCGACGGCGCTGTCGTTGCCAGAAATCGTGACACCCTTGTAATCCGTACAGGTGAACGGCGCCTGCCCGGCCCAGTCGGCACCGATGTACGGAAGAAGGCGATCATGCCAATACTTCTGGTTCTCGCCCTCGGCATCGGTCGGGTCGAAATTGTAGACGGGATAATGACTACGATCCCCGACATAGGAATTGAGAGCGATTCCGTATTGGCGAAGGTTGTTTTTGCAGGCGATCGTTCGCGCGGCGCTCTTGGCTTGAATCAGGGAGGGCAGCATCAGTGCCGCCAAGATGGCGATAATTGCGATCACGACCAGCAACTCAACGAGGGTGAATGCAGCCTGGCGATCTTCCCGCCAACTTGCGGGAGGCCGCTCCGGCCGCTTGGCCAAGCGTTGGGTTGCCTGCAATTTCATTCCGTCATTCCAGCGACACAATCCGGTAATACCGGTGTTTTTCGGAGGAAATATCGTCTAAAACAAAGTTTCCGGTCGTTTTTTTCAACTCCCTCCAACTGTTCGCAGCCAAATTATCGCTGTATTGAACCAGATATTCAACCGTATTCTCGGCTTTTTTCCAGTTCAATAAAATCCGTTTTCCGTTGGGATCTAGGGAGATTTCCAGCCCTTCCACCGGTTGGGCGGTCTCCGTGGATTTACCGTGGTTGTTTTCAAATTGCCGCCAGAGGGCACCCGCAACTGAGAACTCATCGGCAGGCGGCACATCCTCCGGGTTGGAACTGATTTGCACCACGACCCCCATGTCCTTGCACAGCCAATAGTAGTTGCGCGTGTATTGAGTGATAGCCTCCTGCCAGTCATCGATCACTCCCGGTATCTTCACAAACGCCACATTCTTAACCAACTCGTTGATTCTCAGGCAATCGTGAAATCCCAACTCCGGAAGCATGACAATCCCGAAGGCATCGACTTTCATTGCCGACTCGTAAACCATCTTGGTCGGCGATTCGAAATTCAACAATGGAGAGCGCGTCACATACTCGTACGTGGTCGAGGCGTTCCATTCGTCGCCGTACTTGATCACTGCGGGAAAATCCAGAAGGCGCCCGCTGAACGGAATCGCGGGGTTCACCTCATCAATACCCTCATCGTGGAACCCATACACGTGCCGCCCCACGCCGGGCTTCATGTTCAGAAAAAGACTCTTCTGCTTGCCCGTTGAATCAAACGTCGCCCGCTCCACGATCGTCGCCCCATCGAATTCGACATCCGTGTCGATCTCGGCTGGCTTCACGTAGTCGAACCGGATCATTTCATCCTCGGGACCTTCGCGGAAATCCCAAACCTGATTCTCCCCGGCCTCGCCAATGTAATCAAACACCTCCACCTCCTCTCCTGCGGCCTCCGAGAAATGCCCGACGAAGTTGGAATACATGTTATAGTACTGCCCCTCCTTGGAGAACATATCCTTGGCTGTGATGGTGATCTGGGCCAACGACTCTGCTGGCATCGTCACCATGCCGAGTGTCACCGCCCAGCCCGCCATCCAGCGCTTGGCCAAGCGCCGGGTCTTCATTCTTTTCAAGATGGATGTAAGCATCGCAACATTAATTCAGCATCAGACATGCCACGGTTTCGCGGCTTGGTTTGCACGGTTGGTTCGTTAAACAATTCACGCCTCTGCATCTCCCTGCGCGACAATCACGCAACCTGCGTGGCACAGACACTCGGAGGCTAAAACCGGGCGCTGCCGGGGTCAACCTTTCCCGATTCGGGTTGCGCCCGCGCGCCTTGGCAGTACAATCCCGGCCCAGCGGACGCCGCAACCCCGGAATGAAAAACCACCTCGATTTCGAGCAGCCCATTGTCGATCTCCAAGCCAAGCTCGAGGCACTGACCAAGACTGCGCTGCCAAGCAGTGTCGAGGTCGATTTTCAGGATGAGGCCGACCAGATCCGGGCCAAGATCGAGGAAACCCGCAAGGGCATTTACTCCAACCTGACCCCGTGGCAGCGGGTTCAATTGGCGCGGCATCCCCGCCGCCCCTATACGCTCGACTACATCCGCCTCGCCTTCGAAGACTTTTCCGAGGTGCACGGCGACCGCCTGTACTCCGACGACAAGGCGATGGTCTGCGGGTTCGCCCGACTGGGCGATGACCGTGTCATGGTCATGGGCACCCAGAAGGGACGCGACACGCGGGAAAACGTGATGCGCAATTTCGGCTGCGCCCACCCGGAGGGTTACCGCAAGGCGCTGCGCCTGATGAAACTGGCGAGCAAGTTCGACCTGCCGGTGATCACCATCATCGACACCGCCGGTGCGTTCCCCGGCATCGGCGCCGAGGAGCGTCACATCGCCAAGGCCATCGCGGTCAACCTGCGCGAAATGATGACGCTCAAGGTGCCGGTCATCGCCGTGGTCATCGGCGAAGGCGGCTCCGGCGGCGCGCTGGGCATCGGCGTGGCCGACCGTGTTCTCATCCTCGAGAACGCCTACTACTCGGTCATCAGCCCGGAGGGGTGTGCCTCCATCCTCTGGAAGGATCGCGCCGCCGCACCCGACGCGGCCGACGCCCTCAAGATTACCTCCGAGCATTTGATAAAATTCGGCCTGGTGGACGAGATCATCCCCGAGCCCCTTGGCGGCGCCCACAACGACCCGGAGGCCGCCGCCGCCTCGCTGAGGAATCACCTTGTCAAGCACCTCAAGGCGCTCAACCGCATGCCGGTGAAAAAACGTCTCGACGCCCGGTACGAAAAATTCCGAGACCACGGGCAGTTTGAGGAGGAGCCGCTGGCCAAGGCGGCCCCCTAGTCGCCGTTCCCGGCGAGCGGCAGGGTCATGGTTTTCTGCCGACCGAATCCCCTGATCTCCAGCCGATCCCCGTGGACATGGACGACGGCGTAGGCGGTCTGCTCCGTGTCGACCATCCCCGAGAAAGTGACGAAGTGCCGCTTGGCCAAGCGGCCGTAATTGCCAGCGTGATTGTGCCCGTTCATGTACGCCACGACCGCGCGGCTTTCCCGCACCAACGCCAGCACGTCGGCAGCGTTCCACAGGTTGTGCACGTTCTCCGGGTACACCGGGAAGTGGCAGAAAAGGATCACCCGCTCCCCCGCCCGCTTGGCCTCGGCCAGCGCCTTCTTCAGCCAAGCGAGCTGCGCTTGGCCAACGGCACCGTTCCAGGTCGGCGTGCCGGCGGGCAGTTTTGCGTGAACCGCCTTGGCCGCCTTGTGGCGTGGGTCGCCGGCCGGGTAGGCATGCAGGCTGACGTCGTTGCCGTCGAGCGCGATGAAGCGGTAGCCGTGGTATCGAAACTGGTAATACCGCGACTCGAGGCCAAGCGCGGCCGGCACCTTGGCCTTTTGCTCGTCGCCCACCTCAAAGTCGTGATTGCCAAGCACGTGGTAATGGTCAGCCTTGAGTTTGTCGTAGATCGGCGACACGTCCGCGAAGCTCTCAAAGTCGCGGTCGATGAAGTCGCCGAGGTGCACGACGAACCGCAAGTCGAGCCGGTTCAGGTGCTCGACGCAGGCCGCCAGTTTTTTCGGCGACAACGCGTACTGGCGCTGCGCCGTCTTGGACACCTTGACGTTGCAAAACTGGCAGTCGGCGATGACGCCGAACGAGAACAGCGGCTTGCCGCTTGGCTCGTCAGCCAGCAATCCGCCCGCAGACAGCCACGCACCGAGGCAAAACAGGAGCCGGCTCATCGCTTGACGAGATCGCTGCTGTGTTCCTGCATCCACAGCATGTCGGGGTTGTCCGGGGTGGAGACGTTGACCACCAGCAACTCGATCAACGTGAAGGCCCGTTTCGGCTTGGCCTGCGAAGAACGTTTCATCGGGATAAGGTACGATTGGGCAGCGCCGGCGTCAATTTTGGGAAACGGACGCCGCTTGGCCAAGCGGCCGATTCAAAGCTTCCAGCCGCTGCGGTACTCGCGGCGGACGTGACGGTTGGCCTTGTCGCTGTTGGTCGAGCGCAGCGCCTCGGCATCCCACTGCACCGGCTCGCCGGCGCGGATGGCCAGGTTGCCCAGCAACACCATCTCGGTGAACGGCCCGGCGATCTCGAACCGGCTCAGCGGCTTGTGGCCGTTGCCGGTGGCGGCGTTCACCCACTCGACGTAGTTGCCCTCGGTGCGCGGCAGCGTCTTCGGCGTGTTGGCCTCGATCTGTTTCACCTCGTCCGCGTCCCGCCCGGTGATCATCCATTGGGTGGAACTGCGATTGAAAAACATCCGGCCCTTGTCGCCGACGAGCATCGAGCCGTAGCCTTTTCTGCCCTTGGCCACCATCTCAACGCCACCGGTGGCCTCGAGCGACGGCGCGTTTTGCACGCCGTCCTTTTTGCCGTCGTACCAAGTGAGCTTCACCGGCGGGCGGCTGCCGCGATAGCCGAATTGATAATCGATCACCGCCCAGTTCGGGGCGCTCTCGCCGGTGTTGCCGCCGTGCCGGGCGCTCACACGCGTCGGCGAGCCCAACTCGAGGCTCCACCACGCCATGTCCATGATGTGGCAGGCCATGTCGCCGAGCGCCCCAGTGCCAAAGTCCCACCAGCCGCGCCACGCAAACGGAACGTACCCTTTGCCGTACGGGCGGTGCGGTGCCGGGCCAAGCCACATATCCCAGTCCAAGCCGTTGGGCACGTCAGCCTTGGCCGGGCGCGCCTTCATCCCTTGCGGCCAGATCGGGCGGTTGGTCCAGATGTGCGCCTCGGTGACGTTGCCAATAATCCCGGCGCGAACCAACTCGACCGCACGGCGGATCGGCTCGCCGGCGTGCGCCTGGTTTCCCATCTGCGTGGTGACACCGGTGCGCTTGGCCAAGCGGGTCAGGTGGCGTGCCTCGTAAACGTTGTGGGTCAGCGGCTTTTGCGTGTAGCAATGCTTGCCCATCTTCATCGCCATCGAGGTGGCGGCGGCGTGGGTGTGGTCCGGCGTGGAGATGGTGCAGGCGTCGATGCTCTTGCCAATCTTCTCCAGCATCACGCGAAAGTCGGGGAAGCGCTTGGCCTTGGGATGCGCCTTGAACATCCCGGCCGCCCGGGATTCGTCAACGTCGCACAGCGCAACGATGTCCGCCCCGGCCGCTGCCGCCCCGGAGACGTCCGCTCGCCCCTTGCCGCCCGCGCCGATGCCGGCGACGGCCAAGCGGCTGTTTGCGCCAAACACGCGGCTCGGCACGACTTGAAAGCCAAAGGTCGCCACCGCACTCGCGCCGATGAATCGGCGGCGCGTCATCTCTGTTTTGTTCTGTAGGTTCGTCATCTCAAAAAGCTTCAATGCAATGCGGCTCGTATTTCCAGCCCGTCGACGATTCGGCCCTCGGCCTCATTCAATTCCGCCAGTCGCGAGTACACCTGCTCCTGCTCGAAATACTCCAGCGCCATCCCGACAAAAATATGCCCGTGCCGGGCCTCGGACACCCAAAGGTCATGGTAGAACTGCTGCAGCCCTTTGTCGTCGTCCAACGCCGCCGAGACAAGCCGAAAACGCTCCGCGCCGCGACACTCGATGATCGACGCCAACAGCAACCGGTCAAGAAACCGCCGCACTCGGTCGCTGTGCAGCAACTTCATCAGTGCCGTGATGTACGGGTCTTTCGAAATCTCTTTGACCAGTGGAATGCCGCGCTGCCGCATCACGTCGTACACCTGCTGAAAATGCTCCAGTTCCTCCACGCCGGTGGCGATCAGCTCCGGGATGATCTCGAGCCGCTCCGGATACTTGGCGACGAGGCTCATCGCCAGCGCCGAGGCCTTGCGCTCGCAGTCGGCGTGATCCTGCAGGAACGACGGCAAGTCCGCCATCACGGCCACCACCCACTCCGGCTTGGTGGCCACGGTCAGTTCGAGGGATAATTTCATCCGGCGGCAGCAGCCTACCAGCTTGGCCAAGCGAGTGGCAACGTGACGATTTCAATCTCCCCTTGGCCAAGCGCTTGGTTTAGGCTGCGCCGCGCCCAAGCGGGCGTACCGCATGAGTGACAAAATTAAACTGGCTGTGCTCGGCTCCGGCAAGGGGTCGAACTTGGTCTCGCTGGCCAAGGCTTGCGCCAACGGGTCGTTGCCGGCGGAGATTGTGCTGGTGGCCAGCGACGTCGCCGATGCGGGGATTCTGGAGCGCGCGGCGGAGTACGGCCTGCCGGCCAAGTTCATCGACCCGGGCAAATTCCGCACCAAACTGGACGAAGCCGCCGAGACAGCCTACGTCACCGCACTGAACGAATCCGGGGCCGAATGGGTGGCATTGGCCGGTTTCATGCGCATTTTGAAAGGTGATTTTCTGCGTGCATTCGAGAAAAAGGTCGTTAATATTCACCCCTCTTTGCTGCCCGCATTTCCGGGGCTGGAGGCTTGGAAGCAGGCGCACGATTACGGGGTGAAGGCCACCGGCTGCACGGTTCACATGGTGGATCACGGGATCGACACTGGCACCATTCTCGCGCAGGGCGTTGTCCCGGTGCTGGATGAGGACACACCCACAACGCTTCACCATCGCATCCAGCAAGAGGAACACACGCTTTATCCGCGAACACTCGCCCGTTTGTTCAACGGCGAGATTCGCATTTAACACACTCCGCATGGAGTATGAAAATGAACATCAAACTGCCGCGCAGGACATGGCGATTCAACCCGGCCACCCGGGTGAAGCAATCGACCAAGCGCTACATTCGTGCCCGGGCCAAACTGGCCGCGCGGCGGCAAACCGATGAGTAAAGCGAAACTCCTGAGGTTCGGCCTGCCCAAGGGCAGCCTGGAAAAGCCAACCATCGAGAAGATGGCCAAGGCCGGGTTCAACATCCGCGTCAGCAGCCGTTCGCTGGTGCCGTACGTGGACGACCCGGAGATCGAGATTCGACTCATCCGCGCGCAGGAGATCAGCCGCTACGTCGAGCTGGGCTACCTCGACTGCGGCATCACCGGGCTGGACTGGATCATGGAGAACGGCTCCAAGGTGCACGAGGTGACCGAGCTGCTGTTCAGCCGCGCCACCCGCCGCCCCGCCCGCTGGGTGCTGTGCGTTCCAGAGGAGTCGCCGATCAAAAGCGTCAAGGGCCTTAAAGGCAAACGGATCGCCACCGAGGTCGTCAACCTCACACGGCGCTACCTCCGCAAGAACGGCGTCAAGGCCAGCGTCGAGTTTTCGTGGGGCGCCACGGAGGTGAAGGCCCGCGAACTGGTTGACGCCATCGTCGAGGTCACTGAGACCGGCTCAAGCCTTGTGGCCAACAAATTGCGAATCATCGACGAGCTGCTGGTTTCCACTCCCCGCCTGATTTCCAACCGCCAAACCTGGAAGAATGACTGGAAGCGCGGCAAGATCGAGACCATCGCCATGCTCCTGCGGGGCGCGCTCGACGCCGAGACCCGGGTCGGGATGAAGTTCAACATCGAGGAAAAAAACCTGTCAAAGGTGTTGAAAAAGCTGCCCGCCTTGCGTAATCCAACCGTCTCCGGCCTGAGCGGCGACGGCTGGGTGGCGGTCGAGACCGTCATCGAGGAGGTTGTTGCGCGGGAGATTATCCCGGCGCTCAAGACCGCCGGGGCCGAGGGCATCATTGAGTATCCGCTCAACAAGGTTGTCCATTGATTTGACAAACTGAGAAAGAAGACCACGAAAACAAGACATACATGGGTTCACTGAAGAAACGCCGGAAAGCGAAGATCAACAAGCACAAGCGCAAGAAGAAATCCCGCGCCAACCGCCACAAGAAACGCACCTGGCAGAAGTAGCCGGGGAATCGGCGCGGCCGCCGTTCCGGGTGAACCTCCGACCATGAGACGCGGTTCACAGATCAGACTGTCCATGGGGCTGGCCCTGCTGTGGCTCGGCCCCGGCTGCAGCAGTACACCCTTGGCCAAGCCGCGCCCCGGCGTCCCCTCCGGCATCCACGGGCTGAACCTCGAGGAACTGGACGAGCCGGACACCCCGGAGTACCGCAACCGCGTCGAGGGGCTCGCGCATTACCTGACCAGCCGCAGCCTCGAGCTGCGCCACAAACCGGCCGACTCCCTCAAGCACCTCGAGGCCGCCGCCAAGGCCGATCCCTCACAGGTAACCGTGGTCATCCGGGCCGCCGGGCATTTCCTTCAAAAGAAGAAAACCGACAAGGCCATCGAGATTCTTCGGCTTGGCCAAGCGGCCAGCCCGGAGTCGGCGGCGACACACGAGTGGCTTGGCCTCGCCTACCAGCAGGCCGGACAGCCGGACGAGGCCATCGCCGCCTTCGAGGCCGCCTTGGCCAAGGCGAACCCGACCCTGATCTCCATTCGTGGCCTGGCCAAGCTCCATGCCGCGGCGAAGCGGTTTGACGACGCCTTCAAGGCACTCGACACCGCGCTCACCAAGGAGCGGAACGACCCGGATTATTGGCTCGGCATCGCCGACCTGTACCGCGACACGGGGCTGGCTGCCCGAACCAAGATGGACGAGATCAAGTCCGGCATCATCACCAGCCTCGACCGGGCCAGCGCGCTCTCGCCGGAGAATCCACTGACCCTGCATCGCTTGGCTGACTATTACAAGATATGGGGCGAGAACGGCAAGGCCATCGCGCTATACATCCAGTTGATCGAACTCAACCCCGGGCTGCTCAACGTCCGCGAGCAGTTGGCCGACCTTTACCTGCGGACGGACAAGAGCCAGGATGCCGCCAAGCAGCTCGAGGCCATCCTTCGCGAGCGCCCCACCAACGAGCGCGCGTTGTTCGTGCTCGGCGGCATCAAGCGAGACCTCGACAAACTCGACGAGGCGGCCGCCCACTTTGAGACCGTCCTCAAGATCAATCCCAAGTTCGAACCGGCCTACTACGAACTGGCCGGCGTGCGCCTGTTCCAAAACAACCCCAGCGCCACACTCGCCACCCTCAAGAACGCCGACGCGCAGTTCAAGCCGAGTTTCATCAACAAGTTTTACGCCGGCCTCGCCCACAGTTCCCTCCACCAATACCCGAAGGCCATCGAGAACCTGCTCGAGGCGGAGGAACTGGCTCAGGCCAAGGAAAAAAACCGGCTCACGCACTTTTTCTATTTCCAGCTGGGCGCCGCCTACGAGCGCAACCGCCAGTACGATACGGCCCACGCCACCTTCGAGAAGGCCATCGGGATGTCCCCCGAATACCACAACGCCATGAACTACCTCGGCTATATGTGGGCCGACATCAACCGCAACCTCGACGAGGCGGTCAAGCACATCACCCGGGCAAACGAACTCGCCCCCGACAACGCCGCCTACGTCGACAGCCTCGGCTGGCTCTACTACCGGCAAGGCAAGCATGAGGAGGCGCTCGCCGAGTTACGCCGCGCCGCCGGACTCACCAAGGAGGAGCCGGACGCCACAATCCACGAGCATATCGGCGACACGCTCCACGCGCTTGGCCAAGCGGACAAAGCCCGGGCCGAGTGGGAAACCGCGCTTGGCCTGCTGCTCGATCAGGAGAAAAAAATGACCGCCCCCGACGCCTACCTGCTCGAGCAGCTCGGCAATGTGCGGCACAAGCTTGGCCAAGCGGACGAGGCCGCAGCCGCCTGGCAGCGGGCCTACGAGATTACCCCCACCAAGGTGCTTCGCCAGAAACTCCACCCCGAGAAAAAGGAGGGGTGATGGCCTACCGTTTCAGCAAACATTACACGCTTGCGGAGGCCCGCGCCATGATGCCCACGATCAGGGAATGGCTGGAGCAAATGAACCAACTGCGCCACGAATACGCCGAGGTCAGCCGGCGCGTCGACAGCATGATGACTGCCCAGTCCGACGTCGGCGGCAACTCGGTCAATCACTCCATCAAGCTCCTGTCAAAGCTTCAGGGCATCCTCGGCGAATTCAAGAAACACGAAATCCAGGTCAAGGACGCCGACCGAGGCCTCGTCGACTTCCCCTCCCGGCGCGGCACCCGCGAGGTGTTTCTCTGCTGGGAGAAGGACGAGGACGACATCGCCCACTGGCATGAGCTGGATGCCGGATACGATAACCGGGAGCCTTTGTAAATCGGGAAACTGAAATGGTACATCCCCCGAAACTCCCCGCAAAAGCTGCTCGACGGGAAAGATTTCAACTGCACCGGCTCAGCGGCGTCTGGGTGTTTCTCGTCGATAACGCCTTTTTTGGGGCGACAATGGCCACGGTCGGCCTCGCCCTGCCGGTCTCCTGCATACTCGCCTTTTTCTCGGGTGCCACCGGTGTGTTTCTGATCCAGAAACTGCTCAACCGTGACAGTTTCACCCAAGCGCTGGGCAAAGCACTCATCGCCGGCATCCTCTCCGGCATCCCATCCAGCATCGCCGGAACCCTCTTCGGTGGCTGGGTGATCGCGGTGGCCGGCTTGGGCAAAAAAGATGTCCCGGTGGAGGAACCCCCGATCGACGATCAGGCCTCCAAGCCCCAGGACGAGAGCAGCGCATCCCATTGAGCGGCGTGCGCCTCGATCGTGCCGTCGGTCCAGACGACATGATCCGAGCGGTTCATTTTCTCATCGACCGGCATCTGCGCCGCAAGCCGGCTGCTGATCTGATCGTCGCTCCAGGCGCGCTCCCGGAGGCGCACCTGCTGCGCCTCCGGCGAACAGGCCACGCAGACGATCTTGTCGAAGCTCGCCTCGGCCCGCGTCTCGAACAGCAGCGGAATCACCGCCACCGCCAGCCGCTCACCGTCCGCCGCCCAGCGGTCGAGCCGGGCCTGCCTCGCCTCGCGGATGCGCGGATGCAGTATGCCCTCCAGCTTTTCGCGGGCCGTTGAATCGCTGAAAACCAGCGCAGCCACTCTCGCCCGATCCAACGAGCCGTCTTCCCGCAACACCTCCTCTCCGAACGCCCCGGCGATCTCCCCCAGCGCCGCTTGGCCCGGCTCGACCAGTTCGCGGGCCAATACGTCCGAGTCGGTCACCGGCACGCCGCGCTTGGCCAACAGCTCCGCCGCCGTGGACTTGCCCATCCCGATTCCGCCCGTGAGTCCCAGTCGAGTCATCATCCCGATTAAAAACCGTTCCGCCGGATGGCCAAGCCCAAACCGGGATCCACCATCGCCGCCGTGGCAAACTGCACCGCCTCGCAGCCCCGGTCGAGGCACGCCCGGACATCCGCCGCTTGGCCAAGCCCGCCCACTCCCACCAGGCGCACATCCATCCCAAACTCCCGGATCAACCCGTCAAACAAGGCTAACTGCCCCAGCGCCGTCTCGCGGATCGCCTCCCCGGCGAGGCCCCGGCATTGTCCCTCAAAAAGCAGCCCACCGCCTGGCTGCCGCACCTTCGCCGACAGGCCGTTGACCATCACCAACGCGTCGGCAAACGGAACAACCGCCTCCAGCAATGCGTGCGCCGTTTCCCGGTGCTCGATGTGCCCCACCTTCAACAGCAACGGCTTGTCCGGGATCACCTCCCGCAGCTTGGCCGCCACGATCCCCGCATCGGTTGGATTGAGATAAAGCTGACCATCGACGCTGCTGACATTCGGGCAACTGAAATTGGCCTCCACCCCGTCCGCGCCACTCTCGGCCGCCCAGTTGGCGCATTGCGCGTAGTCTGCGGCGAGGTCATCGATTGACCAGTCATGCTCCGCCGTGGCAACCACCGAGACGCACAGAAACTTGCGCTTGGCCAAGCGGTCGCGCGTCGCCGCAACGTCATCCCGCCAATACCGGGGCGGCTTCGATGGCATTCCAAACGACACCGCCCAACTGCCCTGCATCGTCCCGGTCACGCCAACTTCATCCGGAAACGTCCCCCCGCTTGGCCAAGCGATTGGCTGCAGATTCGGCAAACTGTATGACGCCCGTTCGCAACTCCGCACCGTCTTGTACGTCAAGATATCGAAACCAAGCGCGGCATAGTAAAGCAGCCACTTCCCATTGAGCAATGGTCCCGCCGCGATGCCGAGCGGCGAGTCCACCGGAACACCACAATACGACCAGTCTCCCCCAACACCCGGAACCGCATCGTCACCCGGCTCCGGTGCATGGTCAAAATTCCAGGCGTAATCCTGCGTGATGTCGTATTTCGCAAAACCGGAATCCATGTCACCGCCAAAACTACCTCAACCCACCCCAACGAGCGAGCGCCGCCCACCCCAACGAGCGAGCGCCGCCCACCCCAACTCAATATAGCGGATTCTCAAACCAGAAGACCCCGAGGTTATCAACTTCCTCGCAGGTGACGGCATCCAAGTCACCGTCTCTATCCAAATCCACCAGTTCCATCAAATCAAATTTAACACCCACATTCCCGCTTACATCGGTCACGCTCCATTTGGCGGACCACGGTTTGTCGGGGCGTTGGCTCGTCCAGCTTGCACCCGGGGTGGCGCGGTTTCGCCCCGTGTTCGCAACGTGAAAAAGATCGTTCCGGCCGTCCCGGTCGATGTCCCCGATCGCCACCGCTTTCCCATGCGGCACTCCGAACGGGTTCGGAGTTGTCTGAATCTTCCATTCGTTTCCGTGCCCTTCAAACAGAAGGATTTCACCATTTCGCGTGGGGCAGACTATGTCGCGGGCACCGTCGTGATTGAGATCGCCGACGGTATGTTCTGTCCATCTCTCCGGATGATCCGCTGCTGCGCCTCCCGGGTTCTCGAGCCAGCCCACACCGCGTCTGGCCCCTTTTCGATCCGAGAAAAGCAAATCGCTGTCGCCGTCGCCATCCATGTCCAGCGCCTTCAATGTCATGATCCAACCGGCCGGCCGCAATTTCACGAACTTGAACGCACCGGCATTGCGCCCGGGCTTTGTTGCCGAATCGCGCCGCAGCCAGCCGATTGATCCGTTGGCGCCCTTCGACGAGACGAACAGGTCAACCCCGCCCCGCCTATCGATCTACGCCGGCTCGGCGAACATCCACGACTGTTTCCGCCTCGTCGCCGGGATGGCCTCGGTCACCCAGCCGCTTGGATTGAGATACTCCGCCCGCTTGGCCGGTGCCCAATGAACGTACATGGTGCGTTCCTTGCCCTCGCACGAACTGACCACGTCGAGATTCCCGTCGCCGTCGAGATCGGCAAACACAGCGTCCTCCGGGCTGGCGACTTGGCTAACGGTGACGCTTGGCCAAGCGGCCTTGGCCTTGGCCGGGCCGGGGTTTTGATAAACGACAATCGCCCCGCCCTGCTCCCAACCGGTGGTGATGTCGGGCAGCCCGTCGCCGTTGAAGTCGGCCAAGCGCACCCCGTCCGCACCCAACTTGCCGGCAGCCTTGTCAGGCGAATCGATCGTGTGTCGCACCTAAGGGTGATTCCCACCGTCGCCTTTGATGATCTGAGTGACGCAAAGGCGACGAATGAATTTCAGGATGTGTTGTGCGCCGGGATCGTTGCGACCCACGAGGTTGGGCCGGATGCTGTTATGTGTGCGATCCTTGAGTTCGTGGATGGACACATCAAGATGCCCGGCTTTTTTCAACGCATCGAACATCGCCTGGTTTTGCCGGCGGCGGTCGGCGGTGTCATGCTCCGCGTGAAGGAGGAGCAACGGCGGGGCATCCTTCCGGGCGTGGTGCAGCGGGGAAGCAACGCGGTGAGTGGAAGCCTTCCCTCCCCACACCCCGTTTCGACGAGCCGCGCCCACCCGACTCACGTCCATCAAGCCGCTGATGGGAATCGCACCCCGTATCGCCCTGCCGCTCAATTCATGTTTTTTCAGGAATGACTCATCCATCGTCAGTAAAGCGGTCAAGTGCCCGCCGGCCGAACCGCCGGTCACGAAAAGTTTGTTGGGATCGCCACCGTGCTTGGCGATGTTCCGGTGTACCCAAGCAAACGCTTCCGCGACGTCCTCGATCTGCATCGGGTACTTGGCCTCGGGATACAGCCGGTAGTTCGCCGACACAACGCCGATCCCCCCGGCGACAAAACGCCCGGCCACCCTGGCGATTTTCGCCTTGTCGCCGCTGTGCAGTCCGCCGCCATGAATCCAGAACAGCAACGGGAATCCTTTTTTGTCGCTTGGCAAATAGATGTCCAACTGGTTCCGGCCCTGAATGGCATTGTCACCCTTCCGATAGACGACATCCCGAATTACCGTCATCTTCCCGGCCTCGGGCGCGACAGGATCGGACGGCTCGGACGGCGTAGCCTGTTTTTTTTCCGCCAGCTTTTCGGAGACCCAATCCATCTCCCGCTTGTCGAGAAAACCGTCCTTGTTGCGGTCGGCGTGATCGAACTTGAACTTGCGAAACGATTTCGGCGCCTCCGCGCGCGACAGCTTGCCATCGTTATTCCGATCGAGCCTGCCAAGCCGCTCGCCAAACTTGTCGGCGGCAGGCAGCGATGATACAGACATCGCCACAAACAATATCGGCATAAAACGTTTTTGCATCATCTGAGCCATGACGCGATGTTCAGCCAGTCGGTTACAGAATTCAATGGTTCCCGCCCAAGGCCGTCCGCCACGTACGCCCAACTTCTCCCCCTTTGTGACCTTTGGGACAGCGCTTGGCCAAGCGCTTCCTAACCTGCATTATTCATCAAAAAAGGTTTTCGGCGACTTAACTTATTGTGTATAAGTT
>JACNJE010000112.1 GCA_014382705.1 Verrucomicrobiota bacterium | reverse complement strand
ATCAACACCGCGCTTGTGCCGGGTGACGAGCTGGGGCAAAGCCACCTCGACATGATCGTCACTGAGAACAAGGTGTTCGATTTCGGAATCGGGGTCAGCAACCGCCGCCCGCCCAGCGTCGGCGCGGAGGAGGCCGAGTTGTACTTTGGCACGCGGAACCTGACGAGCCTCGGCGACACGCTGCGCGCCAACTACACCTTCACGCAGGAAGGGATGCGGGAGGCGGACTTTGGGGATGCCGGAAACTATTCGGTGTTTTACAGCCTGCCTCTGACGCGTTGGGATACCACGCTGGAACTGGGCCTGACGCAGAGTGACTACGCGATTCTCGAGTGGCCGTTCGACGCGCACGGCATTCAAAGCGACACGCGAATGTACACCGTGGCGCTGCGGCAACCTATTTACCGAGACTTTCAGCATGAGTTTAGCGTGACGCTTAAAGGGGAACATCGACGAAGCGAGTTGCAGATATCACCCGACATCAAGGATTTTTTGTTAGGGGCGGGTGAATCCGGCGAGCGATTCTCGATCTCACCCGGCTCGGTGGATGGACAGACGCGCATCACCGCGCTGCGTGTTAGCCCGGATTACGTTTACCGCTCACAGGATCGAGGGAGCGCCGCCCGCACGACGCTGAGTTTCGGGCTGGATGAACTCGACCCAATCATGACGCCGGAGTTCGACCGGAATTACTTCACTTGGCTCACGCAGGCGTCGTGGGTAGAGTCGGTGACGAGCAATGACACGCTGCTCATCGTGAAGTTGATGCACCAGTACACTGACCAGAGCGTGGTCTCGATGGAGCAGTTCAGCCTCGGCGGCATGAACACCATTCGTGGTTACCGCGAAAACCAGTTGATCCGGGACAACGCGGTTCTCATCTCGCCGGAACTGCGCATCCCGGTCTACAAGGATCGCTACGGCAAGGCGCTGGTTTACCTGATCCCGTTTTTCGACTACGGAACCGGCTGGAACACCGAGGGGCCAAGGGATCGCGAGACGATTTACAGCGCCGGACTGGGTGTCACCTACAACCCGACCGATCACGTCAACCTTGCCGTCTACTGGGGTCATGCGTTCAAGGAGTTCGACATCCCCAACGACGACGACCTGCAGGATTACGGCATCCATTTTCAGCTCCGGATCGGCGCCGGCTTTTGGGACCCAACCCGCTACATCGGCCCGCAACAATGACCATGAAGACTCAAACCGGAAACCGCGCGCACACGCTGCTCATTGGCTTGGCCATGGCCGGACTGCTGTGTTCCGCGCTTGGCCAAGCGACGGGGTCGAAGGGCGCGGACGTCGCCGGGCTGCTCAGCCAGGCGGCGGCGCACCAAGCCAAGGGGCAGGTGAACCTCGCGCAAAACGCCCTCAAGCAGGCGCTTGGCCAAGCGCAGACGGCGGGCGACAAGCGCACCGAGGCGCTTGTCAAAAACAACCTCGCCAGCCTCTGGATCTTGGCCAGCCGCAAATACCGTGCCCCGACCGAGGAGCCGGATATTTACCTGCTCGAGGCGCTCAAGATTGCTGAGGAACTGGAGGACAAGCCGCTGGAGTCGAGCATCCGCGCCAACCTCGGCAACCTGCTCGTCGGCTGGGGCAACTACGAAGACGCCGTCTGGAATTTCACTCAAGCGGTCGGTCAGGCTGACAAGGATGGCAACCATGAACTGGCGGCCCGGTGCCGCATCGGCATGGCCACGGCGGCGGCGTTTCATGGCTCGATTGGGATGGCGGCCGAACTCGCCGAAGCCGCCGAGGTGAACATCGCTAAATCAAACGAACGCGATAGGGCATTGATGCACATCAAGCTGGGTGATGTTCACAGCCGGATGATGGACAATGCCGCCGACCGGGAACAGCGCGGTGCCTACTTGGCCAAGGGCGGCGAGCAATATCACAAAGCTGTGCTCGCGGCGCGCCAGGTGGGCGACGAGCCGAGCCAAGCGTATGCGATCGGTTTTCTCGCCGGACTGTACGAGACGGAGGGCCGCTACGCCGAGGCGCTGCAGTTGAGCCGAGCCGCGCTGCGCTTGGCCCAGAAACACAAGTTGTCCGATGCCGTGTATCAATGGCAGTGGCTCGTGGGCCGGTTGCACAACCAGCTCGGCGACCGCGACCGGGCGATCGGGGCGTACAAGACGGCGGTGGACAACCTGACATCGATCCGCAGCGACTTGGCCATCGTTTACGGCAACGAGAACAGCCCGACCACGTTCCGCGACTCGGTCGGCCCGATTTACTATGAGTTGGCCGACTTGCTGTTAAAAAAGGCCGACGAGGTGACGGAGGATTCAGAGCGGACAGCGCTGCTCGTCGAGGCACGCGATACCGTGGAAGCGCTCAAGGGCGCGGAACTGTCCGACTATTTTCAGGACGACTGCGCGAACATGGTCAACGCCGGGGCGAAGAGCATCGGGCAGATGTCCCCGACAGCGGCGATCGTCTACATCATCCCCTTGGAGAGCCGACTGGAACTGCTCGTCGAGACCAAGTCCGGCCTGAAAAAGGTGACGGTCGATGTGCCGAACCGGCAGTTGATGGATCAGGCACTCCTGTTCCGCCACCATGTTGAGCGGCGCACGACCTATTTTTTCAAGGGCCACGGTGAGGCGCTGTACGCGTGGCTCATCGAGCCGATCAAGGCAATCCTCGAGGGCGACGGTGTTGACACGCTGGTGTTTGTCCCGGACGGCGCGCTGCGAAACGTTCCGATGGCGGCGCTCTTCGACGGCGAAAACTATCTGCTCGAGCAATACGCGGTCGGCGTGGCGCCGGGGTTGAGTTTGATCGAGTCGCAGGAGGCCACCTCGCCCAACTCGCGGTTTTTGTTCAGCGGCCTGGCGGCGGAGCGGCACGGATTTCCCGGGCTGCCGGCGGTGGTGCAGGAGGCGGAGCTGATCGCAAAGAGCTTTGCCCCCACCGAGTTGATGGACGGCACGTTCCTCAAGGACGACCTCGAGGACACCTTCCTGCGGAACGACTACCGCTACGTGCACATCGCGTCGCACGGGCAGTTCAGCGGCAAGGCGGCCAGCACGTTTGTGCTGACGTATGACGGGTTCCTCACGCTGGACGACCTGGAAAACCTCATCCGGCCAAGCAGCTACCGGGGTGCGCCGGTGGAGTTGCTCACGTTGAGCGCCTGCCAGACGGCGGCCGGCGACGACAAGGCCGCGCTGGGCCTGGCCGGCGTGGCGATCAAGGCCGGCTGCCGGGCGGCGCTGGCCACGCTGTGGTTCGTCAGCGATCAGGCCTCGGCGCTGATGGTGGACGAGTTTTACCGCGCCTTGGCCAAGCCGGGCACGACCAAGGCCAAGGCGTTGCAGCACGCGCAGACTGTGCTGCGCAATGATCCGCGTTTTCGGCATCCCCGCTACTGGGCGCCGTACATCATGATCGGCAACTGGCTGTGATGGGATGACGAAGATTCAAGACTGGCTGGCATCACTCAGGAAGCGAATGTCCAAGGGGGCGTTCTGGGTGGATGTGATCGTGGCGCTCGTGGTGGGCGGCGGCATCTTCTTGGGGATTAACGAAATCCGGGGCAGGGGCTATCTCAAGTTGAACGAGGGCAAGGGCTATCTCATGGCCCAAGAGTTGAAGCACCACGATTTTTTGCACCTGAGGCAGGAGGTGGATTACGGCACGAACAGGGTGACGCACACAAACGTGGTCATCATCGGTGCCGACGAGTGGGACATTCAACGATTCGGTTGGCCGCTGCAGGACGACACTGTGGCGGAGATCTTGGCCAAGATCGCCTCGTACAATCCGGCGGCGATCGCGTTGGATTTGTATCGCGACATGCCGGTGCCCAAGCGGGGCGACCTCATTCATCACCTGAATGCGGTGCTGACCAACAATGCCAACATCATCACGATTTCGCAGATCGATCTCGAGGAACCGGAGCTGACCATCAAGCCGCCAACCGTCCTTCAGGGTGATGCGGTCCGGGTGGGTGAAAACTCCTTCGCGAACGATGACGACCTGAAGATTCGCCGCGGTATGTTGTATTTTTACTCGGATGCCGGCATCCACCCGTCGCTGGCCATCCAAATGGCCAGCCGGTTGATCGGAAAAAACTGGGGGGAATTGCTGGTGCCCGCGCCGGGGCCGATATTGAAAATCCCCTCGTTGCCGTTCGAAACGCTTGGCCTGACAAATGGACAGCCGGTTGCGATGGCTGTGGTGCAGAAAACCACACGGGATCAAGCGACCGAGATTGACACCACCGACGTGATCCAGTTCGTGGTATCCGACAACCCGTTGCAATACAGCGACGAAGGGGAAGTGATTCCGTCCACCAACATCATCGAATTGCTGGACGGCAGAGATGTGGGTGATTCCCATGGTGATATTTCGTCCGTCACGGTGACCACGGCCGACGGCGTGTTGGCGGTTGACACCCGGGTGCGAGGCGTGGCGTTGCCCCCCGCCGATTGGCATCCGGGAGCCATCGGAGCCGAGTACGAATTCAGTATCCTGCTGGACACAGACAACGATCCTTCAACCGGCCTGAAGCCGGATGGAATTATCGGCCTGGGGGCGGACCTGGTGGCTCGAGTCGCCTGCAAGGTTGGCGAAACGGCGAACGTGGAGAGCGGGTCTGTATTCCGTCCTGCTGGCGAAAACGGTGCCACGAATGAGATCGTGATGCCGGATTTTGCCTTTGGTTCGGTGCGCGATGACCTGTCCGAGTTGAAAATAGGAAAGGCGCTGTTTACCAAGTTTGACGGCAACCGGGGTCCCTATTCCGGGGCCGATCCGGGGGGATACACGTACAGCATGGATTATCGCGGGGCGAAATCGGCTCAATTCCAGCAGTTTACGGTTCGTTCCCTCATGGGGGATGAGAATGCGAAGGATGGGGAGGAGGCTGCAGCGCCCTGCTGCAACAGCGGCCAATGCCATTGCTTCGTCAAGCGGGAAGACATTGAGGGCAAGCTGGTGTTTTTTGGAGCGGTGGCGTCCAGCCTGAAGGATTATTATCCCATGCCTCATGACGACCGGGAACGATTGCTCGTGACGCACGCGCTGGCGACCGACCAGTTGTTGCGCTCCTACTACAACGGGGATGAAGTCACGCAGTATTGGACGCAAAGCGGCGAGTCGTGGTGGATCGCATTCTGGAGTTTCATGGGGGTAATCTTGGGGTTTGCCGTGAGGGAAAACCCCGGCATGAGGCTGCTGATCCTGGCCCCGGTGATGTTGGTCGGTCTTTGGGCCTACACGTGGTGGCAGTTTTACAGCAACCAGCTTTGGCTGCCGCTGATCCCGCCCGCGCTGGCGATGTTCGGCTCGGCGGTGCTGATGGTGTTTTACCTGTTCCTGACGGAGGGGCGGCAGAAGAAGGCCATCAGCGGCATGTTCTCCACCATGGTCAGCCCGGAGGTGTTGAAGTATCTGCAGGAGGAATCCGGATCGCTCAAGCTGGCGGGCGAGCGGCGCGAGGCGACCATGTTTTTCTCCGATGTCGCCGGCTTCACGACGATCTCCGAGAAGCTCAACGCCGAACAGTTGGCCGCCGTGCTCAACGAGTACCTCACGCCGATGAGTGACATCATCATCAACTACGGCGGCTACATCGACAAGTACGAGGGCGACGCCATCATGGCTGATTACGGTGTGCCGATCTGGGGCGATGAGGATCCCCACTCGCACGCATGGAAATGCTGCTGGGCGGCCATCGAGCAACAGGAAAAGCTTCTGCCGTTGGGCGTCGAGTTGAAGGAAAAGTACGGGGTCGAGATCGGGGCGCGCATGGGCATCAACACCGGTTTCGTCTCCGCCGGCAACATGGGATCCACCCAAAAAATGCAGTACACCGTCATGGGCGATGCTGTGAATCAGGCTGCCCGTTTCGAGCCGGCCTGCAAGATTTTCACCGTCCTGATCATGATCGGCCAAAGCACCTACGACATGGCCAAGGACAAAATCGAGGTCCGCAAACTGGGCCTGCTCGTGGCCAAGGGCAAAAAACAGGCGGTGGGTGTTTACGAGCTGTTGGCCAAGAAGGGCGAACTCGACGAGACGATGGCCAAGCTTGTGGCCAAGTTCGAGTCGAATTGGGAGATCTATGCCAAGCGCGGTTTTGCCGAGGCCAAGCGTGGATTCGAGGATTGCCTCAAGATCATCCCCGATGACGGCCCCAGCCTGGCCTATATCGAGCGATGCGAACACTTCGCTGAGCATCCCCCGCCGGAGGACTGGGCGGGCGAGTGGATTCAGTTAACCAAGTGATCGGCGCACTCCCGCATTGAACCAATCGCAAACGGGCGGCAACATGCGGCCCGTTTTTCAATGCGAATCAGCGACTTCAGGATTCACTCCATCGCCATGGCCGACCCGCCGTTGCGCAGCAGCTACGGGCTGCACCAGCCGTACGCTCTGCGAACCATCATCGAGTTGCAGAGCGGCGACGGCGTCGTCGGCATCGCCGAGACGTACGGCGGCGAGCAACCGGCCAAGGCGCTCGAGGCGATCCGCGGACCGGTCATCGGCGCGTGTCCGTACCGCTTGACCGGCGAACTCTCACCGATGGTCGAGGGCGGTGCCAGCGGAGCCGAGCGATCCCAAACGTACAGCGTCCCCGGCGAAAACCCGCTCGACGCCGACGCCCGCACCTACGCCGCCATCGAGACCGCCTGCCTCGACCTGATCGGCAAGTCGGTTGGCAAGCCGGTCTGTGACCTCATTGGCGGGCGCGTCCGGGCCAAGGTGCCGTTCTCCGCGTACCCGTTTTACAAGCACGCCGGCGGCGGCGGCGAGGACGGCGATCTGCGCGACGACGAATACGGCGAGGCCCTCTCGCCGGAGTCGCTCGTTGGGCAGGTGCAGCAAATGCGAGCCAAGTACGGTTTCGGTTCGATCAAGTTCAAGGGCGGCGTGCTCGCGCCGGAGATTGAAGTCGAGACGCTGCGGCAACTCCGCCAAGCGCTTGGCCAAGCCGTGCCATTGCGGATCGATCCCAACTGCGCCTGGTCGGTCGATACCTCCGTCAAAGTCGGGCAGGCCTTGGCCGGGGAACTTTCCGACGGCGGTTACCTCGAGGATCCGTGCGTTGGGCTCGACGGCATGGCCGAAGTCCGGAAACGCCTGTTGGCCGACGGCATCGAGACGCCGCTCGCCAGCAACGTCGCCGTGACCTCATTCGGCGACATCCCGGAGGCGGTGCGCCTCGACGCCGTGCAAGTCGTGCTGTGCGACCACCATTATTGGGGCGGCATGCGGCAGGTGCAGCAGTTGGCCCGCGTCTGCAAGACGTTTGGCATCGGGTTGTCAATGCACTCGAACAGTCACCTCGGCGTTTCGCTGATGGCGATGGCGCATGTCGCGTCGGCGACGACGCATCTTACCTACGCCTGCGACACGCATTACCCATGGCAGTCGGCGACGGACGAAATCATCGAGGGCGGCCGTGTGCCGATCGTCGATGGCTGCGTCGAGATTCCCGAAAAACCGGGCTTGGGCGTCACGCTGGACACCGATCAACTAGCCCGCGGCCGGGAGCGTTTCCGAAACTGCCCGTACCGCAAACGCGACGACGAAGCCGAGATGCAAAAACAGATCGACCCAAACTGGATCCGAAAACTCCCGCGTTGGTAACCTCAACTTTATTAGTCTGCCCAATGAACAGCGAACGTTGCAGATTTGATTTTGCGATCCCCCTCATCCGACCTGCGGCCACCTCCTCCCTGAGGGAGAAGGAATGGGGAGCGCACGCGCTTGGCCAAGAGGCCTGCGGGCGGCGCGGGAGCGTCTTGGAGTGCGCTGCTGTGCAGTGTTTCGCGCATTTCGAAAAAGGGTTGCCCAACCCAAAGCGGCGCACAGCGCCGCACTCCACGACGCTGGCGCGAATGCTGCCACTTCCTCTCCCAGCGGGAGAGGGCAGGGGAGAGGGAGAATGCGATTGGACCACGAGCCCGTGAAACGGTTTTGAACATCATCGAGTAAAAATGAATCCACAGGAACTTTGTACGAAACTTGAGGGGGTTATCGGCTTCCCGGTGACGCCGTTCAACGACGATCATTCGCTTGATCTTGAGGGGCACCGCAAGAATGTCCGGTATATGCTTGAACAGCCGATGTGCGCGTTGGTGGCGGCGGGCGGCACGGGCGAGTTGTACTCGCTCACGCCGGAGGAGGTGCGGCAAGTTGTCGAGACGACCATCGGGGAGGCGGCCGGCCGCGTGTCGGTGATCGCCGGGGTCGGTTTTGCCGGTGGCTTGGCCAAGCGCTTGGCCAAGCAGGCGGCCGACTGTGGCGCCGACGGGGTGTTGGCTTTTCCGCCGTATTATCCGAACGCCGAGATGGATGGCCTCGTGGACTACTACTCCGGCATCGCCGAGGCGAGCGGGTTGGGGGTGCTGATTTACAGCCGCGACTGGGCAAACTTCACACCGGATCAGGCCGAGCGCCTGGCTGAAATCCCCAATGTCGTCGCGTGGAAGGATGGATCGGCGGACATTCGCCGCTACCAAATGATCCGCGAGCGGCTTGGCGACCGGTTGCACTGGATTGGCGGCGCGGGCGACGACATGGTGCCGGGCTACTACGGCATCGGCATCCGAGCCTACACGTCCAGCATCTCGGCGGTGGCGCCGAAGTTGTCGGTCAAGCTGCACGAACTCGGTGCCGCCGGTGACTCGGCGGCGCTCAATCAACTGGTCAACGACCACGTCGTGCCGCTCTACGCGCTGCGAACCAAGCGCAAGGGCTACGAGGTTTCGGCGATGAAAACGATGCTCGAATTGCTGGGTCTCAGCGGCGGCCCGGTGCGTCCGCCGCTGGTCGAGGTAGCTGATGCGGAGCGCGCCGAGTTGCAGGCGATACTCGATGGCTGGCGCAACGCCGGGTTTTTGAGCAACGCTTAACCGGGGAACAAACTGTGACCTTGGCTAAAAATCATCCAATGGTTCACCCTCATCCGGCCTTCGGCGACCTTCTCCCTGAGGGAGAAGGAACCAATAGGGCCGCGCATGGCCAAGCAGCGCGGCGGTGGCGCGGGAGCGTCTTGGAGTGCGGCCGTCCCTG
>JACNJE010000045.1 GCA_014382705.1 Verrucomicrobiota bacterium | reverse complement strand
GCTAACCACAGTCTAGCGCCTCCCCTTCGGTGTCCTTTCTTAATGAGTCAACAGGCTTGGCCAAGCGCTGGCGGCACAAAAAAGGAACGTCTGGTTTTCGCGGCGGCGTCTTGGAGTGCGCGCGCGGTGCGCCGCTTTGGGAGATGACGTTCAATGCAAATAATCAAACATGGATGAACAGGATGGACACGGTTTTGGGGCGAGGTGGAACTCGCCCCTCCCCCTTCGTGTGCTTCGTGTTCTTCGTGGTTAATGAATCGCGCTTGGCCGAGGCTTGGCTTCAGCGGCGGGCGAGGTTTTTGATGTAGCGCTTGGCTTTTTTGGGGTTGAGTTTGATCGGGGTTTTTGGATTGGCTTCGCGGGGCCCGAAGGGGCATTTGGGCGGGGAGACTTTGAAAAAGTCGTTCCGGTTTTTGAGGGCGTATTGCGCGCCGGTCATGATGGCGTTTTTGCCGTACCGCCGCTCGAGCAGTTGCAGGGCGTCGTCGATCGCGCCCCAGCACTCGGCGTCGGTGCTGCCCCACAAGGTCGGCTGCGTGTCGAGCCGCTGCAGGTTGGAGAAGCCGAGGCAGATCTGCCGGATCGCCTTGTGCGCGCCGCGCATGGCCTCCCAGTAAAGTCGCTCCATGACTTCGTTGATGACGGAGTTGCGAAACTGCGGATGCTGAAACCGATGCTGGCTGCCCGCTCGCTCGAAGTCGCTGAACCGAATGCTGACGAACAGCTCGCGCGCCTGCAGGCCTTCGCGGCGGAGCTGGCCGGTCAGCCGCGCGGCTTCGCTCAGCAGGAACAGCAGTCCGGCGTCGTAGTCCGGCTCGTCGACCGGCAGCGTGGTGCTGCTGGAGATGGTGGTGCGGTCCTTCTCCTCGACCTCGACCGGCTCGGTCCATTCGCCGCGCGCGAACAGCCACAGTTGCTGCCCCCAGATGCCGAACCGTTTGCGCAGCAGCATCGACGGCATCGCGGCCACGTCGCCGAACGTGTGCGCGCCCAGCGCGGCGAGTGAGCGTTCGCGCTGTTTGCCGCAGCCGGCCAGTTCGCTGAGCGGCCGGGCGGCGAGAAACTCCCGCTCGCGGCCGGGCGGGATTTCGCAGAACCCCGGCTTGGCCGCGCTCGTCGCCAGCTTGGCCGCCCACATCGAGCCGCCGAGCCCGGCCGACACCGGCACGCCGACGGTCCGCCGGATTTCGTCGCGCAGCCGGTTCACGTACTCCGCCGCCGACGGCTTGCGCCAGATGTAGCGCTCCATCGCGGTGAGGTCGAGGAAGCCTTCGTCGATCGACGCCGGGAGCAGCGTCGGCGTGTACCGCTCCATCACGCGGAACATCTCGCGGGAGATGCGGCGGTAATCGTCGTAATGCGGCTTGGCCAAGACGCCGTGAGGGCAGAGGCGCTTGGCCTCGAAGCAGGCGGTGCCGGTGCCGATGCCGTACCGCTTGGCCAAGCGGTTGGCGGCGATGACGATGCCGTCGCCGGTGCGCCCGCCGCCGACCCACACCGGCCGGCCGGCGAGCGAGGCGTCCATCGCGATCTCGCAACTGGCGAAGAAGGTGTCGCCATCGACATGCAGGATGCGCAGTTGTTGAGCCTCGGGCACAGTGGTGGCGAGTCTGGCAGGCCGGCTTGGCCCGGTCAATCCGCCAGCCCTTCGCGGGACAAATTGACCCAAAAAGAGGTTGTCTTTTGGTGAATAGTGGGGCGAAATCGGGCGTTACTTTTTTCGGCTGTGTTTTTGGGAATATCAGGAAAATCCGGTAGCTTGGGCGTGGTGCTCGCCGTGGTGCTCGCCGTGGTGGGCGCGCTTGGCCAAGCGGGTGCCGCAGAGGCAGACGCCGCGGGCGTGGCGTTTTTCGAGAAAAACATCCGGCCGGTGCTGGCCAACAACTGCTACCAATGCCACTCCGCCGAGGCCCGGAACCTCAAGGGCGAGCTGTTTCTCGACTCGAAACAGGGGATGCTCAACGGCGGCGAATCCGGCCCAGTGATCCTCCCCGGCAACCCGGCCGGGAGTCGGCTGCTGCAGGCGATCCGGCATGAGGGCAAACTGAAGATGCCGCCGCGCGACAAGCTGTCCGGACAGGTCGCGGCCAACTTTGCCAAGTGGATCCGCATGGGCGCGCCCGACCCGCGCGTGGCCAACGGCGGCAACCCGGTCAAAAGCAACATCGACCTCGAGGCCGGGCGCAAATTCTGGTCATTCATCCCGCCGACCCAGCCGGACACGCCGGGAGTCGCCAACAGCGCCTGGCCAAGAGGCGAGATCGACCGGTTCATCCTGGCCAGGCTGGAGGCCAGCGACCTGTCGCCGGTGCGCGACGCGAGCCGGCGCGAGCTGATCCGCCGGGTTTACTTCGACCTGATCGGCCTGCCGCCCTCCCCGGGACAGGTCGCCGCGTTTCTGGGCGACACGTCGGCCAACGCCTTTGAGAAGGTGGTCGATGAACTGCTGCGCTCGCCGCACTTTGGCGAGCAGTGGGGTCGGCATTGGCTCGACGTTGCCCGCTACAGCGAGTCCAACGGCATGGAGCGCAACTTCACCTACCCGCACGCGTGGCGCTACCGCGACTACGTGATCGACTCGTTCAACGACGACAAGCCGTTCCGCCGGTTCGTGCGGGAACAGGTCGCCGGCGACCTGCTCGGGCGCGGCAAACGCGATCCGACCGACGAGGAACTGGTCGCCACCGGCTTCCTCGCGATCGGCCCCAAACCGCTGAACCAGGGCAACAAGGCGCTCTTCAAGCTCGACGTCGTCGACGAGCAGATCGACGCGACCACGCGGGCCTTCCTCGGCCTGACCGTCTCGTGCGCCCGCTGCCACGACCACAAGTTTGACCCCATCCCGACGACGGACTACTACGCGATGGCCGGCATCTTCCGCAGCACCGATGCGCTTTACGGCACGGTCAATGGCCAGGGCAACCGGCAGGCGTCCGACCTGCACGCCATCGCCGGCAACGAGGCCGAGCGCGCCGAGAAAATCCGCAAACACGACAACAGCCTGTACCGGCTCAACAGTCGTCTCCTGCTCATGGAGGAGGAAATGCGGGAATACCGGGAAAAGGGGCGCAACGCCACCGGCAACGAACGAACGCGCATGCGCGCCCTCACCCGCGACATCCGCGACACCCGCGCCAACATCAAGAGCCTCGAGAAGAAATCGCCCAGCTCCGACTACGCGATGGGCGTGCGGGACGGCCGGGTCGCCGACGCACGCGTGCTGGTTCGCGGCGAGATCCGCAACCAGGGCCAAGTCGTGAAACGCGGCTTCCCAACGGTGCTGGACCACGTGAAGGCGTACCCGATCGGCAGCCGCTCGAGCGGCCGGCTGCAACTGGCCGGTTGGCTCACGCAGCCGGACAACCCGCTCACCGCGCGCGTGATGGCCAACCGCATCTGGCATCACCTCTTCGGCGCGGGCCTCGTGCGCACGATGGACAACTTCGGCGCGACCGGCGCGCGCCCCACCCACCCCGGGCTGCTCGACTACCTCGCGGTGCGCTTCGTCGGGAATGACTGGTCGGTCAAGTCGATGATCCGCGAAATGGTGCTCAGCCGAACCTACCAACTCTCGAGCGACACGGCGGAAGCCAACGCCGCTGCCGACCCAGACAACCAGCTCCTCTGGCGCATGAACCACAAACGCCTCGGTGCCGAAGCGCTGCGCGACGCGATGCTCGCCACCAGCGGCCGGCTGGACCGCCAACCGGCCAACGGCTCAGTGGTCACCACGCTTGGCAACGTCAACGTCGGCCGCGCCCAGCGCCAGTTGAGCCAAATGCGGCGCAACACCAGCCAGCGCAGCGTCTATCTGCCGATCCTGCGCAACGCCCTGCCGGAAATGATGCGGCTGTTCGACACGGCCGAGCCAAGCCTCATCGTCGGCAAACGCAACGAGACCACCGTGCCGACCCAGGCGCTTTACCTGATGAACAACCCGTTCGTGATCGGGCAGGCATTCAACATGGCCAAGCGCGTGATGGACACGACCGAAGGCAGGCCGGACGGCATCCGCCTGGCCTACGAACTGGCGTTCGCACGCGAGGCCACCGACGACGAGGTGTCGCGGGCGCATGAATTTTTGAACACCGCCGCCGGGGAGAAGGATCGCCCCGGCCAATGGACCGTGCTGTGCCAGGCGCTGCTGGCCAGTGCGGAGTTCCGCTATATCGACTGACCAGCCAACACCGCTTGGCCAAGCGGTGAACTTTATTGGACACGGACGACACAGATGAACACGGATTTTGGAGAAATTGAAACGGGGGTCTCAACATTAAACGGTGCCAATCAACTTCCGGCCATTTACCCTCATCCGGCCTTCGGCCCCCTTCTCCCCGAGGGAGAAGGAACCAAGCCGGATGCACTTGGCCAAGCCCCCTCTCCCAGCGGGAGAGGGTTGGGGAGAGGGAGAGCGCTGATCATGGCAACGTCCCACGGCGAAATATTAAACCCGACAGATTAAAAAAATGAACGACTGGAACAACAGCATCACGCGGCGCAACATGCTCAAGAGCGTGTCGGCCGGCTTTGGCTACATGGCCTTCGCCGGCTTGAGCACCGCGCAGGCCGCAGCCGCCACGCCGCTCGCGCCCAAGCGGCCGCACTTCCTCCCCAAGGCCAAGCGCGTGATCTTCTGCTGCATGCGCGGCGGCCCGTCGCACGTCGACACCTTCGACCACAAGCCGGCACTCGCCCGCGACGAGGGCAAGCAATTGCCCAAGTTCCGCAACCGCGAACTCATGCCGTCGCCGTGGGAATTCAGCCAACACGGCCAGGGCGGCCTGAGGATTTCCGAGCTGTTCCCGCGCCTCGCGAAGCACGCCGACGACCTCTGCCTGCTCAACGGCATGCACTCCTCCGTGCCGGCGCATCCGCAGAGCTTCCTGCAGCTGCACACCGGCAGCTTCCAGTTCGTGCGGCCGTCGATGGGCGCCTGGGTGCTGTACGGGCTCGGCACCGAGAACCAGAATTTGCCCGGTTTCATCTCGCTCTGCCCGCCAGACAACGTCGGCGGCGCGCAAAATTACGGCAGCGCCTTTCTGCCGGCGTTTTATCAGGGCACGAAAATCGGTCAGTTCAACCAGAACATCCGCACCGCGTCGCTGCGCAATCTCGACAACCAGCAGGTCTCCGGCAGGCTGCAGCGCAAACAACTCGACTTTGTCCAGTCGCTGAACCGCGACCTGCTCCGGCGCAAAAAACAAAGCACACAGATCGAGGGCGTCATCGAGTCGTACGAGCTGGCGTTCCGCATGCAGGCCTCCGTGCCGGAGTTGATGGACATCGGCGACGAACGGCAGTCGACCCTCGAGAGCTACGGCATCGGCAACCGCGCCACCGAGAACTTTGGCCGGCAATGCCTGATGGCGCGCCGCTTCGCCGAGGCCGGCGTGCGGTTCATCGAAGTGGCGCACGGCAACTGGGATCAGCACCGCAACCTCAATTCCGCCCTCACCCGCAACTGCGCTGCGACCGACCAGCCGTTGGCCGCACTGCTGCGCGATCTCAAGGAACGCGGCCTGCTCGACGAGACCCTCGTCGTCTGGGGCGGCGAGTTCGGCCGCACGCCGCACATCAAGCAGGACGACGGGCGCGACCACAACTCCACCGGCTTCAGCTTCTGGATGGCCGGCGGCGGGGTGAAGGGCGGCATAACCTACGGCGCGACCGACGAACACGGCGTGGCCGCGGTGGAAAACCGCATGCACTTCCACGACCTGCACGCAACCATCCTTCACCTGCTGGGGCTCGACCACGAAGCGTTGACCTACCCGTACGCCGGCCGCGACTTCCGCCTGACCGACGTCCACGGCAACGTCGCCCACGACATCATCGCCTGACTTAGGCAAGCGCTAGGTTGCCCGGCGCGGCGGCTCGCAGTAAAACATTCGCCGTGAGCGAAGCCGTTCGACTCCTCCGTGACCTGATAGCACTGCCGAGTGTCAATGCCGCTTTCCTGCCGTCGGGTGATCCGCGGGCTGGCGAAGCCCGGGTGGCTGATTACCTGGCCCGGCGAGCAGCCAAGGCCAAGCTCGATGTCGAGCGTCAGGCGGTTGCGCCGGGGAGCGACAACCTGATCGTTCGCCTCTCGCCGCTTGGCCAAGCGCGGCACCGCATTCTTCTCGCGCCGCACCTCGACACCGTCGGCGGCGATGACCCGAAAATTTATCGCCCCACGAAAAAGGGCAACAAGTTGCACGGCCGGGGGGCGTGCGACACCAAGGGCAGCGTCGCCGCGATGTTCCGCGCGCTCGAGATCGTGGCACAGCGCAGACAGCGCCCAAGCGAAACAGAGATCGTCTTTGCCGGTTTGATGGACGAGGAGTGCAACCAAACCGGCTCGCGTGCCCTAGCCAAGCGGCAAATGAAGGCTGACCTCGCGATTGTTGGTGAACCGACCCGCTGCAAGGTTGTCACCGCGCATAAGGGTGACCTTTGGCTGCGGCTCACCGCCACCGGCAAGGCCGCCCACGGTGCGCGACCGGAGTTGGGACGCAACGCCGTCCACGCGCTCGCGCGGTGCATCGACGCCATCGAGACCGACTACGCCGCCCTGCTCCGCCAACGCCGCCACCCGCTGCTGGGCCACGCGACGATCAACACCGGCACCATCCGCGGCGGCGCGCAGCCAAACATCGTCCCCGACCATTGCGAGGCCGACCTCGACCGCCGCACTCTCCCCGGCGAGACGTTCGGCGGCATCCGCCGCGAACTGCTTGGCGTGCTGGCCAAGCGCGGGCTAAAGGCGAAACTGATCGATGTGAAGGGCTACACCTGCCCCGCGCTCGAGACTGACTCCGGCCTGCCGTGGGTGCGCGACTTCATGCGAGCGGCGCGGCAGCGAAAACCGCTCGGGGTCGACTACTACTGCGACGCCGCCAACCTTGCCGGCAGCGGCATCCCGACCGTGGTCTGGGGGCCGGGCGACATCGCCCAGGCGCACACCGCCGATGAGTGGATTTCCATCGAGCAGCTCGAGCGCGGCACCGAGATGCTGACGCGATTCCTTTTGTCGCTGCCATGATTTCGCGGCACACTCCCGCGCGATGAGGCTGGCCCTGCTCACGCACGAACCGTTTTACCCGCCCAGCGGAGGCGGCTCGGCCGAGGCGGTTTATCTCGTCAACGAATTCACCCGGCGCGGCCACGAGGTGCACCTGTTTTGCCCGGACTTCCCTGACCGCGAGGCCGCAGCCGCCCGATTTAGCATCACCGTGCATCCGTTCACTGGCTGGGAGATGGGCCGCCACACGCGGCTGCGCTCGCTCAAGTACCTCGCCTACCCCGGCGCGCTCCGCCGGCTCGTCCACCGCACCGCGAGCGATATTTCATTCGACGCCGTCCTGTCGCAGCACGCGATCAGCGCCGTCGCCGCCGGACGGCTCAAGGCCGATCTCGGCGTGCCGGTGGTGATGAATTTTCTCGATTTCCTGACCGGCTTCATGGAGTCGTGGCCGCGCTGGAAAATGCCGCGCCTGCTGCGCCGCCGCCTGATGGCCTACGAGCTGTCGCTGCCCGGCCGCCACAACGCCGACGCCGTGCTCACCGTCTCTGGCGAGCTGGCCCGCCGCTTCGCCGAAACCGGCTACGACGCCGACCGGCTACACCCCATCCGATACGGTTACGACGCCAAGCTTTTTCCGCTGCTCACCGCTCACCGATCGCCGCTCACCGTCGCCATGCACGGCTCGTTCGACACGCATCACCTTGGGCCAATCGCCGCGCGCGCCATCGCCGACATCGCGTTGGCCAAGCCGGAGATTCGGTTTCTTTTTGTCGGCCGCGAAACCGACGCCGTCAAAAACCTGGCCAAGCGCGTCCGCGCCGACGCACCGTTGGTCAAGCTCGAGTGCACCGGGTTCGTCCCTTACGCCGAGGTGGCCGGGCGGCTTGGCCAAGCGGGAGTCGGCATCATCCCGTACGAGCCGTCTGCCGGCGCGCACTGCGCCTTCGTCGCCAAGCTCGTCGAGTACGCCGCGCTGGGCCTGCCGGTGGTGAGTACGCCGTTGGCCGGCGTGAAGGCATTTTTCGGCGACGAACCGAGCGTGCGCTTTTCGGCGTTCGACGGCGGGCAGTTTGCCGAGGATGTTCTCGATGTGCTGGTCAACCCGCCGCCGCAGGCCGAGTCGGAGCGCTTGGCCAAGCGCGTCGCCGCCGAGCTGGATTGGCCGGTCATCTGCGCCCAGGCCGTTGATCGGCTCGAAGCCGTTGCCTCATGAGCGAAGCCGACTCCAAACGCACGTTCTACCGGCAGGGCAGCTGGATGGTGATGGCCACGTTCGTCAGCGGCCTGCTGATGTTCGCGGTGCATATTTTTGGTGGTTGGATGAGCCGCGAGGAGTACGGGTTGTTTGTCACGCTGCTGCAGATACTCAACCTCATGATGATCCCCGCACTGGGCCTGCAAACGGTGTTTGCACAACAGACCGCCGCCGCCATCGAGCCGGGGCAGCGGCACGACCTGGTCAAGTCCACCCGCAAAATAGTTCTGCTGTGCCTTTACGTCTGGTTGGCAATTGTGGCGGCGGTCCTGCTGAATCAAGTGGCAGTTCTTGAGTCGCTGAAGATCGATCAACCGACGGCGCTGTACGTGACGCTGCTGCTGGGCCTGCCGCAGCTTTGGCTGCCGGTTCTGCTCGGCATCCTGCAGGGGAGACAAAACTTCGCGTGGCTTGGTGGCGCGGCGATCATCAACGGCGCAGGGCGATTCGTCGCCGTTGGCATCATTGTCACGCTGCTCAGCGGCCAGGCCGCAGGAGCGACGACCGGTGTGCTGATCGGCCTCACCACTGCATGCCTGCTCGCAGGTTGGCACGGTCGGCAAACTTGGCTTGCACAATCCGGGGCCAGCCAAGGCAACTTCGACGCCAAAGCTTGGCTGACCCGTATCGTGCCTCTCACACTGGGCATGGGAGCAGGACTCTTCATGTTGAGCGCAGACATGATCGCGGCGGCTCGGATGGCATCGATGCAGCGGTCGATGTGTTCGGTCTGATCGACACTGATTTCTTCAATGCCGAGTGCGATGTCGCTGCGGCTGACTGCCGCG
>JACNJE010000022.1 GCA_014382705.1 Verrucomicrobiota bacterium | reverse complement strand
ACCAAGCCCGCCGGGCTTGATCTCGACCGTGTTCAGCAACTGTACCAGTCGCTCCAGTGACAGGTTGAATGAAGGCTTGCAGGCCCGCCGGTTTTCCCGAAAGCTGCGCCTGAAGAACTTCCTAAACTGAACATCAGCCATGAAAACGATGCAACGCTCCCTGGCCGGTTTGTTCGCCGCAACGCTGGCGGGCATATTCGCTTCAACACCCGTCGCAGCCCCGTATCAAAAGGGGGATGTCCGGCTCCAGTCCATCGGGCCGCTGGCCACCGGCCCGGATGGGGTCTTGTTTGTCTCCGACCCGAAGGCGGCCTCCATCATCGCCATCAAGACCGCAACCAAGCCGACCGACAAGGCCGCCGGCGGCTTCAAGGTCGAGCAATTGAACGCCAAGGTGGCCGCTGTCCTGGGCGCGTCGGCGGATCAGGTCCGGATCGTTGACCTGGCCGTCGACACCGCCTCGCAGACCGCCTACCTGTCGGTCGTGCGCGGGCAGGGCGCCGGCGCCAACGCGGCCGTTGTGTCCGTCCGTCCCGGCGGCAAGCTGCGGGTTCTGCCGCTGAAGGATGTTCAACACGCCGTCGCCAAGCTGCCAAACGCCCCCGCCGACCAGGAAACCGGCCAGGGCCGGCGACGTCGAAACCAGCGAATGGAATCGATCACGGACCTCGCCTTCGTCAAGGGCAAGGTGATCGTCGCGGGTCTCTCCAACGAGGAGTTTTCCTCGACGCTGCGGACCCTCCCCTTTCCGTTTGAAGGGTCCCACAACGGCACGGGGGTGAGAATTTTCCACGGGGCGCACGGCCGGTATGAAACCTCCTCCCCGGTCCGCACATTCGTCAGCTACGACATTGATGGCGCCCCCCATATTCTCGCCGCCTACACCTGCACGCCTCTCGTGAAAATCCCGATGGTGGAGCTTAAGCCGGGCTCAAGTGTCGTGGGGGAAACCATCGCGGAACTGGGCAACCGCAACCGCCCGATCGACATGATCGTCTACAGGAAAAACGGCAGGGATCATCTGCTGATGGCCAACAGCAGCCGCGGAGTGATGAAAATCACCACCGAGAAACTCGGCAACTACAAGGGCATCACCGAGAGAGTCCCCGGGGGCGGAACCAAAGGCGTGCCGTATGAGACGCTTGCGGACTGGACCGAGATCCGCCAGTTGGCCGAGTTGGACGGCCAACACGCGCTGGTCGTTCGTGGCACGGATGGCGAAGGCCTCAACCTGGAGGCCGTCCGGCTCCCGTGAGACCTCCCCGGCACCGGTTCGCGGCGGCGCTTTGTCCCATCGCCCTGGTGTTGCAGCTTGGCTGCACCAACGAATCCACGAGGCCGGACAGCTTCATCCGCTTGGCCAAGGGCTCAGGCAAGTCAGGCCAAGCGGTGATCGAAGTCGACCTGTCCCGGGCGTCGTCCGGCGGCTTGGCCAAGCCGGACGCATCGGAACCAGCCGACTGGGAGCGCATCTTTCATGTCCATGCCGAGACTGCACCCGGCGTGGACTGGAGGAACCTGCCGCCGGTTCAAGGCTCTTTTCGGGTCGTGAACAACCTCCTGACATTCGAGCCGATTTTCCCGTTGCAGGCCGGGGTCAATTATCATGCCGTCTTCGAGTCCGCCACGGCCGGTGCCATCGTGGCGACCCTTCGGCTCGAGGCGCCGCCGGCCCAGCGGGAAACCATCGTGAGCCAAGTCTGCCCGACCGCCAACGCGCTGCCCGAGAATCTGCTCAAATTCTATCTGCACTTCTCCGCGCCGATGAGCCAGGGCCGCGCCTACCGCCACATCCACCTGCTCAACGCGCAGAATGAAAAAATCGACCTCCCGTTCCTCGAGGTGGACGAGGAGTTGTGGAACCCGGACGGCACACGGCTCACCCTCCTGTTCGATCCCGGGCGCATCAAGAGCGGGCTGCTGCCCCGCGAACAGGACGGCCCGGTGCTGCAGGAAGGCCACGCGTACACGCTCAAGGTTGACGCCACCTGGCCGGATGCGAACGGCGCGCCCCTCAGGCACGGCTTCACGAAACAATTTGGCGTGACCGCCCCGGACGTGGAGATGCCCTCCCCGGCCCGTTGGAACATCACCACCCCGGAGGCGGGCTCAACAAGCCCGTTGACGCTCGATTTTCCCGAGCCATTGGATCACGCACTCCTCCAGCGCCTGCTTTGGATCGAGGACGCCGGGAAGCATTCAGTTGAGGGCCAGGTTCACGTCCGGGACGCCGAGCGACAATGGGCGTTTGTCCCGAGCCGAGCGTGGAAAGACGGCGACTACCGGGTCGTGGTCGGGACCGGGCTGGAGGATCTGGCCGGAAACAGTGTGGCGCGACCGTTCGAAGTCGACCGGGTCCAGCGCCCCGATGACGCGTTTATCCCCAGCCACGTCACGCTTGACTTCAAGGTCGGGGACTGATTTTTCTTTCCTCATCCCTCCCGGCTGGACGATCGTTTCGCAACGGTCGATCATGAAGACTCCGCTGACATCGCTCACCGTCTTGGCCCTGGCCGCCCCTGCCTTGCTGGGCGACCGGGAAACATCGCCGGTTGTGCGTCTGCTCGTGCCCGGGTTTGTGGTCGAGGAACTGCCGGTGCGCCTGCCCAACTGCAACAATCTGCGCTTCGCGCCGGACGGCTCCCTCACCGCGCTGGGCTACAACGGCAAGATCTGGCGGCTCCGCGACACCGATGGCGACGGGCTGGAGGACACGGCCGCCGTCTGGTGGGATCGCGTGCCGTTCACCGTGCCGGTCGGCATGGCTTGGAGCACGCGCGGGCTGATCGTCTCCTCGAGTGGCAAAATCTCGCTGCTCCGCGACACCGACGGCGACGGCCAAGCCGACTCGGAAAAAATCGTCGTCAACGACTGGCCCGGAAAAGACGTCGCCTCCGGAAACGTGGACGCCACCGGCGTCACGCTCGACGCAGAGGGCAACCTGTTTTTCGGCCTGCTCACCGCCAACTACGCCAATCCGTATCGCCTCAAAAAAGCCGGGCAACTGACCGACGCCGAGCGCGACTGGCTGGCCAAGCGCGGCCGCAACATCCCGGCCGACCCGCAAGCCGAAGTCTCGCTTTACGACCCGCTTGGCCAGCGCGGCTCCGTGCAAAAGTGGCACGCCAAAACCGGCGCGCTCGAGACGCTTGCCACCGGCGTTCGCGTGCCGTACCAGTTTGCCTTCAACCAAGCGGGCGACCTGTTCATGAGCGATCAGGAGGGCGAGACGTGGTGCCCGAACGGCAACCCGCTCGACGAGTTGAACCACATCCGGCCCGGCAAGCATTACGGCTTCCCGCCGCGCCACGAGCGTTGGCTGCCCGGCCAGGTGAGCGAACCGCCAGCCACCAGTTTCGGGCCGCAACACCAAAGCACGTGCGGCTTTGTGTTCAACGAACCGCACGCCGCTCTCCGGCCCGACAGCGGGTCGCCGACACCGCTCCCGGCCGGGCCGGCGCAGGGGCTGTTTGGGCCGGCGTGGTGGGCCGGAAACGCCATCGTCGCCGGCGAGTCGCGCGGCAAGCTGTGGCGCGTGCCGCTGAAAAAAACCGGCCCAAGCTACAGCGGTGAACCGGTGCTGTTCGCCTGCCTCTCGATGCTCACCACCGACGTCGCCATCTCGCCCGCCGGAGACCTGTACGTGAGCTGCCACAGCGGTTTGCCGGACTGGGGCACCGGCCCCGGCGGCGAAGGCAAACTGTTTCGCATCCGCTACGCCGACCCGGCCGCGCCACAGCCGCGCGAGGTCGTCCCGCTCAGCCCGACCACGGTCGCGGTGCGGTTTGACCGCCCCGTGGACGCGCGCGTCGCACAGGCCAACTTGGCCCAGCCGATCCGGCACGGCGAGTCGGTCCGCGCCGCCGATCATCTCGAGGTGCTCAAGCCGCCGTACGCCGTCGTGCGGCAGCAGGAGGCGCAACCGACCGGGACGATTCGTGTCACCGGCGCTGCGCTGAACCGAAGCGGCGACACGCTCACGCTCACCACCGAGCCGCACCCGGCGCGCGGGCATTACGCGCTTGGCCTCGACGGCGTCAAGGCGCCGGGCGCGGGTGGCGCCGGCTTCACGGTACATTTGGATTACGACCTGCGCCTGGCCCGGTTCCCCGGTTGGCAGCCAAGCGCGCCCGCCGCCGAGCCGGCCTTGGCCAAGCGCGACTTCCGGCCGGGCGACTACGAGACGGGACGCGGCCTGTTTTTCAGCCAGCAACTGCTTTGCGCCACCTGCCATCGCATCCGGGGTGAGGGCGGCGGCAGCGGGCCGGACTTGAGCAACCTCCCGGCGTTCGACGCGGCGTCGCTGCTGCGCGAGCTCCGTGAGCCGGGCACGACGATCAACCCGGACTACGTCGGCACCCAACTCAGCCTGCGCGACGGCCGGGAGTTGGTGGGCTTCGTGCGCGATCACGGCAACGCCCGGCTCCGCGTCACCTCCGCCAACGGCGAGGAGACCCTCGTCGAGCCGGCCGATGTCCGCGCTCGGCGGCCGCTCGGCGTGTCGTTGATGCCGCCGAACCTGATCGCGAACCTCAACGAAAAACAGGTCAACGACCTGCTGACGTTCCTCTTGTACGAGCCGCCCAAGCGGGAACTCGCCGACGTGCTCGACCGGCTCGGGCCGTTACCGCGCCAAGCCGGCCCGCCGCTGAACATCGTTCTCGTCGCCTCCAAGCAGGATCACGGCCCGGGCCAGCACGATTACCCGGCGTGGCAAAAAAGCTGGGGTGCCCTGTTGGCCAAGGCACCCGCCGCGACCGTCAGCGAGGCGTGGCTTTGGCCGGATTCGGCCCAGTTGAAAACCGCCGATGTGATCGTGTTTTACTACTGGAACCACGACTGGTCGGATGCCCGTTACGCCGAGCTGGACGCGTTTCAATCGCGCGGCGGCGGGCTGGTCATCCTGCACTCCGCCGCCATCGAGGACCGCGCCCCGGCCCGGCTGGCCAAGCGCATCGGCCTGGCCGCCCAGCCGGGAACCGTCCAGTACCGGCACATGCCGTTCACGCTGGAGATCACCGACCCGGCGCACCCGGTCACCGCCAATCTGCCGCGCGAAATCCCGTTCCTCGACGAGCCGTACTGGCCGATGATCGGCGACTTGACCCAATTGCATCTGCTCGCCACGGCGCGCGATATCGACGGCGAAGACCGGCCGATGATGTGGACGTTCGAGAAGCAGCAGGGCCGGGTGTTCGCCAGCATCACCGGGCATTACACCTGGACGCTCGACGATCCGCTCTTTCGAGCCATCGTCTTGCGCGGCATCGCGTGGGCGGGCCGGAAAGACCCGGCCGCTCTCCTCCCCGCGCTCGGCGCAAAATAAGCCGACCCGCCGTCCCCCCGCTTGGCCAAGCGCGGGCGGGCTGCTACGCTCCGCTGTTCACCGATGACATGACCCGGCAGGAAAAATTGATCGCCCGATACGAATCGTTTCACCAAGACTCGACGAACCGTTGGATTCATTTCGCCTGCGTGCCGTTGATCGCGTTGAGCCTGGTCGGGCTGCTTTGGGGCATCAAGATTCCGACGGCGCTTGGCGACGAGCTTTCGGTCACGCTCAACGCCGGGGCGGTCTTCATCGGCTTGGTTTCGGTTTATTATTTGTTCCTGTCGATCGGCAGCTTGGTCGGGATGCTGTACTTCGGGCTGGCGGCGAGCGTGCTCAGCATCAGCGTCGAGGCGAGTCCGTTGCCGCTGTTTGCGACATCGCTGACGGTGTTTGTGCTGGCCTGGGCCGGGCAGTTCGTCGGTCACGGCATCGAGGGGAAAAAACCGGCGTTCACGGAGGACGTCCAGTTTTTGCTCGTCAGCCCGGCGTGGCTGCTGGATGCGCTGTACAAAAAACCGGCGTTCACGGTGTTGACGGCACTGCTCGTCGGCGGCGGGACGTTTGGCGTGGCCGACCGGCTGTTCGCGATGAAACCGGCGGCCGATTTTTCCGCCGCGCTTGGCCAAGCGGCGAAGTACGACGTGCAGATCATCCGCGACGAGTGGGGCATCCCGCACATCCTCGGCAAGACGGATGCCGACACCGCCCACGGCCTGGCCTACGCCAACGCCGAGGATGACTTCGAGACGATCCAGACCGTGCTCCTCGCCGTGCGCGGCAAGCTGGCCTCGGTGGCGGGGCTGGAGGCGGCGCCGAACGATTACTACGTGCGCCTGATCCGGCTGTGGGATGGCTTGGACGAAAAATACGCCACGCTCGAGCCCCGGTTTCGCGCCGTTTGCCAAGCGTACACAGACGGCTTGAACCTGTACGCCAGCCGGCACCCGGGGAAACTCGAGCGCAACCTTTGGCCGGCCAAGCCGGAGGATCTCGTGGCCGGCGCCATCCACAAGCTGCCGATGATGTTCGGGCTGCACCACACGCTGTCGCGGCTGATGGCCGACGCCAACAAGCCGCCGTCCGTGGCCAACGTTTGGAATCCGGGCCAACTCCCGCTTGGCTCGAACTTTATCGCCGTCGGGCCAACCCGCTCCGCCGACCAAGCGACGCGCGTCTGCATCAACTCCCACCAGCCGTGGACCGGCCCGGCGACGTGGTACGAGGCGCACCTCATCAGCGAGGAGGGGCAAAATATTTACGGCGGCCTGTTTCCCGGCTCGCCGGTCATCTTCCTCGGGCACAACGAGCAGATCGCCTGGGGACACACGGTCAACCAGCCGGATCTCGTCGATGTGTTCGAGTTGGAACTCCACCCGGAAAATGAAAACCGATACAAGGTCGACGGCGAATGGCTCGAGCTGGAGCGGCGGCTGGCACCGCTCGAGGTTCGGCTTTGGCGCAACTTCCGGTGGACGGTTAATCGCGAGGTGCTGCGCTCGGTTCACGGCCCGGCGATGCGCGTCGGCGGGAAAGTCTACGCGATCCGCTACGCCGGCATGGACGAGTTCCGGCAGATCGAGCAGTGGTATCGCATGGGCCGGGCGCGGAATCTGGATGAATTCAAGGACGCGCTGCGCCTGCACGCGCTGCCGATGTTCAACACCGGCTACGGCGACCGCAACGGGAACCTGTTTTTCGTCTACAACGCCCTGCTGCCGGAGCGCGCCGACGGCCACGACTGGAGCGGCACCGTCCCCGGCAACATCCGCGACACGCTGTGGACCAAGTACCGGCCGTTCGACGAACTGCCGATCGTTGAGAATCCAAAATCCGGCTTCATTCAAAACTGCAACAGCGACCCGTTCCAAACGAGCCTCGGTGAGGACAACCCGGACGAGTCGGCGTTCACGGAAAACTACGGCATCGAAAAATGGATGACCAACCGCGCCCGCCGGGCGGTTGAACTGTACGGCGGCGACGAGTCGATCACGCACGACGAATTTTTCCGCTACAAATACGACAAGCTCTACTCGGAGCAATCGGAATTGCGTCGTCAAGTCGCCGACTTCGTCGCGGCGCAAGCCGGCAACAGCGAGTTGAAAAAGGAGATCGACCTTCTGCGTCAATGGAACGGTGATATGACAAAAGACAACCGCTCCGCAGCGCTTGTTCTGCTGACCTTTCGGCCAAGGTCAAACTCGAGCAAACTGAAAACCGGGCACGATCGAACGCTCGAGCAACTCCGGCAGGCAGCGGCGGGTTTGCGCAAACAGTTTGGCCGGATCGACGTTGAGTGGGGCGAGGTCAACCGCCTCGTTCGCGGCGACAAAGACCTCCCGCTCGGCGGCGGCCCCGACACGCTTCGCGCCATCTATGGCCGACCGCGGGGAGACGGCACCCTCGCAGGACGGGCCGGCGACTGCTTTTTTCAATTCGTCGAGTGGGACAAAGACGGCAAGCTGCGAGCCTGGGCGATCAACCAATTCGGCAGCAACCCCGGCAATCCCGACTCACCGCACCACACCGACCAAGCGCCGCTGTTTGCCGAGGAAAAGCTGAGAAAAGTGCCGTTCACCCGCGAGGAAGTGCTGGCCAAGGCCAAGCGCACCTATCGGCCGACCGAGCGTTGAGGTTCAGATTCCGTTTTGGCCAATCGGTTTTTCATCCGACTCAACTTTATTCGAGAGCGTCGGTTTCAACAACAGAGCTAGAGTCAAGTCGTGCCGGATCATTTCGTGTTCCACACCAACAAGGGTCTTGGCATAATCAAGATTGTAGTAACCCTCGTTGATCTCACTCCAACTTGCGACTGGATTGCTTGGCAACTCAAACTCAGACACCTTGGCGAGCATACGCCACTCCCCATCAGCATCGCACTTTGCCAAGCCGACTTGATGGCCGTGATTCCAGAGTTCCGCCGATGCCGGTTGGTTTTCCACAAACTCAATCCACAGGCCGTGGTTGCGGCTTTGCTCATCCACCACACCATAGCGAATGCTGGTGTCCACCACGCACGACCAAACGATCGACTTGGGTATGGGTTTCAAATTGGGATTGTATCTGACAAACTTTTTCGCCTGCCGATAACAAGTGACTGTAAGTGGCAGAGTATTCGTCACCACAGCATAACGCTGAATGAAGTTGTTAAGTTCGCCGTACTCGCCGTATTCCCAATGCCAGCGTTCGATGATTTTATTGCCATGTTTGACCTGTATCTGTGCCGGGAAACAGAGTGTGCCGCCCGGGCTGATGTACGCCGGGATGTCCCGCTCCACCGTGACCAGCAAATCGTCTGCGAAACGCTGCCCCGCATGGTAAAGCACATAACAACAAATACAGACGATCGACACCCCGAGAATCATAACCCTGTAAGAAAACCCGCGGCGTGGGACTTGGATACCATCCTGTTTCAGGCAAGCTGAGATCAACTCATTCTCGCCTTGCCCCAGTTTTTCCAAGTCATCAAGAATGTCGCGCAGTTCGTTTTCAACTCTTTGATTCATAATGAGACAAATCTCCCTTCATCTGGCCCAACTCTTCCGTCACCACATCCAGTCGGGTTAAAAACTCAATCAGTTTCTCATTGCCCAAGTCCAACTTACCTCGAATCACACCTCCCAAATGCCGGGCCAACGCTTCATTGATGACATCCGTTGGCCGTTTGTCAGACGATTTCGCCTCCGCTAGAACCATCTTCCATAAGTTCGGATCCACGCGGAATGACTTAGCCTGCATTATTCATCAAAAAAGGTTTTCGGCGACTTAACTTATTGTGTATAAGTT
>JACNJE010000075.1 GCA_014382705.1 Verrucomicrobiota bacterium | reverse complement strand
TGTTGTTGAAGACAAGCATAACGTAATGCGGTCAGGGTTTTATGGTGGTTGAATTGTTGGTGGTTATTATGATTATTACGATATTGGCGGGTTTACTTTCCATCGGGTTGGCACGAGCCAAGTCGATGGCTAATCAGGTGGTTTGCTTAAATAATCAGCGTCAACTGTCAGTCGGGTATTCGGCTTATGCATCGGATAACGATGGTCGGAGTATGTCCAGCATAACAGATATCGCTCCAACTGACCCGGATAACATCATGTACACTTGGGCTATGTTTGGAGGGTACCCCGGTTATCTTTACAGCAACCGGCTTGCTTCTAAATGGAGGATTAAGCAAGCTACAGATATTTCAGGGTTAAAGAAATATCGCATGTGGCCGTATATACAATCAACGAGTGTTTACAAATGTCCGAGTGATAAGTATCGCATTAAGGCTGATGGCGTATCTTTGACAGAAATACTATCTTACGGTATGAATTTTTTTGTTTACCAAAGCACTCATAGAGAATACCGAATTGAAGCAAAGTTTCGATCTGAATTTTTCTCCAGAGTAACCGAATTTAATTATCATCCCTTAGGGCCGTCGGGGGTTTTTATATTCATTGAGCATCCGGCTGGGTATAGTGCCAGTCAATCTTATATCATATTTAAGAAAACAGGGCGGTTTGCAATTGCCGAACATCCAGGTTTCCGGCATAAAAATGGAGCGATAATTTCTTTTGCAGACGGGCACAGCGACCATCGAAAGTGGTCTGAAGATGAAACCGATCCGGCAAATAAAATACCGATTGATAAATGGGGGCGCATTGAACCCAAGCATGACAATAGGGACTTCAATTGGTTATGGGAAAGGGCGACTTTCCCAAAATATCAATAATCCCGCCCGCCCAAGCGCAACGCGCATTCACAGAACCAGACGCAGGATCAAGTATTCCCTCGCTCAGCGGGAGAGGGTAGGGTGAGGGAGAGGGGTCGCGAAATGAACAAACAATCCCCAGTTCAAACCGCTCGAGCAAAGGCGTTGCGCCACAACAAAACCTGGGCTGAAAAGGAAGTGTGGAGTTGGCTCCGGGCAAAGCGGTTTTCAAAGTTCAAGTTTCGACGCCAGCATCCCGTCGGGCCTTACGTGCTCGATTTCTTTTGCAACGAAGCCAAGTTGGCGATCGAGTTGGACGGGTCGGGGCACGGGTATCCGAATAGACAAAAACAGGACCAACTCCGGGACACTCGACTGAAGAAGCAGGGAATTGAGGTCATGCGATTTTGGAACAGCCGAATTCGGTCGGACAAGGAAATGGTGCGAAGGATGATTTGGGAGGCTCTTAATCGCCGAGTGCAGAAAGGATCGCAGCAATCACCCTCTCCCAGCGGGAGAGGGCAGGGAGAGGGAGAGCGATTGGGAGCATGAATGATCTTACTCTTTAACAAAAACCGCATGGACAAAACGCTTTGTGATGAACCGTTCAGCCTGATGCGTATTAAAATGCTGGGCTTTCTCCCTCTCCCTAACCCTCTCCCGCTGGGAGAGGGAATACTTCGGGGCGCGTTGTGTTGGAAGCGGGCACCTTGGCGTTGCGCGAGCCAACTTCCGCAGGCGCAGATGTTACGTCACGCGGACGTTGCGCCATACCCTCTCCCAGCGGGAGAGGGCAGGGAGAGGGAGAGCCATTGGGAACATGAACGACCTTACCTTTAGTAAAAACCGTGTGGGCAAAGTGCTTTGTGTTGAACCGTTCAGGCTGATGCGATTTGAGATGCTGGGCTTTCTCCCTCTCCCTAATCCTCTCCCGCTGGGAGTGGGAATACTTCGGGGCGCGTTGGTGTTGGAAGCGGGCACCTTGGCGTTGCGCGAGCCAACCGGCAGCGGCTTGGCCCAGCGGCGATCCAGCAGCTCGCCGATCAACTTGGCCGCCACCGCGTTGCCGGCCGGCTTCGGGTGCGTGCCGCCGTACTGCGCCCAGGTCAGTTTGCCGGCGGCGATCCGGTCGGCCACCTCCCGCGCGAGGTACACCGACGACACGTTGTAATGCCGGAGCACATCTTCATGCGCCTCGATCGACGGCGGCACTTCGCCGGACTGAATCTGCTTGAGCATCGGCGGATTGACAAAATGCGTCACCACCAATTCGCACAACGGCTGCCGGAGCCGCATCTGCCGGACGATGCCCTCCATCCCGAGGATGCAGCCGCGCCGCGAGTGCTGCGCGTCCTGGTCGTCGTTCACGGCAAACTCGACGAACAACAGGTCGATCCGCCCGTTGGCCAGCACATGGTCGCCCAGCCGGAACGCCCCCGTCTGTGAGTCGGTCGAGGAGATTCCGGCATTGATGAATTCAAACCTGGTCTCGGGGAACCGCGCCCGCAGCCAGTCGCTGACCATCGGTCGGTAGCCGTTCATCTGCGTGATCGACCCGCCGACGAACGCTACGCGCCCCGTCTTCTTTTGCTCGAACTGGAGGCGCGCATTTTGCAGACCGCCGCGCAGCGTCACGTTGCGGTTGGCCTCCGCCCCGGCCGCTTGGCCAAGCGCAATCAAAAAAACGGTGACCAAAAAAACGGTGCGAGTCAGTTGAATCATGCGGCCGCCGACGCTATCGCCCCGCCCACCCAAGCGCAACGCGAGACCATTAAAATATCAGGAAAGTGGGCGCGCACGTGCCTCGCCGGGATCTTTCCGGGAGGGACGAGTTCCACCTCGTCCCAAAAGAACTTCAAAATGGGGCAAGGTGGAACTTGCCCCTCCCGCACCCAAGCGCAACGCGCATTCACTTTGGAGCCGGCTCAGCTTTCTGCTAGCTTTGCCCGAAGGAGTGGTCAGGCAGCCGCACATCATGGTGCTCGGCGTCGGTGGGTTTGCACAGGCGGTGATGCAGATTCTCAGCGACGACGGCGCGGAAGTGTCGTGCGCGCTGACGCGCGATTACGCCCACGACGCCCCTGCTTTCGCCGGGCCAACGCACGACCTGGCCAGCACCGAATCGCTGGCCGATCTCATTGAGCGCCAATCGGTTGATCTCGTCGTCCCGATGTCGATCGACTGGGCCAAGGCACCCTGGGCTGGGTCGCTGCTCGGCAGCCGCGCAGCCGTTTTTTCGCCGACTGGCGAAGCGATGCGGATCGAGCGCGACCGCGATTTTGCCCGGCAGCTTTGCCAGAGATACGGCGTGCCGTTCCCGGCGGCGCACGTTGCGCACACCCGGCTCGCCGCGCTTGAGTTTCTCGACTGCAACCCGCGTGCCTTCGTCATCAAAAACCCGCTATGTTCTCCCAACAGCCCGGTGCACACGATCGTGTGTGAGACCCACGGCGACAGTCGCGCCTGGCTCGAGCGCGTAAACTACGACGAGGGGGTGTTCCTGCAGGAATACCTCGGCCGCCGCGAGGCCGGCCACATCGCGCTCGTGGCCAACGGCGAGGTGTACTCGCTGGTGACGAATCAGGAATACAAACGCGCCCACGCCGGCAACATGGGCATCGTCGCCGGCGGGCCGTTGGGCGGCCTGGCCCAGGCCGACCCCGCCGACAGGTACGGCTTGGCCAAGGCGCTGCTTCATCCGCTCAAGCCGTGGTTCGCCGAGACTGGCTACACCGGGCCGATCCAGGCGACCGGTATTTTTTGCGACGGCCAATGGCACGCGATCGAGTACAACATCCGCCTCGGAATCACCGCCACGCCGATGATCCTGCGGATGCTCGAGCACCCTGTTGCCCTGCTGATGCGCCTGGCCAGCGGCGAGCCGCCGGGGGTGCGGTTCCGCACCGGGCGCGAGTTCGGCGCGTCGATGACGCTGGCCGGCTACGGCTACCCGTTCGTGCAACTCGAGGGGCCAACCGTGCCGGTGACGCTCGACGGCAAGCTGACTTGCGACGTGTGGTGGAACGAGGTCGCGTCCGGCGACGGTGGCAGCCTGCTCGCGACCGGCCACCGGGTTGCCGACGTGGTGGCGGTCGGCTCCGATCGGTCGGCGGCGCTCGCTGTGGCCAACGAAAACATCCGAAAAATCCGATGTCTCGGCAGCTACTTCCGGCCCGACATCGGCGAGAGCCTCTGGCCACCCGGCAATGAGTGACGCCACCGGACAACCGATCAACCGACCCACTCGCCCCGCTTGGCTGGAGGTGGATCTTGGACAACTGGCGGAGAACTTTCGGCTCATCCGCGCCGACGCGCCGGCCGGCTTGGCGATCGGCTCGGTGGTCAAAGACGCCGCGTACGGGCACGGGGCGGTCGAGGTTGCCCGTGTCGCGCTTTGCCAGGGAGCGACGTGTCTGCTTGTCAGCAATCTGGATGAGGCGGCCGAGTTGCGGGACGCCGGCATCACCGCGCCGGTGTTGCTGATGGGGGAGCGGATGGAATCGGAGCTGCCGGCCTGCCTCGAGCTTGGCCTGTCGCTGGCCATAGGCAATGCCCCTGCCGCCGAGGGCGCGAGCCGCTTGGCGGCGGCGCTTGGCCAAGCGCTGCCGGTGCACGTGAAAATCGACACGGGCATGAGCCGTTACGGCGCGCGGTGGGACGCCGCACTCGGTTTGGTTGAAAAAATCGTCGCGCTGCCGGGACTGCGGCTTGACGGCCTGTTCAGCCATTTCTCGATGTCGGACGAGATGGACAAGTCGTTCGCACACCAACAAATCAGCCGATTTCGCGCCGCCTGCAGTGCGGTCGAGCGGGCCGGGCTGGAGGCTGGATGCCGGCATCTCTGCAACTCCGGCGGTTTTCTCGATTTGCCGCAGGCGCACCTCGACATGGTGCGGCTGGGGCTGCTGCCGCTGGGTGTGTATCCGTCGTCGGTTTGCCGGCGCATCGACGGCATCCATCCGGTAGGCACATTGAAAACACGGCTCGCTGCCGTGCGCGACATTCACCGCGGTGACAATGTCGGCTACGGACTGCACTACCAAGCGCCGGGTGAGCGGCGGATCGGCGTGCTGCCGCTTGGCTACGGAGATGGTTACCCACGCGTCCGCAACGCGGGCCATGTATTGGTGCGTGGCAAACGCGCCCCGATCATCGGCGCGAACGCGATGGACTCGACGATGGTGGACGTGACCGGCATTCCGGAAGCGGTCGCGTGGGACGAGGTCGTGCTGATGGGGCAGCAGGGCGAATGCGAAATCACTGCGCACGATCTTGCCGCCTGGAAGGGCACAGTCTCCTATGAGGTGCTCACCGCTTGGCGCAGTCGCTTGCCGCGCGTTTACCTCAACGGCGGGGCGGTGCATTGAATGCAACACACAGCGGACATCGCGGTTGTGGGGGGCGGGTTTGGCGGGGCGCTGATGGCGATGGTGGCTCGGCGGCTGGGCCGGTCGGTGGCGCTGATCGAGCGCGGCTCGCATCCACGCTTCGCGATCGGCGAGTCGTCCACGCCGCTGGCCAACCTGTTCCTTCAACAAATTGCCGAGAAGTACGACTTGCCACAGCTTTTGCCGTTCCGCCGCTGGGGCGACTGGCAGCGCGAGCACCCGGAAATCGGCTGCGGCCTCAAGCGCGGATTTTCCTTTTTCCACCACACGCTTGGCCACCCGTTTTGCGACGACGAGCAGCGGCGAAACCAACTGCTCGTCGCCGCCAGCCCGCGCGATGAGGTGGCCGACACGCACTGGTTTCGCGCCGACTTCGACCCCCACTTGGCCAACGAGGCGCAGCGGCTCGGCGTCGATTATTTTGACCAAACTGAGTTGACGATTTTTGACGAGCAGCCGGACGGCGTAACGCTAGCCGGCCAGCGCAATGGCGAGCCGGTGACGTTCCGCGCCGATTTCGTGATCGACGCCACCGGGCCGCGCGGCTGGCTGCACCGCACGCTGGGCTTGGCCAAGCGCGAGCTGCCGCTCATGCCGGCGACGAGCGGGTTGTTTGCGCATTTCAAAAACGTCGGCGTTTGGCCAAGCGCGGGCGGCGCGCCGTACCCGGTGGAGTCGGCGGCGGTGCATCACGTGTTCGACGGCGGCTGGGTGTGGGTGCTGAAATTCAACAACGGCATCACCAGCGCCGGGGTGGCGGCGACCCGCGCGCGAGCCACCGAACTGGGCTTGGCCGAGGGCGAGCCCGGCTGGCAACGGCTGCTGGCCAAGCTGCCGTCGCTGGCCAAGCAGTTCGCCGCCGCCAAGCCGGTGGGCGGCTTTGTGTTTGCGCCGGAGTTGTCGTTTTGCAGCGGGCAAATCACCGGCGCACGCTGGGCGATGTTGCCGTCGGCAGCCGGGTTTGTGGATCCGCTGTTGTCGACTGGGTTTCCGCTGACGTTGCTCGGCATTCAGCGCTTGGCCAAGCTGCTCGGCGGCGGGATCGCCCCGGCCGACTACGAGCGGCAAACGATCGCCGAGCTGGAGCAGGTGTCGCGGCTCGTCGGCGCGCTATACGCGAGCATGGGCGACTTCGAGCTGTTCGCGGCGCTTACGCAGCTTTACTTCGCGGTGGTGAGTTTTTCGGAGACGGCGCATCGCCTGGCCAAGCCGGAGTTGGCCGGGTCGTTTTTGCTGTACGCGCATCCGGAGTTCGGCCCGGCGACCCGCGAGATCTGCGCGTCGGTTGCGCGCTTGGCCAAGCGTGAGGAGGTGTTGGCGAAGGTTCGCGAAGTGATCGAGCCGTTCAACGTCGTTGGGTTGGCGGATCCGGCCAAGCGCAACTGGTATCCGGTCGCGGTGGACGACCTGTTCGCGTCGGCGGCCAAGCTCGGCTCGAGCGAGGACGCGATTCGGGAGATGCTTCTGCGCGAGCAGTTGCTATAGTCGGCGCGGCGATGACGTGGTTGATGGTGGCATTGGGCGGTGCGCTGGGCAGCGTGGGAAGGTATGGGCTTGGCCAGGCGCTGGCGCGGTTTGAGACCTTTCCGTACGCCACGCTGCTGGCCAACGTCCTCGGCTCGCTGGTCATCGGCCTCTGCGCCGGGCTGTTCGACGCGGAGCAGCGCAGCCGCCCGGCTGGGCTGTTTTTGATGGCCGGTTTCTGCGGCGGCTTCACGACGTTCTCCGCCTTCAGCCTGCAGACGTTTGAGCTGATGGAACAGCAGGCGTGGATGAAGGCCGGTGGGAACGTGGTGCTGTCGGTCGCGCTTTGCCTGCTCGGTGCATGGCTCGGTTTTCTCCTCGGCCAATCCCTCCGCAAAACAGGGTCGTAGTTTTAGTTGGGACGCAGATTTTCAGGATTTAAAAGGAGTTTCAGGATCATTTTTGGACACGGATTTTTGAATTCGGAATTGGGATTTGTCCCGTATTTAAATTTTAGTATTTAGGGTTTAGAAAAATAATCTGTGTTCTTTTCCCTCTGCGGCTCTCTGTGTCTCTGCGGCCTCTGCGTTTAATTCGTTTCCGTGAAGATTCGACGCCGGGCGCAGCTTGGTTTACGTTGCCGCCACTTGGATGCCGAAGCGCACTGACATCAATACGGTTTTAATCATCGGCGCCGGCCCGATCATCATCGGGCAGGCGTGCGAATTCGACTACTCCGGCACGCAGGCGTGCAAGGCCCTCAAGGAGGAGGGGTACCGCGTCGTGCTCGTCAATTCCAACCCGGCCACCATCATGACCGACCCGGAGTTCGCTGATCGCACCTATATCGAGCCGATCACGCCGGAGTGCGTGGAGAAAATCATCGTTCGCGAACTCGACGCCATCGAGCTGGGCGGTGCGGGCGGGAAGCTCGTCCTGCTGCCGACGCTCGGTGGGCAGACCGCGCTTAACACCGCGATGTCGCTGCACCGCAGCGGCGTGCTGGAGCGCTTGGGCATCGAGATGATCGGCGCAAACGCCGACGCGATCGAACGCGGCGAGGATCGGCAATTATTCAAGGACGCCATGATCCGGATCGGCCTCGACGTGCCGTCCAGCGGCGTGGCGCACACGCTCGAGGAGGCGGTGGAGATCGCCGGGGACATCGGGAAATTTCCCCTCATCATCCGCCCGGCCTACACGCTCGGCGGCACCGGCGGCGGCATCGCGTACAACCGAGACGAGTTCGAGGAAATGATCCGGCACGGCCTCGACTTGTCGCCAGTCACCGAGGTGCTCGTCGAGGAGTCACTCCTCGGCTGGAAGGAATTCGAGATGGAAGTCATGCGCGACCACGCCGACAACTGCGTCATCATCTGTTCCATTGAGAATTTCGACCCGATGGGCGTGCACACCGGCGACTCGATCACCGTGGCCCCGACGCAGACGCTCACCGATAAGGAATACCAGATCATGCGCGACGCCTCGTTCGCGGTGATCCGTGAGATCGGCGTCGAGACCGGCGGCTCGAACATCCAGTTCGCCGTTAACCCGGACAACGGCCGGTTGACGATCATCGAGATGAACCCGCGCGTGTCGCGCTCCTCCGCGCTGGCATCGAAGGCGACCGGCTTTCCGATCGCCAAGTTCGCGGCCAAGCTGGCGGTGGGGTATTTGCTTGAGGAGATTCGCAACGACATCACCCGCGAGACGCCGGCCTGTTTCGAGCCGACCATCGACTACGTCGTCGTCAAAGTGCCGAGGTTCGCGTTCGAGAAATTCGCCGCCGCCGACCCGACACTCAACACGCAAATGAAATCGGTGGGCGAGGCGATGGCCATCGGTCGCACCTTCAAGGAGTCGCTGCAAAAGGCGCTGCGCTCGCTCGAGGTCGGCCGATCCGGCCTCGGGGGTGACGGCAAACCGTGGCGCATTGGCCCGGACGTGTATGGCGACCGCGACATCCTGCCGCGCGACGTCATCACGCAAAAACTCAGCGTGCCCAACGCCGAGCGCGTGTTCTTCCTGCGCCACGCCCTGCGCGCCGGCTTCACCATCGACGAGATCTTCGACCTCACAAAAATCGACCGCTGGTTCCTCACCCAGATCAAAGAGATCGTCGACTTCGAGGAAGAACTGGCCCAGTCGGCCTGAGCGCTTGGCCAAGCGCAACAATCAGGCCGGGAGTGCCTCGCGCATCGGCCGGGTGCTGGGCTCGGGGAGAGGTTTCCCTTGCTCCTCCAGTTCCGCTAATTCCTCCTCAACCAAGGCGCACAGTTGATTGTACGCATCAGTTTCGGTCTTCGCATGGCAAACGCCTCCAAACGGGAACAAGTCGGGGCAGTACCCCACGTAAAGTGCATCGGCTTCCTCCCACTTGACGAACTTGAGGTATCGGTCTTGAACTTTCATCGAATTGTTTTGCGAATGGCGTCTTTCACTTGGGCTTCCTGATAATGTCTGGCGTCATCGCCCTCGCGGCCACTCACCCTGACAGAACCGGGATGGTTCGGATGGCGGAGCTTATAGTGTGAGCCTTTTCCACCCTTGACCATGACAAAGCCAGCCCGCCGCAGATCGTGAATCAACTCTCGAATCTTTCGCGGCACAACGGAAAGATACTGAGGCTTACACGGTTAATCCAGCGGGAATTCGATCCTCAAAAAGCGCCTCCGCTTGGCCAAG
>JACNJE010000023.1 GCA_014382705.1 Verrucomicrobiota bacterium | reverse complement strand
GGTGCTGCGCTTGACCGCGAGGCTAGCGGGGGCGCCGCCCGGGGGGTAGCCTCGGTGGTGGTGCGTTTGCCTAGATTTGCCATCCTGCATTGCTTCCTCGCAACGGTTAATGCCACGGAATCGCCAACGGTGAAGCGACGGAATGAGACCTACACGGTCACCGGTTCCTCCGTGCAGGAGCTGCGGCAGATGATCGACCGCAACGGCCCGGTCAACAAGGATGACGGCAAACGGTACGACGGCCTCACGGAGTGGTCGCTCACGTGGGATTACCAGCTCAAGCGGCGGGGCAAGGTCTGGATCGTGTCCGGCCGCTCCGTGTTGCTCGACATCAAGGTGTTGACGCCGCGCTGGACCGATTTCCAGACTGCGCCGGGGATGCTGCGAACGCAGTGGCGGATTTACCGGGCCAACCTGTTGCGACACGAGGAGGGGCACGTGAAGATCGCGCTCCGGGCCGCCCAGGCGGTTGACAAATACCTTGGCGTCTGCGGCGCCTCCCTTTCGCTGGACAAGCTGAAAAACGACATCCGGAAGAACACCAGCACACTCCTTAGGCAATACCGCAAGATCGACCAAGGCTACGACCAGCGCACCCGCCACGGCGCCACACAGGGGGTGAGCCTCAAGCGGCGGCCCGCCGATTGAGCCCCTCCCGCTTGGCCAAGCGCAGGCAAACGGGCAATGTTCAATTGAGCCGGAGGGCGTCTCCTGATAACTTGCCCGGGAGCGGCTTCTCATCCCGCATCTCGCATCCATGACTCAAGACTCCATCAACAGCCGGGAACGATTCCTGGACGCCTGCAACGGCCACGGGGTCACGCGCCCCCCTGTCTGGCTGATGCGGCAGGCGGGGCGATCTCTGCCGGAATACCGCAAGCTGAAAGAAAAACATACCTTCCTCGAGCTGGTCAAGTCCCCCGACCTGGCCACCGAGGTGACGCTGCAGCCACTGCGGCGCTTCCCGCTGGACGCCGCGATCCTGTTCAGCGACATCCTCGTCGTGCCGGAGGCGCTTGGCCAACCGTACCGCTTCACCGACGGCAACGGCATTCGGATGGAGTTCACGATCGGCAACCGGCACGACATCGAGCGGTTGAACACCTCCGGGCTGCGGGAGCGGCTGGCCTACACGCGCGAGGCGCTGCTCCAAACCAAGCGGGAACTGGGCGGCCGGCAGGCGCTGCTGGGCTTCGCCGGCTCGCCGTGGACGCTGGCCAACTACATGATCGGGGGCCATTCGCAAGACACCATGCTGGCCCGGCGGCTGTACCACGAGGATCGCGCCCTGTTTGAATTGTTGATGGAAAAACTGACTGACGCGGTGGCCGACTATCTGGCGTTTCAGATCGAGTCGGGAGCCGACGCGGTGCAGGTTTTCGACTCGATGGGCGGCTGCCTGCCGCCGTCCCATTACAAGGCCGCCTCCGGTAAATGGATCGCCGAGATCGTTTCCCGGCTGGATGGCAAGGCACCCGTGATCGTTTTTTCAAGGGGAACGCTTGGCTCGCTCGGGCACCTGATTGACACCGGTGCCCCGTTCCTGAGCGTGGACTGGACGGCCGACCTCGGGGAGATTCGAAATCGCATCCCCAAGACGATGGGACTGCAGGGAAACCTGGATCCCGCCGTGCTCACCTCGACGCCCGAAATTGCCGCAATCGAAACCAAGCGCATCCTCGAATCGATGCGCGGATTTCGTCGTTATATTTTCAACCTTGGCCACGGCGTCACGAAAAACGCCAAGCTCGAGAGCATCGAGGCCGTCGTCAACACCGTGAAGGATTTCCAGTGAGCGAACTGTCCGTCGACCTGAATCTCGTCCGCAAATACGATGTGCCGGGGCCGCGGTACACCTCCTACCCCCCTGCGACCCGGTTCTCCGAGACGTTCGACGCCGGCCAGCTGCACGGGTTGATTCAGGCCAACAAACAATCCGACCGCGACCTGTCGCTCTACTGCCACATTCCGTTCTGCGAATCGCTCTGCTGGTTTTGCGGCTGCACCACCGTCATCACCTCCCAACACCGGGAAGGGACGGATTACCTGGGATACCTGGACCGGGAGATGGCCACGTTTTGTGAAGAGGGCATCGGCAACCGAAACATTGTCCAGATGCACCTGGGCGGCGGCACGCCAACCTTCCTCCGGCCCGATGAGATACGGAAATTGGGATCGATCCTCCACCGGCATTTCGGCGAAACCCCCAATTGCGAGGCCGGTGTCGAGGTGGATCCGCGCAGGCTGACCCGGGAACATGTCACCGCACTTTGGGAGGCCGGGTTCAACCGGGCCTCGATGGGCGTGCAGGACAACAACCCGAAGGTTCAGGAGGCGGTGCACCGGATTCAACCGATGGAGATCACCCGCCAAAGCGTGGAGTGGCTGCGGGAAACCGGGTTCGAGTCGGTCAACATCGACCTGATTTACGGCCTCCCCCACCAGACGGAAGCCTCCTTCGAACAGACGCTGAACGAGATCATCGGGCTCGCGCCCAACCGGCTGGCGGTGTTCAGCTACGCCCATGTGCCATGGATCAAGCCGGCGCAAAAGATTCTCGAGCAAAAAAATCTCCCCACCCCGGAAACCAAGCTCAACCTGCTCAAGCTCATCATCGAGAAGCTGACCGCCGAGGGCTACATCTACATCGGCATGGATCACTTCGCGCGCCCGGACGACGAGCTGTCGGTTGCCCAGGCCGAGAAGACCCTCCAGCGCAATTTTCAGGGGTACAGCACCTTCGGCGGCGCGGATATCCACGCCTTTGGGATGTCTTCCGTCTCGCAAATCCCCGACGCCTACTGGCAAAATATCAAGGATTTGAAGGCGTACCAACGCGCCGTGGACGACGGCGTGCCGCCAATCGCCAAGGCCTGCCTCGTGTCCGACGCGGAAAAACAAACCCGCACCGTGATCACCCGGCTGATGTGCGACCTGAGCCTCGACTATGACGACCTGTCGACGCGTCTCGGCATCGATTTTCGGGAGGCATACGTCGAGGTCATCGATGGGCTGCACGACATGGCGGACGACGGCTTGGTTCGCCTCGACGCATCGGGACTGGCTGTCACGGACGCCGGGCGGCTACTCATCCGAAACATCGCCATGCGGTTCGACCCGGAAATCGAAACAAGCAGCGCCCCCCGATACTCGAGGACCATTTGAAACCGGTGGCGATCATAGGCGGCGGGATCACCGGCCTGACGGCCGCGTTCCGGCTGAAGCAGCGCGGCATCCCCGCCGTCCTTTTTGAGGCAGCCGACCGCGTCGGCGGAGTCATTCAAACTGTGCGGGAAGGCGGCTATCTGGCCGAGTGCGGCCCGAACACCATCCTCGAGACCTCCCCGCTCATCGGCGAGTTGATCGAGGCGCTTGGCCTCGGGGATCGCCGTATCGACACGAGTGAGTCGGCCGGGAATCGGTACATCGTCCGCGACAAGCGCCCGGTCAAGCTCCCCGACTCGCCGCTTGGCTTTTTGGCGTCTCCGCTGTTTTCATGCCGGGCCAAGGCGCGGCTGCTGGCCGAGCCGTTCATCCGACGCGCGCCCGCCGACGCGGAGGAGAGCTTGGCCCAGTTTGTCCGGCGCCGCGTCGGTCGCGAGTTTCTGGAGTACGCCATCAATCCATTCGTCGCCGGCGTCTATGCCGGCGCGCCGGAAACCTTGTCGGTGCGCGAGGCATTCCCCAAGCTACACGCGGTGGAGCAACGGTACGGCTCCCTCATCCTCGGCCAACTCCTTGGCGCCCGCGAACGGAAACGCAGCGGGAGCGTCTCCAAGCAAAACGCGCCCAAGTTCTCCTTCGACCACGGACTGGAAACCTTGACCACCGCGCTTGGCCAACGGCTGAAGGAACAGATTCGCACCGGCCAGGCGATTGGCAGGCTCACCCGGCACAACAACACGTGGTCGCTTGGCCAAGCGGGGGAATACTCCGCCGTGCTGCTGGCGTTGCCGGCGTTCCGGCTGGCGGAGTTGCAGCTCACCCACGAGGCGAAACCGATCCGCCTGTCGATGCTCGCCGACATTCGGTACGCCCCCGTGGCCAGCGTCGTGCTGGGCTTCCGCCGGGAGGACGTGGCGCATCCGCTGGACGGATTCGGCGCGCTGAACCCGGAGGTGGAACAACTGAACTCGCTGGGGACGATTTTTTCCTCCTCCCTGTTCCCGGGCCGCGCCCCGCTTGGCCAAGTGCTGTTGACGAGCTACATCGGCGGCCTGCGCGCCCCGCATCTCGTCACGAAAAACCCGGACGAAATCTGCGAACTCGTCATGGAAGACTTGAGGATCGTTTTGGGTGTCAACGGCGAACCGACCTCCCGGCACGTCTTCGTGCACCGCCGGGCCATTCCCCAATACGACGTCGGCTTCGGCCGGTTCAAGGCGTTCATGAATGAACTGGAGCAGAAGGTCAGCGGTCTGTACTTTGCCGGGCATTGCCGCGACGGGATTTCACTGACGGACTCCATCGTCTCCGGCCACAAGGCCGCCGAGCGGATCGCCGAAGACCGTAAACAGACAGACTGAAATGAGTGACAAAAAAGGAGTTTTGCTGGTCAACCTTGGGTCGCCCGACTCGCCGGCGGTGGGGGATGTGCGCCGTTACCTGCGCGAATTCCTGATGGACGGGCGGGTGATGGACATTCCGTGGCTAACCCGGTTTTTTGTGGTTCATTTCGCGATCCTGCCCACCCGCCCGAGGGAGTCCGCCGAGGCTTACCGGAAGGTCTGGCTGCCCGAGGGCAGCCCGCTCGTGGTCACCAGCAAGAACGTCCGCGCTCAACTGCAGGCCCGGGTGGATGTCCCGGTCGAGCTGGCCATGCGCTACCAGAACCCGAGCATCGAGCAGGCCGTCGACACCCTGCTGAAGAGTGGCGTCGACGAAATCCTGCTGATTCCGCTCTTCCCCCATTACGCCATGTCCAGCTACGAGACTGCGGTGGAAAAAACCAAAACCGTCCTGCACCGCAGGGCACCCGGCGTGAAGCTGGTGGTACAACCGCCGTTCTTCGACCAACCGGACTACATCCGGGCGCTGGCTGCGAGCGCCCGCGAGACGCTCGATCGCGGATACGACCACCTGCTGTTCAGTTTCCACGGGCTGCCGGAGCGGCAATTGAGAAAAACCGACCCAAGCGGCCGCCACTGTCTCGCGGCCAGCGACTGCTGCGCCGGGAGCCATCCAGCGCACGGCACCTGCTATCGCGCCCAATGCTTCAAGACCGTGGAAGCCTTCGTGCAAGCCGCCGGAGTGCCGCCGGAAAAGTATTCCGTGGCGTTCCAATCCCGGCTGGGCCGCGATCCGTGGTTACAGCCGTACACTGACCTCGAGCTGCCGCGTCTGGCCAAGCTGGGCGTCAAGCGCATGCTGGTCATCTGCCCGGCGTTTGTCAGCGACTGCCTCGAAACCGTCGAGGAGATCGGCATGAGGGCGAAGGAAACCTTCACCGAGGCCGGAGGGGAAAGCCTCGAGCTTGTGCCGTGCATGAACGAGCATCCGCTCTGGATCAAGGCAGTCGAAAACATGGTCACCGCGTTCGTCTCACCCGAACCGCCCCGGCGAAACGGGGGTCACGATTGAATTGACTGGCCAGCGAGTTGCCGCATAAATGCCCTGCGTTTGACATAACCGGAAAACCCAGCGAATCATGTACTCACCCACCCTCAACCTGCACCATTACCTCGCCTACGCGGTCGTGCTCCTCGTGACGCTGTTCACGTTTTACTCCCTATGGGGGTGGCTGGCCGGAAACGCATCGACGGCCAAGGACAAGAAACTGGGACTCGCCGCCTTCATCGCCGTCCATCTGCAGTTCACGATTGGCCTGGTGTTGTATTTTCTCAGCCCCACCGTGCAGCAGGCGTTCAAGGATTTCGGCCTCGCGATGAAAAGCAGCAACCTCCGCCTCTACGCCGTCGAGCATCCGCTGGTCATGCTAATCGCCGCCGTGTTGGTCACGGTCGCCCGCATCAGAACCAAGCGGAACGACACCAACACCGCCCACCGGACGAACTTCATCCTGTACGCCATCGCGCTGCTGCTCATCCTTTCCCGCATCCCGTGGGCCAAGTGGCCCGGCCTGTCGTAAAGAGCAACGCTTGGCCAAGCGGAACGATCACACCGGTTGAAAAAAAACAACCGCCCTTGCCGGGCGGTTGCGACCGCATATCCGTGATGCGCTTGGCCTGGGCGCTACTTGGTGGTGATGGCCACGTCGTCGATGAACCAGCCGGCCTGCGGGCCGTTGTCCTGCCCACCGTCAGTTGAGAAGTTGAACTCCAGCCGAATCTTTTGACCAAGCGCTTCAGCCGGAATCTTTGCCTTCTCAAGACGCCATTGCTTCGCCTCCCCGCCGCGAATCCAGATGGGATCCTCGACCAGGTAGTCTCCCTCCTCGTCGAGGATCATGATTTGGCACCAGTCCATGAGCTCGCCGTCGAGCGGCGGTTCGCAGTCGCGATAGCTCCAGAACTCGAGCCGCGCGTTGTCCACATCGGTCAGGTCGATGACCGGGGAGGCGAGGTAAACGTCGGTGTAATCGTCGTAGTCCTCGGCCAAGCCGGTGCCGTAGACGTTGACTGGGCTGTGGGCCTCTCCCGGGCCGTTGGTCGGCTTGCCCAATTCCCACAATGTGCCGCTCTCGCCCAGATCGGAGGCTTCCCAGCCCTTGGCCCCGGACTCGAAGTCGTCGAAGAACAGCGGCGGCTTCGCAAGCTGCGCCACCCGGTAAATCGCCGAGGCACCCAGGCCGGTGTCGGTGTACGAGGTGTTGTCCGCGGTCGCGCCACCCTCCGGGTAGGCGTCGGCGATGGTCTGCCACGGCGCAGTGAGCGTGGCCTGCCGCTGCACCTGGTAAATGTTCCCTGCGGTCGAGTTCCAGTCGAAACTGAAGCCCGCACCGCCGTCGGAAACCCGGCTGGAATGCAGCACGATCTCCGGCACTGCGGCCCCGGCAAACGCAGACGCCACCGGCACCGTGTCGAGGTGCTTGCCAATGCTGATGTACAGGTCGTCGAACAGCAGGTTGCCCACGCCGGCATTTAATGCCGAACTCATGACCAGTAGGGACAGCAGGTCGGCCTTCGGCTTGCCAAGGTCCACCGTGCCGGCCGGGTTGCGGTCACTCACAAAGTTCTCAAAGACCACCACGCGCTCGGCCTGACCCTCTTCAGCAATGTAAACGGAGTAAACGTCGCCGTCTTCGTTGGACTTGTTTTCCACGTCAATCCAGATGTTGTAGACACCGCCGAAGTCGAAAACGGAGTCGCCAATCGAATATTCGTTGCCCACGCCGTTGCGGGAGTTCAGTACGATCGGGTTAAACCCGTCCGGCTTGGTGAGTCGGACGAGCGGCCCGGCGTCGTTGTTGAAGTCACCCACAAAACGAATCGGTTTTTCCGTGAGGCCGAACAGGGTATTAACCTGTCCGTCCGAGGCATCGTCCTCAATCGTCGCGAGGCGGAGGAACACGGTCGCCTTATTGCCCACCGGAATCTTCAACGAACGCAACTGAAGGGCGTTGAGGTCGTTCTGCCCGTCAAAGCCCAGCGCCTTGTTGCCGTCTGCCTCGACCACGATCGCGGAGCCCTCCGGGTTCTGCCAGCCGCCTTGGCCGTTGATCGAGCCCAGCGCGCGGGTCTCGAAATTGTCGAGCAGCGCCCAGCCATCGCCCACCCCGCTCACCACCTCGACCGTCACCGCACTTTCCAGCGTCTCGTCGCCGCGCACCGCCTTGAGCGTGAAGGTGGTCGTTTCTTTGACAGTCACATCAATAAATCCGACCCCGAACTCGGAAACAGGGTTCACGATCCCGTCCTGGCGATACTTCGGGTGCAGCAACGCCTTTGGCTCGATGTAAAGGGTGGCGTCGGCGCTGACATCCCAATTCAAGGTGACTTTGCCTCCCGCGGCTACCGACGGGAATTCGGCACCAAACGTGCGAATCTCGAGCGGCAGCTTTTTCTGCAAGCCAGTCGGGATGCCACTTGTAAACAAGGCACCCACCTCGTCATCGCTCAGCGATCGTTTCCAGATGGCCACGTCGTCGATCAGCCCCGTCACCCAGTGCGACGCCGACGAACGAAGGATGCCGCCAATCGTCGTGTCGTTCACGTTAAACGTCCCGTCTGGCTTGGCCTCCATCGACACGTCGTCCAGTTCGCCGTCCACGTACACCCGCCGCTCGCCCTCCTCCTGCACAAACACCACGTGATGCCACTCCCCGTCATACGGTTCGGCGGTGGAGTGAATGTGGTTGACCGTCGGCCAACCGCTCTGCCGGATGTAAAAATCAATCGAACCACTGGCCCCATTGTTGGCGGTACCGATATTGAAAAGCGGATTGCTGTTGCCGGTGTTGCCCTCGGAGAACAGGCGCAGGTCGTTCTGCCCGTTGCCGTCCACCTTCGACCACATCGACACCGAGAAGGAGTCGTACTTGTTGGCCGGCAACAGGTCGGCGGCGGCGTGCACGCGGCTCAGCAGCGTCTGCTTTTCGTTCGAGAACGAAAACGCGTTGCCGATTTTACCCTCCACCACGTCATCTGCGGATAAATTGGTCAGCTCCATGTCGTAGCCGTTGATCAGCTCCGGCGTCTTGGTGCCCTGCACCTCGTCCAGCGGCCAGTGGGCGATCAGACCGTTTCCGAGGGTCGGGAATAGGCTGGCCAAGCCCTCCGCGTGTACCTGAGCCGCCTCGTCATCATCCAGGGCGCGCTTCCAGACAGCCACGTCGTCGATCAGCCCCGTCACCCAGTGCGACGCCGACGAACGAAGGATGCCGCCAATCGTCGTGTCGTTCACGTTGAACGTCCCGTCCGGCTTGGCCACCAGCTCCACGTCGTCTAGTTCGCCGTCCACGTACACCCGCCGCTCGCCCTCCTCCTGCACGAACACCACGTGATGCCACTCTCCGTCGTACGGCTCGGCGTAGGACTTGATGTGGTTGACCGTCGGCCAACCGCTCTGCCGGATGTAAAAATCAATCGACCCGCTGGCTCCTCCGCTGTCCGTGCCAATGTTGAACAACGGGTTGCTGTTGCCGGTGTTGCCCTCGGAGAACAGGCGCAGATCGTTCTGCCCGTTGCCGTCCACCTTCGACCACATCGAGATGGAGAAGGAGTCGTATTTGTTGGCCGGCAACTGGTCGGCGGCGGCGTGCACGCGGCTCAGCAGCGTCTGCTTTTCGTTCGAAAACGAAAACGCATTGCCGATTTTGCCCTCGACCACGTCGTCCGCGGAGAGGTTGGTCAACTGCATGTCATAGCCGTTGATCAGCTCCGGCGTCTTGGTGCCCTGCACCTCGTCCAGCGGCCAATAGGCGATCAGGCCGTCCTTGAGTTGGGCGTTCAAGGTGCTTATGCCGGCGAAAAAAAGTGCCGACAACAGTAGTTTTGGGATATGGTGATGTGCCTTCACAACGAAATCAGGGGAAACGCTCGGCTACCGCGTGTTGACTCATAAAAAAGGACACCGAAGGGTTGGAAAGGGTTGAGAGGAGAGT
>JACNJE010000024.1 GCA_014382705.1 Verrucomicrobiota bacterium | reverse complement strand
CCATGAGGACATTTTAAGCGAGTTCAAAAGAGGACATTTTCATAGAGTTATGACACCAAGCGTGGGGCAGCTTGTCATCGCGCGGAGCCGCGGGTAGGTTTGCCGCATGACACGCCCGCTGATTAGCCTCGGACTCGCCGCCGTTTTCGTCGCGCTTGGCCAGCCCGACACGGCGCTTGGCCAGGCACCGGCCAAGGCCGGCATTCGCACCGATCCCGAGAACCCGCGATACACATACCGCACACGGCACAGTCGCGACGGCATCGGCAAGTTTTACATGGGCCGCGAGATCGCCCACGTGATGGGGCACCTCGGTGCCGGCTGGCTCGAGCGTTCGTCACGCGAACTCGAAGAGAAACCGCAGACGCTCATCCGCTCGCTCAAGCTCAAGCCGGGCGACAACGTGGCGGACATCGGCGTCGGCACCGGCTACTTCGCGCGGCGCATCGCGCGCGTCATCGGGCCGAAAGGCACGGTGTACGGGGTGGACATCCAGCCGGAGATGCTCGAGTTGCTGGAGAAAAACCTTGGCCAGCTCGGCATCAAAAACGTGAAGGGCGTGCTCGGCACGATCCAAAACCCAAACCTGCCCGCGAACCGCATCGACCTCGCGCTGATGGTCGATGTGTACCACGAGTTCTCACACCCGCACGAGATGCTGCGGAACATCTGTCACGCGCTGAAGCCGGGCGGCCGGATCGCATTCGTTGAGTACCGGATGGAGGATCCCAACGTGCCGATCAAGCTGCTGCACAAGATGTCGCAACTGCAGGTGATGAAAGAGGCCACGCCACACCCGCTCGAGTGGGTGGAGACGATCTCCGCCCTCCCACGCCAACACGTCATCGTGTTCAAGAAAACCGGCGCAACCCCTTCGGCGAAATAGACCGTTAAACTAAACGCAGAGAGCGCAGAGGCGCAGAGGGCTACAGAGAAAAAAGGGGTGGCATCACGCGTCAGCGTCTTGGAGTGCGCGCACTGTACGCCGCTTTTGCATCGGTTCTTTTTTTCATGGACGAATATACAACTCCCCTCTGCGGTTCTCTGCGCCTCTGCGTCCTCTGCGTTTAAATAAAACGCTGACCCGTTTTCGTCACCTCCGCTTGGCCAAGCGTTGCCAATAACCCGGAAACCGTTTGTTGCTGTCCGGGTAAAACCAAGCCGGGGGCGATCTCGGCGAGCGGGGCCAGGACGAAGGCGCGCCCGTGGGCGCGCGGGTGCGGCAGGGTCAGCGTTGGCGTGTGGCGCGTCTCGTAGCCGAAGGCGATCAGGTCGAGGTCGATCACGCGTGGCGCGTTGGCCAAGCCGGAGCGCGTGCGGCCCAGCCGCGCCTCCAGCGCCAACAGGTCGTCGAGCAGCGACTCCGGCGTGGCACCGGGTTTTGGCTCCAGGCCAAGCGCGGCGTTGAGGAACGGCGGCGAGCCGGGTGCACAGTCCACCGGCTCGGTTCGCCAAAGCGACGAGCCCAGCGCTTGGCCAAGCGACCAGCCGGTGATCTCGGCGGCGGCCAGACGCAACGTCCCGGCGGCATCCCCGAGATTCGCGCCCAGCGCCACGTAGCCCATCAGCGGTTCGTCGCTCACGCGATTGGTTTTGCCGCGCCCCACCCTGCGGCGCAACCCGAATCCGACACGAGCGTTGACAGTTGGCCCCGACCGCATAGCGTCCTGCGCGTGAGTGTGCGGATAAAAATTTGCGGCATCACCTCGGCGGAGGACGCGCTCGCGGCGGTCGGGGCTGGAGCGGACGCGCTGGGCTTCATGTTTTACGAGCCGAGCCCGCGCTGCGTCAACCCGGGGCAGGCGGCAGCGATCATCGCCGAACTGCCGCCGCACGTGGCCAAAGTCGGCGTATTCGTCGATGCCGACGAGTCAACCGTCCGCGCCGCCGCCGCCACGGCCGGGCTGGACACGCTGCAATTCCACGGCAGCGAGTCGCCGGAGTTTTGCACCCGTTTCGAGCTGCGGACGATCAAGGCGTTCCGCGTGAGGGACGCCGAATCGCTCGGCCCACTGCCGGATTACGACACCGACGCGTGGCTGCTGGACAGTTATGTGAAGGGCATGCCGGGCGGCACAGGCGAGCGGTTCAGTTGGGATCTCGCTGTGGAGGCCAAGCGCCTGGGCCGCCCGATCCTGCTTGCCGGCGGGTTGACACCGGACAACGCCGCCGAGGCAGTCGGCCAGGTGGCGCCGTTCGGGCTCGACGTGTCGAGCGGTGTCGAGTCGGCTCCGGGCCGGAAGGATGCCGCCAAGGTGGCTGCGTTCATCGCCAGCGCCAAGGGCGGTTCAACCGGCAGCGGCCTCTGGGCCGGGTGTTGAGTTTTTGAGGCGATTCAGTAACTTCGCGCCATTCCGACACGTAGTGAGGTACGTTCGTACAATCTGCCATGAACCGACATCCCTCTACAACAGCAACAACCGCCTTGGTCACACTCCTGTTGGCCGCCACCGCTCCTGCCGCGGACAAGAAACTGACGCTCAACGATCTGTTCCCGACCGACCGCGTGCTCGACGTGCAAATCACCGTCGATAACGAGGAGTGGGACAAGATTCGCCACCAGTCGCGCAACTTCGTCTCAGCGCTGCATGAAAAGCGCAAGGCGGCACCAATTGACGGCCCATACGAATACGTAAACGCCGACGTAACCATTGACGGCGTGAAATTTGAAAAGGTCGGGCTGCGCAAAAAGGGATTCATCGGCTCGCAGAGCAGCAGCCGGCCGTCGCTCAAGATCAAGCTGAACCACACCGACAAGGAGCGCAGCATCGGTGGGCTGACCAACCTGACGATGAATAACAACAAGCAGGACGGCTCCATCGTGAGCCAGTACATGGGTTACGCGCTGTTCAACGCCGCCGGGTCTCCGGCATCGCGCTGCGCCTTTGCCAAGGTGACGGTTAACGGTAAAAATCTCGGCATTTACTCGCACGTGGAATCGCTGCGCAAGCCGCTGCTGGCGCGGGCGTTCGACGATGAAAACGGCACCCTGTACGAGGGCACGGTGGTCGATTTTTACGACGGCTGGGAGGGGAGCCTCGAGCACAAGCGCGGCGACGACAAGCAAGGGCGTGAAAAAATCCGGGAACTGATCCGGCTGCTCGAGAGCGGGGAGGCGAGCGAAGAGGCCATCGGCAGGCTCATCGATCTCGATGCATTTTACCGGTACTGGGCCGTTGAGGGGCTGCTCGGTTTTTGGGACGGCTACTCCGGCAACGCGAACAATTACTTCATCTATCTCAACCCGAAGACGGATCGGTTTCACTTCATGCCGTGGGGCGCCGACGCGCTGTTCCGCAAGCGAAGCATGCTCAACTTTGACTTTCGCGCGCCGGTCTCGGTCAAGACCAAGGGCCGGGTTGCCCACCGGCTTTACCAGTTGACCGAGGGCCGCAAGCGCTATCGCAAGGCGCTGCACAGGCTGCTCGATGAGCATTGGAACGAGAAGAAACTGCTCGCCGAGTGCGACCGGATCGAGGCACTGATCCGGCCGCACCTGAACCGGGAACAGCACCGCTTCAGCCGCTCACTGGACGGCACGCGGGAGTTCATCGAGGCGCGCCGCCGGGATTTGATGAAGGAAACGCGGGACGGTATGCCGACGTGGCGCAAGGCGCCGAAGCCGCCGCCCGTCATTGCCGCCATCGGCAAAATTAAGGCCACGTTCTCCGGGACATGGATGGAGGATTCCCCGCGCGATCGCACCGAAATCGGCAACTTGGAACTCAGCCTGTCCCTGGACAGCAGGGAGATCGCGCTGAAGGATGCCGGTGTGCACGCCTCCTGGACCGGGGGCTTCGGCCGGAGCAGCAAACCTTCGGTGCGCATCGTGGCCAGACGGGCCGACAACGACAAGGAGGTGTCGTTCGACCTCGGAATGGAGGAGGACACCTTCCGCGCCGGGGAGGACATCCAGACTGGCGGCGTGCTGAGGGAAGGCCGCGGTTTGTCGTTCGGCCCGCTTGGCATGCAGTTCATCAGCGGCAAGACCCGGCTCACCGCGGCGGGAATGAAGGAGGGTGACAAGGTCGAGGGCGCGTTTGAGGGCGACGTGATGAAGCTGATCGGGTTGGGCCGCTGACCGACGCTTCGCCAAGCGAACCTACTTTTCCGACAAAATCTTGCGGGCGATCTCCTCGCCGATCGCCAGCGACGCGGTGGCCGCCGGGCTGGGCGCGTTGAGCACATGCAACGCCGCCGGCCGGCGGATCAGGCAGAAATCCTGTATCAACTCGCCCTCGCGCGCCATCGCCTGCGCCCGGACGCCGGCGCCGCCCGGCTCGATGTCGCTCACGCGGATGCTTGGCACGAGCTTTTGCAGTGCCTTGCAGAACCGCCGTTTGCTCAACGACTGCCACAACTCGAGCGCGGTCATCCTCGGGTATTTGGCCACAAACCGCCACAGGCCGGGATAGGTCACGGCATCGAACAGGTCGCGCAGGTTGACGTCTCTCTTGCGGTAGCCCTCGCGGGCGAAGGCGAGCACGGCGTTCGGGCCGGCCTCGGTGCCGCCGTGGATCAGCCGTGTGAAGTGCACACCCAAAAACGGGAACTGCGGATCCGGCACCGGATAAATCAGATGGCGCACAAGACCTTCTGCGGTCTCGGCCAGTTTGTAGTACTCGCCCCGGAACGGCACGATGCGGGTCTCGCGTTTTTCACCGGCCAAGCCGGCCACGCGGTCGCAATGCAGCCCGGCGCAGTTCACGAGAAACCGGCCGTTGAAGTCGCCCTTTGTCGTTGTAACCACCCACTCACCGCCGAGCTGCTCGAGCCGCGTGACGCGCGCGCCGGTCTGCACGTCGCCGCCGTTGGCCTCAACACAGCGGCGCAGTTCGCGGCAGACCGCCGGGTAATCGACGATGCCCTCCTGCGGCACGCGCAACGCCGCGATGCCGCCGACGTTCGGCTCGCGCTCCAGCATCGCCTCGCGCCCGAGAAACTGGATGCCCTCCAGCCCATTCTGCCGGCCTCGCTCCTCAAGTTTATGCAGTCGATCCAGCTCGGCGTCGTCGCACGCCACAACCAGTTTGCCGCAGACCTCGTGCGCGATGTTGGCCTCTCGGCAAAACTGGACCATCTGCCGGATGCCCCGCACGGCGAGAACGGCCTTGGTGGAGCCGGGTTTGTAGTAGAGGCCGCAATGCAGCACGCCGCTGTTGTGACCGCTCTGGTGGCTGCCGACTTCCGGCTCCTTTTCCAGCAGGCAGACACGGTACCCGGGCTGCATCGTTTGCAAACGCCAGGCCGTCGCCAAGCCGACGATGCCGCCGCCGATGACGATGTAATCGACGCTCATTCGTGAACCCAGCCGCGATCGACGACGAACTGCTGCCCGGTCATGGCGCGGCTGGCATCGCTGGCGAGGAACAGCGCCACATCCGCAACCTCCTCCGCCTGAATGAGATCGGGGATACATTGCGCTGAGCGGATCTGTCGCTTGACCGCCGGGGTCACGTGCTCCTTCAGCTGCCGCTCGGTCATGATCCAGCCCGGGGCGATGCAGTTCACCCGGATACAGCGCGGCCCCAGTTCGCGAGCCAGCGACCGTGTCAACCCGATCGTTGCTGCCTTGGTGGCGACGTAGCTGCTCATTTGCACCGGCGCGGTGTGAATCGTGATCGAGGAAAAGTTGATGATCGACGCCCCCTTGGCCAAGTGCGGCGATGCCTCGCGACATGTCAGGAATTGGGCGCGTATGTTCGCGGCGAACAGATCGTCCCACGCCTTCGCGGTGACATCCTCGAGGGCGATGCGCGGATCGCGCGCTGCATTGTTGATGAGCACATGAATCGCCCCATGCCGCTTGGCCAAGCGCGCCACCCACCGCTTGATGTCGGCCTCGCGGCAAAGGTTGACCGTTGCGAACTCAGCCCGATCACCCAGCCGCTTGGCCAGCCGCGAACCGGCCTTCTCATCCACGTCGCAAAAACAAACCGCCGCACCCTGCGCGTGAAACGCCTTGACCATTGCCCGGCCAATGCCGTTCGCCCCGCCGGTAATCAGCACCACGCGCCCGGCCAACTCGTCGTAGCTCGCCATGCCCGCTCAAAGCGCCGGCGCCACCGAGGCTTTCATTTTCTCGATGCCAACCTTGGCCGCCTCGAGGGCGTCCATCGCCCAGTAGTTTCTGTTGAACAACTCAAGCGACAACGCCGGCGTGGCACCGACCTGCAAAAACCCCTTGACGATGTCGGTGATCGGCGCGATGCCGTCGCCCGGATAAACTCGGTCGCCATCGCCGATCTTGTCGAGCGGCGGATCGGCGGGATAATCGTTCCAGTGAAAGACCTGCAACGCCTGCGGCCCGAGCATTTTCAGTGCGTCAAAATCCGACCCGCCTTTGTAGGTGTGGTAAACGTCGCCAAGGAAACAGGCGCTTGGATGGCCGGCCTCGAGCGCGATGTAAATAGCCGTGCTCACGCGGCCGATCGACGGGTGGCCACCCCACATCTCGATCTGCGGCACGACACCGATCCCGTCGCCGATTTCGAGCAGCTTGCGGTAACGCTCCGCCGCCGCCATCGGGTCAACCACGCCACGGGCACCTGCCGGTGGAGCGGCAATGCGCTTGGCCCCGAGCTGGGCCAGCAAATCCATATCGCGTTTGGCCTCCTCCAGTCCTCTGGCGCGTTGGGCATCGTCGTCCACGATCCACCGTGCAAACCCGATGGCGCTTTCGATGCTCAAGCCGTGATCCTCGATGCGTTTTCGCAAATCCTCCAGCGAACCGCCGTTCTTTTTGTAGTCATTGAGCTTGCCCAGCCACGGCTCGATGGCGTCGTAACCCGCCTTGCCAGCGACATCGACCTCCGCGGTGACGGACAGCTCCTGTCCGCGGATTGTGCTCATGTTCAGGCAATACCGGAAGGGATCACTGCCCTTCTTTCGCTCGGACTTGGCCCGCGCCGTGGCGCTGCCAGCTAACAGGCCGGCTGTGGCCACGCTGGTCGTTTTCAGTAAGTCGCGGCGGCTCATTGGATTTTGGGATGTTTCAGACATGGTAATTCGTTGTCGGTTCGTCAAAATTGTCCGGCGCATTCTTGAATTCAACCGGGTCGGCAGGCGAGTTTATTTTCTACTGGGCCAAACCTGCTAGATTGCCCGAGTCGTCGAACTGCATCGGCTCCGCCTGGCCAAGCGGCTCGAGTGCCGGATGCGCCTCCACCTCGCCCCCCAGCGCGGCGGACACCTCGAGCAAGCCCAGCGAGAGCGTGTCACGAATACGCACCACCCGCGCCTTGGCAGGATCGGCATCGGGCAGCGACGCCAGCATCGCATGGACTGCCGCGGCGTCAGTCTCAAACGCCATCGGCAGCTTGGCCGACAGGACGGAGCGGGAGGTGATCGAGTTGGTGTGCAGCGCGTCGGTGTCGATGTCGGCGAGCAACCGCCGGGTGGTCGCCTCGGCCAGGCCGATGCCGATGGCATTGCCACACGATTCCGGCGTGAGGCCGCGCACGAAAATCCGCCAGATGAACGGCTTGGCCGCCGCGGCATCCGGCACGAGCCGATACCCGCTCCCGCGGCGGCCGATCGTGTTGGTGTCCATGCCGGTGCCGCTGATGTTTTTGCCGATTTGATCGACAATCAGCAGGTCGATCTCGTCGAACGGCAGCGACGGCATCATCGCCGCCGCCTCGGCGCACAACTCCGGTTCGCGACGGGCAATCGCGTCGGCCGCCAGCACCTCGACGCGGGCGGTCTCGTGCAGGCCGTTCTCGACCAAGGCCACGCCACCGAGGATCGGGGCGCGCGCAAGAACCACCCCGGCAAGACGCATCAATGCCTCCCCGTAGCCAAGCCGGAGCGCGGCGGCATGGTACGCCGACGCCCCGGCGTGCTTGCCCAGGCCGACAACGAGCATCTTCGTCAGCCCGCTGCCCACCGGCTTGGAGAAGGAGGTGTGCGGCTTGACACGGTTGATGACGATGATCCCGTCTGACGACGCGGCCTCGCGGCTCCACAGCACCTCCCGGCCGTCCTCCGCCTGGCCAAGCGGCTCGACCTCCATCGTGGCGCGGATCGGCACACCCATCGACGACTCGGTCACGCCGTAGCCGGCGAGCACCGCAAGCTGCCCCTCCGCCGTTGCGCCGCCGTGGCTGCCCATCGCCGGGATGATGAACGGCTCCGTGCCGGCCTTTTTCAACTCACCGATGACGGCGGCAACGGCCTTGGCCAAGTTGGAAATCCCCCGGCTGCCGACACCGACGCCAATCCGCATGCCCGGCTGCAACTGCCCGCGAATCGACGAAAATCCGTCGACCACTGAGGCAGCGACGTCTACCGGCGGCGTGGCGTCGAGCCGCTGCCGCACACGGAACATCTGGGGAAATTCATCGGCCATCGGCTTGAGCCATCCAAAGGAATCGCTTGGCCAAGCGCGAGCTTTTTCTTGCCCCCTCCGCTTGGCCAAGCGAGGCTGCGCGCGACCGTTTAACCATTTGGAAATATGAATAAGACAAACATCGATCGCAGGCATTTTCTCGCTACCGCCACCATCGCTGGGGCCGGCCTCGCCACCGCCGCTGCCCGCGACTGGTCCGGCCAAAACCCAACGCGCTACCCCGATCCCGACCTCATCTCGCTCGACCCGCGTTTCAACAAATACAAAATCGGCAACACGCCGGTGCAGCGGCTTTACACCAGCCCGAACGCGCTCTGGACGGAGGGCTGCGCCTGGAATGGCGTCGGCCGGTACGTGGTATTCAGCGACATCCCAAACAACATTCAGTTGCGCTGGATCGAGGATGACAACCGCGTAACCGTTTTCCGAAAACCCAGCGGCAACAGTAACGGCAACACGTTCGACTATCGCGGCCGGCAAATCTCCTGCCAGCACGGACACCGCCGCGTCGTGCGCTACGAATACGACGGCACCGAAACCGTGCTCGCGGCCACGTTTGACAGCAAACCGTTCAACGCGCCGAACGACGCCGTCGTGCATCGCGGCGACGATTCGATCTGGTTCACCGACCCCGGCTACGGCAGCCTGTCCGATTACGAGGGTAACAAGGGCCCGCTCGAAATCAAGGAAGCCGTCTACCGCATCGACGCCAAGAGCGGACAAATTACCAAGGTAGCCGATGAAATCCACAAGCCCAACGGCCTCTGCTTCTCGCCCGACTTGAGCAAACTTTACGTCGCCGACTCCGGCTCCGGAAAAAACATCAAGGTCTGGGAAGTCGACGGCGCGAAGCTCAAAAACGGAAAAGAGTTTGCCTCGATGAAGGCCATGAAAGCTCAAGGGGGAACAAGGCTGGCGACGGCCAAAGAACTTGCCCAAAAGAAAACTCCAAGGGAAATAGCCGCAGGCGGTGCCGACGGCATTCGAGCTGATGTGGATGGCAACATTTGGGCCAGCGCGGGCTGGGCCGGTGACGGCTATGACGGCGTGCACACCTTCGCCCCGAACGGCGATCGGATCGGTCAAATCCGGCTGCCGGAAATCTGCTCGAACGTCTGCTTTGGCGGCCGCAAGCGCAACCGCCTCTTCATGACCGCCAGCCAAAGTCTCTACGCCGTCTACACCAACGCCACCGGCGCCCACATCACCTAACCTGCATTATTCATCAAAAAAGGTTTTCGGCGACTTAACTTATTGTGTATAAGTT
>JACNJE010000025.1 GCA_014382705.1 Verrucomicrobiota bacterium | reverse complement strand
CAATTTTCACAATGGCCAGTTCGCTTGGCCAAGGTTGAAATAGCCTGGTTCAACCGAAAAAACGGAGAGGACGAGATTGACTATTGGCCCAAAACAAGTGAGAATCCTGTTGGTCGGACGCCACATCTTGTGATTAAAAAATAGAATGCAATATCCGGCAACCCCTGCGGTGCGGTGTTTGTTTTGAATGCATCCGCTCGGCTGGCGTCCAAAATGGGTTGATGATGCACAACACAATATTTACTGGCAAAAAACAATGAAACTGAAACTTATTCCCCATAAAGCCCGCGCGGGCGCATTTACCCTTATTGAGATCCTTTTGGTCATAGTCATTATCCTGTTGTTGGCTGGATCGATCGTGGCGTTCGTCATTCCACAACAGGAAGGTGCCGAAAAAAACACCACCCGGATGCTGGTCAACAATGTCAAGAGTTCGCTCGACAATTACCGCCTCAATATTGGCCATTATCCCACAGAGGAGGAAGGGGGTCTCATGGGGCTGGTTAAAAAGCCCGAGTTCGAGAATGAAAAACTTGGCGGAAAGTGGCAGGGGCCTTACGTCAAGGCTGGCACCACATTTACCGATGCTTGGTCCAATTTGCTGGTTTATGAGCCAGCGGATCCAGAGTTCATGCAAGCTGGCGATCCGCCGTATCGCCTTTACTCCAAGGGACCAGATGGACTGGAGGAAACCGAGGATGACATTGGGGATAAGGAAGTTCAGGAGGATGTGGATAGCTTGGAGGAATTGAGCGAAGCAGTAGACCCGGTAACGACGGGGGATGAATAACCGGCCGCAGTTCGCCGGCATTTCCAACAACGGATTCACGTTATTGGAACTTTTGTTGGTGCTGGTTTTGCTGCTGCTTTTGTTTGGCGCTGCGGTTTTTGAGTTTAACTCTATGGGCCGCGGTGCTTCGGTCTCTGCCGGGGGTGACCGGTTGGAGTCTCTTTTTCGCTTTGCGCGTAGCGAATCGGAACGTACGGGTAGGAAGGTTCGAATCCGATTTGCTGCGAAAGATACCCTTCAGTTTGCAGAAATGAATCTCGCAAAACCAGACGGAGGAAATTCGCCGGTTCCACTGCCACCATCGCCAGATCTCAATGGCCTGATCGCCGAATGGGAGCCAAACCCGATCGACCAACCTGGGCAGTTTTCTCAAATCCCGCAAAGTGTCCATTTCACCGATGGCGTGGACAATCTAGTAATGGTTGAGTCGGTCAAGTTGACCGATCTGGATTCTCAATTGGCATCGCGACTTTCCGCCAACGCAACGTTCTCGGACAGCAACTCCAGCACCATCGTTGGGTTGAGCGGATCGTCAGTCATTCATTTTTATCCCGACGGATCTTGCGACTCGGTCAAGGTGCAGTTGGCTGACCGCAACCCCGACAACCCGAACAAGGAAGTCGTCGAGTTGATTGGCCTGACCGGCTCAGTTCATCGCGAAATAATTGAGATCACCTCCGAGCAGACCGTACTCATGGAAACCAATGGAGTGGCTCGACCGGTCCGGCTATCTGGCCAAGCACAACCCTAGCCGTGACTCTTTCGGGTCCAACCACCGGGCGGGAATCCAGCGGAGCGATTCTATTTGAGGTTGTTCTTGCGCTGGCACTGTTTGTCTTTGCGGCAGCGGTTATTTCCGGCGGATTCAGTACCGCGTTAATGAGCGTTGACCGTATGCGCGCGGAGTTGGATGCCTCAAACTTGGCCCTCTCGACGCTGGCGGAGATCGAGCTGAACCTGAAGCCGATGGTGGCCTCCCCGCCGGCTGAATTTGAACCACCGCTGGAGAGGTGGACTTGGCAGGTGGAAGTCACCGAGCCAAGTGAGGATCTTGATATGGGTGGCGGCTTGACGTTGGTCGAGGTGATCATCAGAAATGAGGAACTGGATCGGGAAACACGGTTTGCTCGGATGATACGTTCATCAAAACCAGCTGCTGCCTGGCCTGACTAACATGGTAACTGCCTTCCCAGCATCGCGCTTGGCAAAGCGGCACCCATGTGTTGCTGCCTTCACCATTCTGGAGGTGATGCTGGCCATTGTGATCACCACAGGTTTGCTGGCCACGGCGATGTATTACTACCAGCAAGCAGCTCGGTTCCGAAACGATTTGCTAGAGGAAACCGAGCGAATTAGCAGTGCGCGACTGATCCTCGATCGGTTGAGTACTGAACTTCGGTGTTCGCTACACCACCCCGTTCGTCGTATCGGCGTCAAGGGCGGGAGCGACTGGATCGAGTTCCTGAAAACCAGCGTCCCTAGTCGGGCCAGTTGGCGAATACAAGCCGAGTCAGATCCTCCGCACTACCCCGAGACCGGCTATCGGCTAGTCCGGTACGAACTGCTCAAAAAGCCGATACTTGAGGGATCGTTGGACAACGAAGCCAACCGGAGTATGGTTGAGCATATGACGTCCCAGATTGTGGCTGAGCCCGGTGAAACTGACGAGGCGATAGTTTCGTTGATGCAGGGCGATGCTATCAACCGAATCGAGCGGCGTCTGCTAACAGCCAAGGTCTCAACTAATAACGTCGTCGAAGTGCGAATCGATCCTGTCCGCATCACCGACCGGTTGAAATATCTGAGGTTTCGTTATCTAAATGATGGTATTTGGGCGGATGCGTGGCCCGGGCCACAACCTCCACTTGGAGTCGAGGTTAGCCTAGGTATTGAGCCAATGTCCGCAACGAACCTGCTCGAGGAATACACCAACCACGTGTTCCGCCGAGTCATCCGAATCCCCGCCACGGCTGCGTTCCTAACCGCCGCCAGCAGCGACGGGGATTCTTCCGGTGCAAACTTGGCCACACCATGAATGTTTGTCAGCGACACCCTGCTGCCAAAACCGGCATTGCCCTGGTGGGTGTGCTTGTGGTTGTGGGGCTGTTGTCCATGATCATCATCAGCCTTTTATTCCGGATGCAGGCCGCTGCCACGGCCTCAGCCACAAGCCTTCGCTCGGAACAGGCCTGGGGCATTGCATTGAGCGGTCTGGATCGGGCCATCGATGTGGTGAGCGACCCCACCCGCACTTCACTGGGTTGGATCGACAACCCCACGGATTTCGAACATCAGCTTGTTTATGATGACGGGTCGGACATGTGGTATTTCTCCGTCTTTCGGAGGAGTGAACTCGAGACTGGCGAAATTGCCTTCGGTGTGGTGGATGAGGCCTCCAAGTTGCCGTTGACCGCAACCAATGTGCTCCAGTTGATGAAGGTTCCCAACATGACACTGCCTGCCGCCGAGACGGTGGCGGACTTTGTCGATGGTGACTCAATCACCCGCGACAACGGAGCGGAGCAGGATCTATACGACTTATTGCCAGTCCCCTATTCAATCCCCAACCGACCAGTCAGTTTTCTCGACGAGTTTCTGATGGCGCAAGGTGTGAGCGCCGGCCACCTCTATGGCGAGGATGCCAACCGAAACCACAGGCTCGACGCCAACGAGAATGATGCCGACACGCTTTTCCCACCTGACAACCAGGACGGAACGCTTAGCGACGGCCTACACCGGTTTTTCACCTTGCACTCTCGGGATTGGAACGTAAACCGCAACAACCAGCCACGACTCGATATCAACTCCGTCCCATTGGATCCCGCCCCCCCAGGACTTCTGGATGAGACAATCACTTTCCTCGAAGCTAAGCGAAAGGCCAAAGAGCCAATCGCCTCGCTCTCAGAGCTAGTGGATGCCTCGATCACGGTTACAGAAGAGAACCAGGCTCAGCGCCAATTGAACTCCGGTATTGGCCTAGGAGATCTTGGCCAATTGATGGATCACTACTCCACTCACACACAACATATCCGCCCCGGGCGGGTGAACATCAATACCGCCCGGGCCAGCATCCTCGCCCAAGTGGAGGGCATAGACGAAGCCTTGGCCAACGCGATCGTCTCTGCGCGCCAAGGTCTAAACCCCGAGACGAGTCGTTCCATCGCTTGGTTGCTGGAAGAAGAACTACTAGACGCCGAACAGTTCAAGCAGATCGAGCCCAGAATTTCGGCACGCAGTTTTCAGTTTCATGTCCAGGTGATGGGCTACGCTCTGCCCTCGGGCAAATACTGCGTACTTGAAGCGATTGTGGACTTGATCGGCCCAGAACCCAGAATTTTGTATCTGAGGGATTTGACCAAGTTGGGTGTTCCGTACCATTTTACCCCTCAGCAGGAAACGAGCATGACAAACAATGGCTGACGCCCCGACCGCCACCAACCGCGCTTGGCCAAGCGCCCTGAACAAGACCCGTTCCCGGTTGAGTCGTAGAAACGACGTGACTGCGCTGGATATCGACCAGCGCATGTTGCGAGTGGTTCACGTCACCACCGGCAAGATGCCCGGCAGCACACACATCAAGCGGATTGAGGTGGTACCGGTGCCAAGTGAGGGATTTGACTTGGAAAACCCCAGGAAAGTCGGCGAGTGGATTGGCGAACAGTTGAAAGCGCTGCGCCTGGTTCCTGGCAACGTGGTCATGGCCGCACGCCGGGGTGAAGCGGTGCTCAAGGAGCTTTTACTACCACCGTTAAAGGACGCAGGCGAAATGGCGTCGATGGTGAACATGCGTGCTGTGCGTGAATTACCGTTCCCCGAGGCGGATGCGGTCATCGATTTCACGGTCACCAAGGTGCCGACCAAAAAGGAACTCCAAACTGCCAGAAAAGAGGCTCAGCAGCCGGGGGCGGCTACTGACACCAAGGCCCACATCGTCGTAGCTGCTGTGCGCCGGGACACGGTGAATCGCTACCTGACAATCACCGAGTCAGCAGGGTTAACGTTGACTGGGCTTGGTCTGCGGCCGTTGGCTTCCTTTCGTGCACTCGATGCCTGTGTACCCGAAATCAGCGGTAATGCCGTAGCTCTCATCTCAGTCCGTCGTCATGAGGTGGATGTGGATATTCTCATCGATGGTCGCTTGGTTTTCAGCCGAGAATTATCAGTCAACCTAGAAAAGCCGAAGGATGTGATCGAGCCGGCCGGGCAGGACTGTATCACCAAGGCAGCCAAGGAAATTATCCGCTGCTTGCATAGCTACGAAGGTTCGGAAGCGTTCAAACCGATGGAGCACCTGTTCATCGCGGGTGGCACCGGATTAGAGGACACCCTCCGCGATATCATTCGGGATCAAACCGGCATCGACTGCAAACGAATGCCGCCTCCCACTGGGGTTCGGTTGCCAAAGGAGAGGGCGACTGACGCGACCCGAGCACTGACCGCGCTTGGCCTTGCTCTTGGCTTCGTGGATGAGCGCGGGCTTGCGATTAATTTTCTTGCCCCCAAGCGCCCGGCGCTCCGCCGTAATCAGGGCCGCACCATGTGGCTGTTGAGTATTGTGCTGTTGCAGGCCCTGTTTTTTTTCCTGTTTGGCGCGCGTTCTAAATTGGCGGAGAAATACGAGAGACAACTATCAGGAGCCGATGGCCTGATATCCACCTACACTACATTGGCCAAGCAGGAAAAAGACATCGGCCGATGGACGAGAAAAAACGCAGACTCAATTAGGAGTTGGCATGGAGCCAATCGGCATTGGCTTGAACACATGGCTTTTCTAAGCTCTGTCATACCTCAATGTGACCAAATCTATCTGCTCAAGATAAATATGCGCTCTGCCAAAACCGGGGTGATTTCATTTCAGGTTCAAGTCAGGGACAGCAATGTTCTCCATTCATTAGAAAAAAAACTTCGCAATCTCGGATACATTGTCAAACCCGTTTCGTTTACACCGGTCAATGACAAGTATGGCTACAAATTCCGGGCCACATTTGACCTGACTTTACCCGACCGTTTTCCGTTGGATCTTTTGCGTCACTTAGACACCAACACCCCGCCCAAAAGGTTGCCAGATGATGTTCATTCCGACGGCTTGAGTTGCATCCCGGGCCAGAAAGGAACGCACAATGTCTAGGTTGAACCTAAAAACCACCCTGATGAGCGGGATCGGTTTGGTGGTGGCGTGGGTGTTTATCACCAAGACGATTGTACCTTGGATTTACCTACCCCAGGACACAGCAAAGTCAAAGGTAAATACCTATGAATCGAGGGTGGGAAAACTGGAGAAGCTAAAAACCCTTACTGAACATGATAAGCATTACTTGGCGGCTATATCGAGGAATGTGTTTTCAATGGAAGAAAGCGAGGCCATTTCCCGAATGGGCGTCTACCTTACCGAGGCAATTAAGGCCAGTGGGTTAAGTGAGGACCAGTTCACGCGAAGACCAATGAAGGCAACACAACTCACCAGTCGAGGGCCTCAAGGCCGCCAAGGCAGAGGGGCCTCACAAATTGGCTACTCAGTGAGCGGCCAAGGCCCCTTGCCAAAAATCATAGACTTGATGTTTCTTCTTGAGCAGGCCCCCTCTATTCCACGGAACACGATCAAGTCATACTTGCAACAGGGCAGCAGGTTGACTTTGGAAACAGAAAAACCGCACTCATTTGAAAAGGGTCAGATCGTTCAAATCAGGGGAGAATCCCCAGTAAGCCGGGAGTTCCCTTCCTCCTACAACGGAGTATTTCGCGTCATCAATACCGATACCAACCCAGAGCCCATGTCGCTCACCCTGACGCTACCTGTGGATAAACAGAACGTGCCCATGGCTATAGGTATGAAAGCCGCCAATTCAACAGGTGCGGATCAACAAAACAAAAGAAGCTGGTTGTCCCGGCTGCTTTTTGGTGACGATTCAAAAAACAACACAGAAACGGGTTCACTCAGGAAACAAAATATAAAAGGCATCAAACGGACTGGCAACCAGTGGACTGTGTACACCAAAAACAACCATATGTTCAACACTGGTGAACAGGTCCAATTACAGGGTCTGATACCCTCCACGCTTAACAAGACGTCAAAGATTACCAAAATTTCCCCGGATAAGTTCTCCCTTTCAATTGAAGATAGGGAGGGCGTCCGCAACTCCGCCACCGTCAGCGGAATTGCACCACAGCGGGTAGAAAACATCACCTTTTTGCCGGTAGGCGGTGCAGCCGAGGTTAGAATCGACTTTCAGTTTCTCTCGCTAGTTGTCGGAGCAGCCAAACTAGCCAGACAGGAACAGTTAACAACAAGAGAAGTACGAGGTGAAACTTTAATAAGCGAAGAGCGATCGCTTTTTGCTGCCATCACCAAGCGCGCTTTCTTTTTGCCGTACCAGAAAAAACCGGATCCTCCACCGCAGCCACCTACCTCACCGAAACCAACACCGCCTTCCGTACCTCCGCCGCCCGGTCCGGAAACATACAAAATCGTCTCTCTCTCTGAATGGCAGGGAAAGCCGGAAATCATGGTGCTTGATTCCAACCAGAACAAGACCATCAATTACAGGCTAGGCGATGACTTGGCGGGGGGCAAGATTGTGATGATAGACTACCGGAAGATGCCTTTTCCAAAAAAGCCGGCGCTGCTTTCAGGAAGCCGCGTGATTCTCGCCATTGGGGAAGAGTATTGGGCCATCGAACGCGGCAACACACTGGCCGACAAACACAAGCTTGCACCGGAGCAACTGCCGGCAGGCTTGGCCAAGCGCTAACGCTTCCGCAAATCAAGCTTGTCAACACTTAACGCGCTGGCGAATTCCGAGCAGTGCCGGCCTTCTGGGCTTCATCTATTTTTAATCCACACCCCACCAGCACCACAGCTGCGATTGTTGTGAGTAGGAGGTGTTTCATTTGTCAGCGGTTCTCAATTCTAGACCCGTCTTGCCACCGTGTTTGCGGAGGAGGTCGGCGATGTCTTTGTGATTAGACCAGACGGCCAAATCTAGCGGTGTGTCGCCATTAGCCTTCACATTCACGTCCGCACCTTTGGCGATGAGTAGTTCGGCGACTTCCTTTTGACCTCTAATCTTTCCCGAAGTATTTCCGGCTGCTGCAGCATGCAAAGGAGGCATAGGAGCAGAATTAAAAGCACCAACTTCGCATACCGCATTCACGTCCACGCCAGCAGCAATGAATTGTTTGACGGCTTTAATGTCTCCTAGCCGTGCAGCTTCTGAAATATCTTTAGACGACGGCCCACACCCCACCAGAAGCACGGCTGCGATTGTTGTGAGTAGGAGATGTTTCATACAGATGATCCTATTCAGCAGTCCTTTCTGGTGCGTTTTGTTCATATTGATTTGGATTTATTAGGACTACTTAAAATTCTTGTAGAAAACCTCGGAAAACTTTTCGAATAGTGAAATTGTTGCTGGATGATTAAAAGGCAAATGTTGACTATAAATACTCGCTGCTATGCCTGATTTGTAGTCGATGTAAAAATATGTGTTTCGATACCCACCCCAGACCAATGTGCCTGATTTACGCCCATAGGATTCAGGTGTGTTATCGATCATGGTAGCCAGACCCCACTTTGATTCTTTGTCCATGATTCCATTAAAGTTGCAGCAAGAACCCGGATCATAATGCCAGCCTTTTGGATTTAGGCTGATGTCTCCAATATGATTCTGCATCATCAGCTCAACAGTTTCTTTCTTTAAAATCTTCCCCCCCTTGCAAACGCCATAATCGAGCATACATCGAAGAATTTTAGTGAAATCGCTTGGAGTCGAAAACAACCCACCTCCCCCGCTAAAATTCTTAACCTTTTCTTTTGGGTATCTGCTGGGAGAAACCTCGTCACCATCTATCTCTTTAAGTTCGGCTTTTCCGTCCACACCGCGATCCCCCATTGATACGATTCTCTTTTGTTCCTTTTTGGGAACATTGAAGTAAGTGCTTTTGATTCCAAGAGGCTTGAAAATCTTCTTTTTGAAATATCTATCCAATGTCATCCCCGAAACCTTCTCTACAAGTTTTCCCGCCCAATCCGTATTTGTTCCATAGAGAAATTGTGTTCCGCTTTCAAATTGGCGGGGGAAATCCTCGTATTTCCATTCTGAAGGAACAAATTTTTCAGACATCTTGTAGGTTCTGTTTGGATAACCAAAACCTGCTGTGTGAGTCAGTAAGTGCCTTAGCGTGATCGCGCTTTTCGGTTCCACCAATTTTCCATCTTCTTTCATAATAGGGATTTTGGCCATTTCTGGCAAAAGCTCAGATAAATCCTGATCTAGTTGGATTTTCCCCTGCTCTACAAGCTGCATTGCAGCAATACTCGTTACAATTTTGGTCATCGAGTGAATCCTAAAAATACTGCTAGTTTTGACTGGATCACTCTTGCCCCAGTTCACTCCTCCGTAGGCATACTCGATACGATGCCCCTTCAAATTTATTGCAACAGCCACGACTGATGGGAGATCTGATTCTGCCATTGCATCGGCCATAACCTCTCTGACCTCCTTGTGAGCCTTTTCTACGGAGGATGATGCTCCTAAGACAGTTACTCCAAGTGCAAACGGTATTATTGTTAAGAGTAGTTTTTTCATATATTATAATATGGTATTAAAAATTAGACAGAAAGTCTTTAATCATGCAAGGCGGTGCTTTGCGATATTGTCGTTTCCTCGTAGTAAGCGAGGGATGCTTCATCAAAACAAACGAAGCTAATCTTTTCCGGTAGTTCATTGTCTTCAAGATAGCCTTTTCTCGTTTTTCCTCAAAAAACAACCTTGGCAGTCTCACCGGCTCTCTGCACTCCCTTACTAAGGAGTGCGTAAGTAAGTAGACACAACTTCCCGTCAGGATGTAATATACGCTAGGTTTTTATCCTGGAAAAACCCTCGGATT
>JACNJE010000160.1 GCA_014382705.1 Verrucomicrobiota bacterium | reverse complement strand
GACGGGGCGGGACGCGCAGGGGGGAGGGGGGGAGGAAGCCGACCGGGGGGGGGACGGGAGGCGGGGCTTCCCGGAAACCCGCCGGAGCGAGAACGGGGAGCGCGGGCATCGCAGCCGCCGCGAGTCGAGGCGCCTCGAGCAGAGCGACCCGGCCGCGCCGGCCGTTGCGCTGCCAGTTGCCCCAGCCCAGCCAGGCCGCCAGCACGACCACGCCGATCCCGGCGAGGATCATCATCAACGATGCTGCAAACGACCAGTGGCTCATTTAGTTCGGCGATGGGAGGGGCAAGTTCCACCTTGCCCCGGCCCAAAAATAAGTTGGGACGAGGTGGAACTCGTCCCTCCCGCGACACATCCGCATCGCTTGGCCAAGCGTGGTTTGTTTTGTGTAATCGCCCCGGGGTTCATGCTGCGGCGGGTTGGGGTTTGGGCGGCACGGCCTCGGGCAGTGAGGCGGGCCGGACGAGCCACGCCTCGACCAGCAGCGCGAGCAGCATCAGGAAAAGGATCAGCCGCCAGATTTCGCCCTGCAACGCCGTGTCGTCGCGCTGCGCCTGGAACAGTTGAAACGGCATCGAGCCGAACAGCCCGGCGGCGGCCGCATCCTCGACGCGCTCGAACGCGTCCTCGGCGGCGGGCCGGTTGACCACGAGCCAGCGGTCGCCGGACTGGTAGACGCCGGCCTGCGTCTGCACGTCGCCGCGTTGGCCGGTCTCGGCCGACGTCCACTCGAGCTGCAGATCGCCCGCGCCGACTTCGCCGCACTCGGCGACCGAGTCGCGCTGCAGCCGGCGGCTCCCGGCGGCGAGCAGGCGCTGGAGCATCGGGACGGCCACGAGGCCGTCGCCCATCCCCGACCAGGCCAGCAGCGGCAGGGTGGCGCAAAAATAAACCTCCCCTTGGCCAAGCGCTTGGCGGACGAGCAGCGCCTGGCCGTCGTCGAACGCCGCCAATACCGCCGCCTGGCCGACGACCTGTTGTCGCTGCCGCACGCCGAGCTGGGCCAACGGCAGCCGCAGCCCCTCGTCGGTGTTGGCCAACGGCCCCTGGGTCTCGTCCCAGCGGCCGACGGCAAAACCGGTGTCGCCACCGGTTTCTGTTTCACCCCAACCCAAGCCGGCGAAACGAGCCGTGCCGGCCTGGCCCGGGGGGAAGAAAATGACGCGGCCGCCTTCCTCGGCGAATCGCCGCAGCGCGTCGGCCATCCCACCCTCCGGCAGCGGTGCCTGCCAGACAACGAGCGTGGCGTCACGGAGGTCGGCCGGGGTCACGTCGTCCGGCGCGTGGCGCTTGGCCGGGGTGCGGCCGTCCCGCCCGGCAGCCGAGGCCGCCGCCTGCCACAATGGGCCAAGTGCACTCCCGGTGACGACCAGGCCGGCCGGCGTGTGGTCGTCGCTGTACCGGTAGTAGGTGACGTTGTCGCGCGGATTGCCGTCGGCCGGCAGCTCAAGTTTGCCCCAACCGCCCGCCTGGTCGCCGACGGCGAAGCGATGCCGCCAGCGGGTGGATTGACCGGTGACGCTGGTTTCGAGTTCGGTGGCGACGCCGTTGAGCGTGCGGGTGATTGTTGCGGTGCCGGTGTCGGCCTGGCTGCGTTTGAGGTCGGCGGCCAGGCGGACGTCGCCGCCCTGCTGGCGGGACAGTTGGGCGACAGAGATCGAGGCGTTGCCGGGCGATGCCTGCGTGGTGGCGAGCAGGCGGACGCGTACGGTCTGCGGCAGCGAGTCGAACGCCGTGACGAGGTTTTCCCAGCGCGGATCGTCCGGCAGCCAGTTGCTGGCCTGCAGGTCGGAGGCGATCCAAATCTCGGCGGTGCCGGCCTGGTTCTCGATCAGCCAGTCGAGCGCGGTTTGCAGCATGGCGGGGAGGTCGGCCGCGGTGTCGGTCGGCTGCGTGTCGGGCAGCTCGGGCAGCGATGCGGCGGTTGGGATCTCGCGCGCCTGTCGCGTGGCGCTGTCGAGCAGCACGAGGTGGCTGTTGTGTTCGAATTTCCCGGCGGCATCGGCCAGCATTTTGAGCGCGTATTCACGGCGCGACTCATCCATCCCGGTGACGCGCGACTCCATGCTGGCAGAGCGGTCGACGAGCAGCAGGATGACGTCCGGCGCGCCGCCGAGCGCCCAGCCGATCCAGCCGCCGACCAGCGGCCGTTGCAGGAACAGGAACAGCGTCAACACGGCCAGCATGCGCATCAGCAGGATGAGCAGGTTGCGCAGCTTGGCATGGCTGGTGGAGCTGCGCGTGGCGGCGAGGAGAAACTGCATCGCCGCCCACTGCCTTGGCCGGTGCCGCATGCGGTTGATCAGGTGGATAATGATCGGCAGCGAGAGGAGAACCCCCCCCAGGAACAGGGTGCCAAGGAAACTGGAGATGAACGGCTCGAGGAACATACTGCGGGTCAGCTGCGTGTCGCGTGCCGGGCGCGCTCGGCGAGGAAGTCGGCCAGCACCTGGTCATACGGTTGATCCGTCGTCACGCGGCGGTAGTCGGCGTTGAACTCGTGGCAGTTGTCCCGCAGCGTCTCGAGGAAGCGCCGGAGCTGGGCCTGGTACTCGGCGCGGACGGTGGCCGGCTCGGTGACGATCGACTGCGAGCCCTCCATGTCGACGAACCGCACCGGCCGGTCGAACTCGAACGCCAGCTCGAGCGGGTCGAGCAGGTGAAACAGCGCGAGGTCGTGTTTTTGAAAACGCAGATGCTGCAGCGCGTCGCGCAGTTCGGCGCCGTCGCAAAAGCAGTCGGACAAAATGACGACGAGCGCGCGGCGGCGGGCTTTCTCGGCGAGCTCGTGCAGCATCGGGACGAGGCGTGTCCCGCCGGTGGGCCGCGCTTGGCCAAGCGCGTCGAGGATGACCTGCAGGTGGGAGGCATTGCGGCGCGGCGGGATGTCGGGCGCGCTGTTGTCCTTGACGTGCAGCAGTCCGGCGGCGTCGCCCTGGTTGATGACAAGGTAGCTGAGCGTGGCGGCCAGGCGCTTGGCGTAGTCGAGCCGGGTGCCGTGCTCGCCGGCGAAGCCCATCGAGCCGCTGCAGTCGAGCACGACGTAGCAGCGCAGGTTGGTCTCGGCCTCGAATTCCTTGAGGTAATACCGGTCGGTGCGGGCGAAGACGCGCCAATCGAGCCGCCGGATGTCGTCGCCGGGGACGTAGTTTCGGTACTCGGCGAACTCGACGCTCGAGCCGCGGTGCGGGCTGCGGTGGTGTCCGGAGACGCTGCCCTCCATCGGGAAGCGCGCCAGCAGCGGCTGGCCCATGAGCCGCCCGACGACGTCGGCCTCGATCAGCGGTTGCGCGCTTGGCTCAGGCACTGGCGTCGCGGAATTGGTCGAGCAACCGGTCCACGATGACCGTGCTGCCCGTTCCCTCTGCCTGCGCCTGGAAATTGGTGATGATGCGGTGGCGCAGGACCGGGTGGGCGACGGCCTCGAGATCCTCCTGCCGCACGAGGTAGCTGCCGTGCAGCACCGCGCGGGCCTTGGCCCCCCGGATGAGGTACTGCACCGCGCGCGGCCCGGCGCCCCACGAGACGAGTTTCTGGCAAAAGTCCGGCGCGTCGCCGGAGGCGGGGCGGGTGGCGCGGACGAGATCCACGGCGAGGTCGTAAATATGGTCCGGCACCGGCACGCGCTCGACCAGTTCCTGGTATTTCAGGATTTGCTCGCCGGTGACCTGGGGGGTGATTTCTGCGGTCGTCGCGCCGGTGGTCTCGCGGGCGATGCGGCGTTCCTCGTCGCGGTCCGGGTAGTCGACCTCGACGAAAAACATGAAGCGGTCGAGCTGCGCCTCCGGCAGGGCGTAGGTGCCCTCCTGCTCGATCGGGTTTTGCGTGGCGAGCACGAAGAACGGCTCCGGCAGCGGCATGATGCGGCCGGACACGGTGACGTGGTGCTCCTGCATCGCCTCGAGCAGCGCCGACTGCGTCTTGGGCGGTGTGCGGTTGATTTCGTCGGCAAGAATGATGTTGGCGAAGATCGGCCCCTTGACGAACTCGAACTCGCGCCGGCCCTCGGCGGTCTCCTGCAAAATGTCGGTGCCGGTGATGTCGGACGGCATCAGGTCGGGCGTGAACTGGATGCGGTTGAAGTCGAGCGACATCACCTTCGAGAGCGAGTTGACCATGAGCGTCTTGGCCAGGCCGGGCACGCCCATGAGCAGCGCGTGGCCACGCGAGAGGATGCAGATCAGCAGCCGCTCGACGACCTCGTCCTGCCCGATGATGACCTTGGCCATCTCGGCTTTCATGCGGTCGTGGGTGGCGCGCAGCTCGTCGATCACGACGACGTCGCTGTCGCTGGGGGGGTCCGCGGCGTAGGTGGCGGCGGCCGGTTCGGCTTCAATGAGGGATGCAGATTCTTGCATGGGGCGAAAAACGGGTAGTGAACGGCTTCAGCAGGGGCGGGTCAATGTTCGATTGGCCGGCGGGCGAACGCGGCGGTGCCACGGCCAAACGAGGCGATGTTGAAAAACTCCCAGCCGTCCTTGCCGAACAGGTTCATCTCCTCCTCAAGCGCGACGCGGCTGGCGCCGAAGATCGACTTGTACTCCCACTTCGGCTTGGCCGCCGGCTGCTTGGCCCGGTCGGCGGCGGCGGTTTGCAGGGCGACGAGTGTCTCAAGCAGCTTGGCTGCATCGGTGGCGGTGGCGGCTTGTTTTCCGGCTGCCTTGGCTTGGGCGGCGAGCTGGCCGGCCAGCGACTCGACGGCGGCATTGAGGTCGCTCAACAGCTTCGTGGCGGTCTTGAGCGACTTCTCCTTGGCATTGCCGCCGCTGGCTTTTTGCAGCTTGGCCAAGTCGCCGGAGAGCTTGGCCAAGCCGGCGACCACCCGGTCGAGCCGCTCAATCACCGGGCCTAGGTCGGGCGCGGCCGGGGCGTTGTCCTGCGCTTGGCCAAGCGCGGGCAGGGCGGGGCAGGCAACGGCCAGGCCGAGGCAGGCGAACGATCGAATCAGGCGTTTCATGTCGAACAAAAATCGAGTGGCGGGAGCGTAGGCCAAGCCCCCAGCCGGTGCAAGGCCGGCCGATTCGGGCGATTTCGCTGGTCGATCGGGTCGCGACCGGTTAAACGGTGCGCGGTCAATGACCGGGTATCCCTGCCGTTTATTCCTTTGCCTTCCGTTGTGGTGGATTGTTTCCGCGCACGCCGCGCCGGAGCTGCCGATCTGGGCGGCGGCCAGTTGGCGCAACGACATCGCGACCGTCCGCGCCCACATCGCCGCCGGCACGGACATCGACACGGTGGACGACTGGACCGGCAAGACGGCGCTGCATTACGCCGCCGAGTACGGCCACGTTGAAATCGCCGGGCTGCTGCTCGCGAACGGCGCGGCCGTCAACCGCCGCGACGACGATCGGGCCACGCCGCTCTACTTCGCGGCGGTCGGCGGCTTCGAGGAGGTCGCCCGGCTGCTGCTGAGTCACGGCGCGGACGTCAACGCGCGCGACAAGGCGCGGGAGACGCCGATGGACGGCGCGGTGTTCTTCGGCCACATGAACGTGGCCAACGTGTTCCGCGACTATCTGCACATCACGAGGTACAGCTACGACACCCGGTTTCACGTCGAGGCCAATGCCCTGGCCCCCGGGATGTACGGGTTTCTCAACAAGAAAAAACGGGTCGAGTCGCGGCTGTTCCAGTTGCAGGCCTCGATCGATTTGGTTCATTGGCGGCCGATGAAGCTGTTCGACACCGCCCGCCCGCCGTTCACCTACAACGAATCCAAGCTCGCCCGGCACGACCGCCGATTCTTCCGGCTTCAGCCCTTCACGATGCCGCCGGATCCGCCGGTCAACCGGATTTACCCCGCCTATGAGACGTTCGCGGCCCGCCCGGTTGACGGTACGCTCGACGGGGTCGCCAGCGAATGGGTGGCTGCCGACTTCGTGGTCAACCCCGGCTTCGAGATCGTGGAGGAGGGCCAGCGCGGCAAGGGCACCTTCACCCCCGGCGACATCACGTACGCGCAGTTCGCCGAGGTCGGCGACGGCGAATGGGCCGGCGAAAAGGATCACCTCAGCTCCATCGCCGTCGGCTGGAACCACGACGGCGTCCGGATCACCCTCGTCGTGGAGGACGACCTGCATCATCACACCCGTGAGGGCGCCGATGAGGGAGACGCCGTGCGGCTGTTGTTTACCGACGGCGCCCGGGGCGAGACCACCGGCGAGTATCTGTTTGCCCTCGTCGTGCCGTACATTGGGGAACAATTTCTTTACGACCGCGACACGATGGCCAACACCGTCGAGGGTTCGGTGGTGGGGCACACGAAGCAACTCACCGGCACGGGCGGGTTCGACGCCGTGATTCGCCGCACGCAAAAGACGATGGAACCCAACACCGGCACGACTGTTTACGAATTGTGGTTTTCACCGGAGGCGATTGGCTTGGAGAAGATTGAAAAAGAGGTCGTGTTCGGGCTGGGCATCGCGGTGATAGACAGCGACCCCGACGCACCCGGCAAACAGGGTTGGTCCGGCTGGGGACCGGACAGCGTCGTGCTGGGGACGAACCCCGGCGAAGTGGCCCTCATCACCCTCGTTGGCGAGCCGGGCGACGGCGGCGACTAAACCGCGCTTGGCCAAGCGGGAAGCGCCCGGCGTTTGCTCTTCGCGTTAATCCTTGGCCCCCAAAATACCGGTTGACTTGGCCAAGCACCGCCGCTACGTTGCGCCGCGATGGCAAGTTTGAGCCTCCAACTACTGCTGGGACTGGCGCTTCCGGGAAGCGTCCGGGCGGCTGTGGTTTGAACTTGTTCCCAAGCATTTCGTAAACCCCGCTGCCCCGCTGACAAAGGGCAACGGGGTTTTTTGTTGAACCACCGAACCGAGAGACAACGACATGAAAAAAAACCGGATCCTCATTTTTGACACGACCCTTCGCGACGGCGAGCAGTGCCCCGGCGCCTCGATGACGCTGCGCGAAAAGCTCGAGGTTGCGCGGCAGCTCGCCCGGCTGAAGGTGGACGTCATCGAGGGCGGCTTCCCGGTGATCAGCGAGGGTGACTTCACTGCCGTCAACACCATCGCCCGGGAAATTAAGGGGCCGATCATCGCCGGCCTCGCCCGCTGCGTGCCCAAGGACATCGAGGCTGCCGGCAAGGCGGTCGCACCGGCCGGCAAAAAGGGGCGCATCCATGTCTTCCTCGCCACGTCGAAGCTGCACCGCGAGTTCAAGCTCGGCAAGGCGCAGAGCCAGATCATCAAGCTCGCCATCGATGGCGTGAAGCGCGCCCGCAACCTCGTCGCCGACGTCGAGTTTTCGCCCGAGGACGCCTCCCGCACGGAGCCGGATTTCCTCGTCGAGGTCTGCCAGGCGGCCGTCGATGCCGGGGCGACGACGGTGAACATCCCCGATACCGTCGGCTGGGCCGTGCCGGGTCAGTTCGGTGAGTTGATCGGGCATCTGCACGGCTCCGTGCCGGAGTTCCGATCCGGCAAGGCGATCATCAGCGTGCATTGCCACAACGACCTCGGCATGGCCGTGGCCAACTCGCTCGCCGCCGTCGAGGCCGGCGCGCGGCAGATCGAGTGCACCGTCAACGGCATCGGCGAACGCGCCGGAAACGCCGCGCTCGAGGAGGTCGTCATGGCGCTCAAGACGCGCAACGACGTTTATACCGGCTACACCTGTGGCGTGGCGGCAAAACAGATCGTGAAGGCCTCCAAGCTCGTGGCGCGCATGAGCGGCCTGCCGGTGCAGCGCAGCAAGGCGATCGTCGGCGAGAACGCCTTCGCGCACTCCAGTGGCATTCACCAGGACGGCATCATCAAGAAACGCGAGACCTACGAGATCATGGATCCCGAGGACGTCGGCTGGGGGCAGACCGAGCTGCCGCTGACCAAGCACAGCGGCCGCGCCGCGATGGCGATGCGCCTGCGGCATCTGGGATTCAAGTTGACTGATGAGGAGATTGCCAGCGTCTTCAGCCGCTTCAAGGAGGTCGGTGACAAGAAGAAGTTCGTGTATGACGACGACCTCGGCGCATTGGTCGATGGCCAGATGACCAAGGTGCCCGAGACGTGGGTGATGGAGTACCTCAACGTCACCAGTGGCAATCACACGGTTCCGACCGCCACCGTGCGGTTGCGCAAGGCCGCCAACGGTCGCTCCAAAAAAGAGACCGTGCTTGAGGATGCCGGGGTGGGGGACGGCCCGGTGGATGCCGCGCTCAAGGCGATCGACCGCCTCACCGAGACACGCGGCCGCCTGAAAGATTACGCCCTCCGCGCCGTGTCTCACGGTAAAGACGCGCTGGGCGAAGTGAGCGTAAAGGTCGATTTCGGCGACGGCGATCTCGTCACCGGCAAAGGCGCGAGCACCGACATCATCGAGGCCAGCGCCAAGGCCTACCTCAACGCCGTCAACCGCCAGCTCAACAACGGCCGCCGCAAAAAGAAGCCCCGAAAAACCAACGGTCAGCCGTAAGCGCCAGACCAAGCCGGAACCATCCCGGGAGGGACGAGTTCCACCTCGTCCCAAAATGAATCCTGAAGTGGGGCAAGGTGGAACTTGCCCCTCCCGTTTCCCCTCAAACTCAAAAACGGCCCGCCCTGTTCCATCCCGGTCAGCCGTAGGGATCGAAGGTTTGCAGGTTCCACTCCTCGACGAGGTCGGGGTCGATCTCGTCGAGGAAACGGGAGCGTTGCTGCATCGCCTCGCCGCCGGAGCCGTGCATGAAACGCATCAGCGGATAGCTCAAGTACAGCTCGGTTTTCGCGCGCGTGACGGCGACGTAAAACAGCCGCCGCTCCTCCTCCTCGCCGTCGGGGCTCTCGATCGCGCGGCTCGACGGGAACAGCCCGTCGCACAGCATCATCACGAACACGGCGTCGAACTCCAGCCCCTTGGCCTGGTGAATCGTCGAGAGCCGGACCTGCTCCGGATCGGCGTTGCTGTCGCGTTTCGTGTCGGTGTCGAGGTTGGTCAGCAACGCCACTTCACTGAGGAACGCCTCGGTGGTGTTGTATTGTTCGGAGAAACCGGCGACCTGCTCGAGATCCTCGAGCCGCGCGTAGTAGTTCGGAAACTTGTCCTGCAAATAATCTTCGTACCCGGCGGCGACGACCATGCGGATGAGATGCCCAGGCCCCTTGGCTTGTTCGTCGTCGAGTTGGGCAAGCGTCTCGGCGAACTGCTCCCAGCCAAGCGAGGCCTTTTTCGGCGCATGAGCGGCGATGTCGCGCAGCGCCTTGGCCAAGCCGGGCGCCTTGGCCAAGCGCGCGGTGAACGCCGCCCACAGCTTGGCCGCCGACTTGGCCCCGACGCCCGGCAGCATCAGCACGATGCGCTTGAACGCCAGCTCGTCGCCGGGGTTGCTCAGGAGCTTGAGGTACGCGGCGACGTCCTTGACGTGCGCCTGCTCGAAAAACCGGATGCCGCTCGTGAGCACGAACGGGATGTCGCGCCGCGTGAACTCCATCTGCAGCTCGAGCGCGTGAAAGTGCGAGCGGTACAGCACGGCCATCCCTTCCAGCGGTGTGCCTTCGTCGCGCAGCTCGAGCACGCGCTGGGCGATGAACTCCGCCTGCTGGTTGGCGTCGTTGCAGCAGACGAGCGCCGGTTTCATGCCGGAGTCGCGCACCGGCGCGAGCACTTTTTCAAACTGCTGCGTGTTCGCGGCGATGACGGCGTTGGCGCAGTCGAGAATCTCCGGCGTACTGCGGTAGTTCGTCTCGATCTTGAACA
>JACNJE010000059.1 GCA_014382705.1 Verrucomicrobiota bacterium | reverse complement strand
GAAAAGGAGGCTAAGTCGGGTCAAATGAAGGCCGACGACAGCAGAATTGAGCGAAGCTCCACCCCTTGCGAAGTCCATTTTCAAAAAAATCTTGTCAGTTGAGTGAGTTCACCCAAGTCTCCCGTTTCCAGAAGTGCCCATAAGGTGTTGGCACTGTTTGTTCGTTTTCGAACAAATTTAAATCCTCGACGCTAATCAAAAATGTTCCCGATTCATAGGCCGTAAGCTTATAAGAAACAGACTTAATGTAGTGATACGATATCGGGCCAACTCCGTCAACATGCACAGGAAACCAGTTCACCATGCATGATAGATCAATTATATTAGACATTTTTTGAGACTCCATATCCACCCTGTCATCTGGGTAGTTGGGGCCGTAACTTTCAAAGTTAACCTGACCATTGACAATGGCAACGTTTATCGAAAAAACCGCCAACAGTGGCACCAACAGCTTGTTTGTTATGTTTTTCATTTTACATATGGTTATTTATCAGCGATATTAAAAGATCTAAATCAAATAATGCATAACTCCTTGACAACAACCCTGCACCTAGTCTGGAATAACGCAACAAAAAAACAACTGCGTATCAACACGCAATTTTCCCCATGTTTCCGTTTTCTATCGAGGCAACCAAAGACTATTTGACAGCATTCTGCTTTTATGGTTTTCTGCGCCTGTGAAAACGACGTTGGATTTGCCGGATGAACTGATGCGGGAGGTGAAGGTGCTCGCTGCAAAAAGTGACCGGAAGCTGAAAGATTTACTCGCTGAATTATTGCGTAAAGGATTGACCAAGAGCAGGAAAGCCCCTGTCGTTTCCATTCAAAACCGAGTGAGTTTGCCGCTGGTGGCCTGTGGCGAACCGGGCGCGATCGACCTGACTTCGGAGCAGATCGATCAACTGTTGCTCGCTCAGGAACTAGCTGCCGCAAATGAACCTGTGTGATATCAACGTGTGGCTGGCGTTGAGCCTGTCCGGGCATCGGCATCACAAGACGGCACTTGATTGGTTCGACAAATTGACACAACCCGCGTCGGCTGCTTTTTGCCGTGCGACACAACAGGGGGTGCTACGCTTGCTCACCTCGGAAACGGTTTGGAAATCGGTTGGCAAAACGCCGCTGACAAACCGGGAGGCATTGGAATTGTACGACCAGTTGCTGGGGGATGATCGCGTGTGCTTTTTCGCGGAACCGGTTGGGGTGGAATTGCAATGGCGAAATCTCGCTGCCCTGAACACGGCCTCACCCAAGGTTTGGATGGATGCCTCCCTGGCCGCCATGGCCCTGGCCGAAGGCTTGACGTTGGTGACGTTCGACAGCGGATTCGATCAATTCCAAGGGCTGTCTTGGCGGCAGTTGGGAACTTGAAACGCGCTTGGCCAAGCGGGCGGTTACTTGGCGGCGTACACCTCGACTCGGGGTGGATGGGCGTAGTCGCGCCAGAGGCGCTCGAGCAGTTCGGCGTCCGGTTTGCCGTCGGTGACGACGAAGCGGTAGCGCGACGCGTACGCCTCGCCCGGCTTGATTTCCCAGTCGCCGGCCTGTGACGGGGCGAAGTTGAAGAACGGCTCGCTCGGGTGAATCCGCATCGGCTGCGGAAAACGGAAGTTGCCCGGGTGGCACAGCACGCCGATCCCGCCCCACTTGCCGCCGGTTCGCCCGCCGACATGGCACCAGCGGGCGCGAGTCGCATGGCCCTTGATGCGGTCGCTCTCGCCGTTGGCCGTGAGGTAAAAGCAATTCTCCCGGCCGTCCCATTCGCCGTGGCCGCGAAAGCCCAGTCCGCCGTAGCGGTATTGCGGGAACCGGATTTTGCTCTCACCGGCGCAGCGCTGAACTGACTCCAGCTCGAAGAGGTGATACGCCGGCGGGGTGGCGAACACCCGCATGCGCCACGTCTCGGTCAAGGCGACTTTGCGGGGCTTGGCGATGAGATCGACGAACCGGTGCGTGCTCGAGAACCCGGCGTGCACCGGGCCGCTCCATTGGCCGGTCAGGCCGGTGAACTCGACCGTGCCGGTGCCTTTGCCCATGTTCCAAAAATCCGGCTTGCGGCCCTCGAACTCCGTGTTCGTCCACGGAAACCAGATGCCGTGGTGATGCTTGTGGTTGTGCGGGTAGTCGTCGGTGATGACCGTGCCGCCCGGTGTCACGACCGGGTGGATGTAGCCGCCCCGGCGATAGATCGGCTCGAGATCGGCGCGCGGCAACTCGCTCTTCTCTGCCTGATAATGCAGCACCGTCCGGTCGCCGAGGGTGATCTGCAGTTTTCCGTCTTGCTTGGCCAAGCGGACGGCATCGGCGTGGGTCGGCTTGGCCGCGGGGGCGAGCTTGTAAACGGCCGTCTGGAAGGCGGCGAGCTTGCCGACGATGAACGTGGCCGTGCCGCGGTCGTCCGGCTGGATGGCCACCGCCTGGCCGCCGGGGCCGGTGAGTTGCCAATGCGCCTGGCCAAGCTCCGGCAGCGGGAAGGTGACCGGCGTGCCGGCGCGATCGTGCTCCCCGGCGTCGACGCGGAGCGTGTAGTCAGCCGCCGCCGCTTGGCCAAGCGACACGCCCAAGCCAAGCGCCCATGCAAAACGGAAGGTCATGCGCCCTTTGTGCGGCGGCGGCGCGCCGGGGTCAAGCGCGCAAAAAAACCCCGGCACCGGGCCGGGGCGCTGTGAGAGTTTCTGTCGGGCGTGTTATTCCTTCACCGTGACGGTGATTTTCTTGGAGATCACCGGCGGGTCGTGGGCCAGGTGAATCCAATCGCCCAGCACGAGCTGGAGGGTGTGCTTGCCGGGGGGCAGCTCCAGCGTCACCTCGGTCTGGCCGCCGCCGAAATGCCGGATGTTCTCGGTGGCCGCAAGCGGCAGATCCAAGCTGGGCAGCTTGTCCACGTCGATCAACAGATGGTGGTGCCCGGTGTTTTCCTTGTCGATGGTCGCCGGGGCGACGCCCATCCCCTTGAGGCCGAAGCGGACGGTGAACTTTTTATTCACCGTCCTGCCGTCCTTGGGGGAGATGATGTACGCCTTGGCACCCTTGGGCGACTTGCGCTTCTCGAGCTTGTCGGCCGCCTCTGCGGAAGTGAGCAGGCCGCCGAACACCATTGCTGAAACAAATAAACGGAGTGTCATAGCGGCGGCACCGTCTCATCCCGGCCCCACGCGGGCAAGCCGAATCGCCGGAGTCATTCCCGGGTTGACTCGGCACGGAACGAGCCGTTTGATGGGTGCCGCCTCACAGCATGGCTCTCCCTCCGTTTCAACGCCGATTCAAGCGCCGCCGCTCGCCCCGGACCGGGCCGCGCGACCGGATCCTGCGCCAATGGCGCGGCGTCGACGTGAAGGAGCTGGAAAAAACGCACGGCATCAAGTCAGTCGACGCCGGTGCCGTGGTGAAAAATGTCCTCGGCGCACTGCAACTCGACCGCCGCCGCGCGGAATCGGAAGTGGTGAAAGTGTGGAACCAGACGATTGACCCGACCGTCACCGCCCACGCGCAGCCGGTGAATCTCCACCGCGGCACGCTGTTCGTCAACGTCGACTCCAGCGTGTGGCTGGACGAGATCGTGCGTTATCGGCGCCACGAGATCCTGCAGCGCCTGCAGCACGCGATGGGCCGCGAGATGGTCAAGAAAATCTCCTACCGAATCGGGTGACTTGTGGATCGATGAACGTAACCGTCGAGCGGTTGGAGGGCTAATGCCCCCACAAGGCTGCCAATGAGACTGCTCAAGGATTATCAGGAGCGCCTTGTACGGCTGACGGATGAGAGGTTGGCTCACATTCTGGAGCATCCTGAAATGGCGGATCTCGAGGCGGCGTTGATGGAAACGCTTGAACGCCCCACGCTGGTCATCCAGTCCAGAAGCGACTCTGCTGCTGAGTTGAGTTATCGTTTTTTCCTTGGAACGCGTGTCGGCGACAAGTGGTTGTGTGTTGTGTAAAGTACGCCGAGGACGATGCTTTCGTTCTGACGGCGTACCTGACGGACAAGCCAAAAAGAGGCGAACAATTATGGCCGATAAAGTAAAAGTATGGTTCGACGCAGAAGGCGACTTCCTCGAAGTCCGCTTCACGGATGACGCCGGTTATATGAAAGAGACGGGCAACGAAGCCGTGATGGAGCGCCTGGATGAACAGGGAAGAGTGATCGGGTTTTCGATCTTGCAAGTGAGTGCGCTCGCGAAGCAGAAACCGCTCGTGGCGGATCTTCTCCCGGTTGTCAGCTGAAGCACTTGGCCAAGCGCACTGCTCACTGGTCGAGCAGCGCGGCGGCGAGGCCGTCGATGGTGTGCTCCTTGGCCTCGACAACGGGCCGCAGGCCAAGCTCCCCAAGCGCCTTTGTGGTCTCGGGACCGATCGAGGCAAGCTTGAGTTTTGGGTTTTCCGCGCAGCGCTTGGCCAAGCCGAACCGCGCGTCAAAATGCCTCACCGCTGAGCCGCTCGCGAACGTGATCCAGTCCGCACCGTTCGCCTCGAACTCCTCCGCCGCGCCGGTGCGGTCGGCCGTCTCCGGCTCAGTCCTGTAAAACGCGATGTCGTCGACGATTGCGCCCTTCTCCTCCAGCAGCCGCGGCAACTCAGGGTTCGCCTCCTCGGCGCGGGGGAGCAACACCGAGATATTCTCGACGTTTTGGTAGTCGATCAGTGCCTTGGCCGCGGCGGCTGCGGTGTACGTCTCCGGCACGAGGTCGATGTGGAGATGATGCTCCCGGAGCTTGTTCGCGGTGGCCGGGCCGACGGCGGCGAAACGGACGCTGCCGAGGTCTCGCACGTCGCGGAAGGCCTTGAAAAAATAGTCAAAGAAATGCTCCACGCCGTTGGCGCTGGTGAAGATGATCCAGTCGTAGCTGCCGATGCCGGTGACGGCCTCGATGATCGGCTCGTTGCTGCTTGGCGGCACGATCTTGATCGTGGGAATCTCAAACACCTCCGCGCCGAGATCCCGGAGCCGGCCCGACAACTTCCCGGCCTCGCGGCGCGTACGGGTGACCACCACGCGCTGGCCAAAGAGAGGCCGGTTTTCGAACCAGTTCAGCGTGTCGCGCAATGTGGAGACGCTGCCGATGACCGTCACCGCCGGCGCGGTGAACTCGGCCCTGGCCGCCTCGCCGGCAAGCGTGCCCACCGTGGCGGTGATCGTCTGCTGCCGGCCCATCGTGCCCCAGCGGACCATCGCCGCCGGCGTGTCGGCCGGCAGGCCGTTGGCCTCGAGGGCAGCCGCGATTTTGCCGATGCGCTCGACGCCCATCAGCAGCACTTTCGTGCCCGGCTCACGAGCGATGCGTTCCCAGTCCAGTGCGCTTTCCTCCTTGCCGGGATCCTCGTGGCCGGTGATGACGGTGAAGCTCGAGCAATGCTCGCGGTGGGTCAGCGGGATGCCGGCGTAACTCGGCGCGGCAATGATCGACGAGACACCCGGCACGACCTCGAACGGCACGCCGGCCCGGCGCAACCCGGCCGCCTCCTCACCACCCCGCCCGAAAATGTACGGGTCGCCGCCCTTGAGCCTTACGACTGTCTTGCCGGCCCCTGCCTTCTCGGCGAGCAATCGGTTCAGCTCCTCCTGCGGGATGGCCCGGTCGCGGGGACGTTTGCCACCAAAGATGACCTCGGCTGCCTCCGGCGCGAGTGCCAGCAGCTCGCGGTTGACCAACGAGTCGTAGACCACCACATCCGCACGCCGCAGCAGCTCGGCGCCGCGCAGCGTGAGCAGCCCGGCATCCCCCGGCCCGGCACCCACAAGATAAACTTTTCCCGTCAAACCCATGCGCTGGTCAGCGTTGCCTCCGCTTGGCCAAGCGGCAAGAAATCATTTGCCGCGCGGCACAAGCACCTTCAGCGCGCGCGGCCGCAGCGTGACCGTCACCGGCAGCGTGCCGATGAAATCGCCGTCGGCCTGCACCCGCGTCCCGGCCGGGCCGTCGAGGGTCAGTTCGCTCACGCGATGATGCTCCGCGCCGGGCCAGTCGCCGATCTGCCCTAGCGCCATCGACGTGACGCCGCGCGACACCGAGCCGGGGTTGATGCGCGGGAACACGCACAGGTCGAGCCGGCCGTCGTTCAGTTTCGCGTCCGGGAACAGCACGACCGGCCCGCCGAAAAACCGGCCGTTGCCGACGCACATCCATTCGCCGCTCGCCGAGCCGCCGTCCCACGTGGCGGTCAGTTTTGGCGGCCTGGCGTTGAGCGCGGACAGCGTTGAAAACAGGTAGGCCAGCGGCCCGATTTTTTTCTTGAGCGCGAGGCTCACGCCGCCGACGGCGTCGGCGTCCAGCCCGGCACCGGCCATTTGGACGAAGCAACGCTGTGCGGGGCCGGCGGTCGTTTGCACCTTGGCCAACGGCAGATCGACGGCGCGCGCCTGGCCAAGCCGGATCGTCTCCCAGGCACGCGGGGCGTCAAGCGGGAGGCCCAGCTCGCGGGCGAACACGTTCATCGTGCCGAGCGGCAGGATGCCTAGTTGCGCTTGGCCAAGCCCGTCGCGCACCTTGGCCAAGCCGTTGACGACCTCGTTGACCGTGCCGTCGCCGCCGCTGGCGACGACCGTTTTGCAGCCGTCGCGGACGGCCTGCGCGGCGAGATCGGTCGCGCTGCCGGGCGCGGTCGTTTCGAGCAGCGTGCATTCATTTTGCAGTTGGCCAAGCGACTCGCGGAAGCGCCGCGCCTTTTCGCCGCGGGCGGCGGGATTGAAAATCAGCGCGATGGAGGGACGGCTCATGGCGGGCGGCTTGGCCAAGCGCTACTCGCTTGGCTCGGGCAGCGTCTTGCCGCCGCTGACGAGAAACATCACCGCCATGCGCACGGCGAGGCCGTTGGTCACCTGGTCGAGGATGGTCGAGCGCGGGTGCTCGGCGATCTCGCTGTCGATCTCGACGCCGCGATTGATCGGGCCGGGGTGCATGACGATGGCGTCCGGCTTGAGCCGCGCGAACCGCTCGTTCGTCAGGCCAAAGAGCGAGCGGTATTCGCCGATGCTCGGGAAGGCGGAGAGCCGCTGGCGCTCGTGCTGGATGCGCAGCAGGTTGACGATGTCGGCATCCGCGAGGGCGTCGGCGATGTTGTGCGTCACGCGGCAGCCCATCTGCTCGAAGATGCGCGGCACCAGCGTCGGCGGGCCGCAGAGCGTGACATGCGCGCCGAGCTTCGTCAGTGCCCAGATGTTCGAGCGGGCCACGCGGCTGTAAAGGATGTCGCCGAGGATGGTGACGTTGAGGCCGCTCACGTCGCCCTTTTTTTCAAAGATCGTGAAGGTGTCGAGCAGCGCCTGCGTGGGATGCTCATGCGCGCCGTCGCCGGCGTTGACCACGCTGCAGTTGACCACGCGCGACAACAGGTGCGGCGCCCCCTCCGCGCTGTGCCGAACGACGATGATGTCGGCGCTGAGCGCCTCGAGCGTCTTGCCGGTGTCCCGCAGCGTCTCGCCTTTTTTGAGCGACGACGCCTCGGCGGTGAAGTTGATGACGTCGGCGTTGAGCCGCATCGCGGCCAGCTCGAAGCTGATGCGCGTGCGGGTGGACGGCTCGACAAACAGGTTGATCACCGTGCGCCCGCGCAGGGCCGGCACTTTCTTTATCGTGCGCTCGCCGACCGCCTTGAAGGCGCGCGACGTGTCGAGGATCATGCGAATCTCGTCGGCGCTCAGCGACTCGATGTCGAGCAGATGGTTGCGGGTCCAGTTCATTTGCCGGGATTCGCGGGTCGCAGCGTGACTGAGTCGTCACCGTTGGCCTCGCTGAGGGACACTTGGATGCTCTCGTCGAGGGCGGTGGGGACGTTTTTGCCGACGTAGTCCGGCTTGATCGGCAACTCGCGGTGGCCGCGATCGACCAGCACCGCGAGCTGGATGCGCTGCGGCCGGCCGAGGTGATGCACGGCGTCGAGCGCGGCGCGGACGGTGCGGCCGTTGAACAGCACGTCGTCGACGAGCACGATCGTCTTGCGCTCAACGTCGAACGGCACCTCCGTCGGCTGCACGCTGACGATGCCGCGCTGGCCGATGTCGTCGCGGTGCATGCTGACGTCGAGCACGCCGACCGGCGCATCATGCCCCCAGATGCCGGTGAGCAGCCCGGCCAGGCGCTTGGCCAAGTGCACGCCACCGCGCTGGATGCCGATCAGCCCGACGCTCTTGCTGTCGGCGTTGGCCTCGGCGATCTCGTGCGCGATGCGCGTCAGGCTTCGCTGGATCGCGTCCGCGTCGAGCAGCAGTTTCGCGTCAGCCATGGCGTTGGGTGTGGACACAAAAAAACGAACCGGCGCCGTGTGCGCGGATTCGTGCCGTCCAAAATTGTCTCGTCTGTTTTCGCATGTCCCTTGGCGACCTCACGGGATCGCTTTAAAGGAAACGGGGCGCCGGGTCACTCTCCGGCAGTCTGGCGGCTGTTCCGCCATTTCGTGCGGTGGTTGAGGACCCAGTCCATCAACGCCCGCTCAAAGCCAATATCGCGGCCTGCCCTCTCGGATTCAAGCCATTTGTGCCGAAGCACCTCCTCCCGCTCGTCGAGGTACTGCTGATACAGCGACGATTTCTCGAGCGGAGCGCCGGTCGATTTGTCCTTCACGTCACCCACGGCTCGTTTCGCGGCGGCGAAACCTAGCATCGTCGCCGCCGCGCGCAACCCCTTTCCCGCAGCTTGGCCCATGCCAAAAGCGTTGCCTCCGCTTGGCCAAGCGGGGATGCTCCCCGGCCATGCTCAACGGCAAAATTGATTTGCGCAGCGACACGATCACCCAGCCGGACGCCGCCATGCGCGAAGTCATGGCCAACGCCGTGGTCGGCGACGATGTGCTGGGCGACGACCCGACCGTGCGGGAACTGGAACAACACACGGCGACCCTGCTCGGCAAGGAGGGCGCCGTGTTTGTCCCGTCCGGGACGATGGCCAACCAGTTGGCCATCCGCTCGCTCACGCGGCCCGGCGACGCGATCCTGCTTGACGCCAACGCGCACATTTACTGTTACGAAGCCGGTGCCCCTGCGGCGTTGGCCGGGGTGCAGGTCAGCCTGCTCGACGGCGCGCGCGGGCAGTTCACCGCCGCGCAGCTCGAGGCCGCGCTGCCGCCGAGGGACGATCACTTCGCGCCGCCGAGCTTGGTCTGCATCGAGAACACCCACAACCGCGGCGGCGGCAGCGTCTGGCCGCTGGAGCATATCGAATCAGTGACGGCGGCGGCGCGCGGGCACGGCCTCTCGCTGCATCTCGACGGCGCGCGGCTGTGGAACGCCTCGGCGGCGAGCGGCGTCAGCGTGGCGGAATACGCCGGTTTTTTTGACACGGTGAGCGTCTGTTTTTCGAAGGGCCTCGGCGCGCCGGTCGGCTCGATTTTGGCCGGGACGGCAGACGTGATCGCCAAGGCGCGATTTTACCGAAAGCAACAGGGCGGCGCGATGCGGCAAGTCGGCATCCTCGCGGCGGCGGCGAGGCACGCGCTCGAGCACAACCGCACCCGCCTGGCCGACGACCACGCCAACTGCCGCGCGTTGGCCAACGGCTTGGCCAAGCTGCCCGGGCTGGAGGTCGATGCCGCCGGCGCGGAGACGAACATGGTGTTCATCCGCACCGGCGAGAGTGATGCCGCCGCCTTGGCCAAGCGGCTCGACGACTCGGGCGTCCGCCTGCTCGCCACCGGCCCGCACACCCTCCGCGCTGTGACCAACCTCACCGTCTCGGCCGGGGAAATCCCCGAAGTCATCGCCGCCTTCGAGCAACTGCCCTGATCTTGGCCAGGCGGGCTGTGGATATCTTCCCCTCGACCGTGTCCGGCGCGGCGACTACCGTTTGCGCGTGCCAAAAGAGGCGAAACTCACCCCGATGATGGCCCAGTACCGGCAGTGCAAAGGCCAACTGCCGGCCGGGACGATCCTGCTGTTTCGGCTCGGGGATTTAACTGTTTTGGCAGCCTTGCTTGCTGTCATTGGTTATTCTTTAAACGATA
>JACNJE010000102.1 GCA_014382705.1 Verrucomicrobiota bacterium | reverse complement strand
CATTCCAACATCAACTGCCCGACAATTGCCTCGGGATGAATAGGTCAGGCTAGAAAGCTCGGTGAAAGCTGCTGATTTCTGACTGCGATGTCAATTGCTAAATGATCGTTCAGTTAATCGCCTCCGATAATGCCAAAATTAATGACCAATTCTTTGTCACCTTTATTAACATCCTTCTTTAAAGCACTACCGTCAGGCTTTTGAAGCAAAACTGTTTCGATTGTTCGTTTTAGACCAAACAATTGAACTGGAGATCCCTGGGAACGATAACCACTCAATCCAGATATGGGACGAGCGGGTCCAACTCCATCATCGTACTGAATTCTTAAAACGGATCCAATTCCATCCGGATTACTCGATTTCCCCTTAACCACCACGCGTAAACCTGCATCTTCAGTGTTATTAAGATACAACTTGATCTGCCCATTGTTCTGGGTAACGACAAGATCACTCCTCCCATCCCGATTGAAATCGCCTGTTGCAACAGCCCTCTGATCGCCTTCTATCATTAAACCAGTTTCGCTGGATTCAATCGTCTCTAACTGTTCCGTCCCATTTCCACGGCAAAAAACCCCTCTTGAAGCATCTAATTTGTCTACCCCTGAACGTATCGGGAAGAAATTCTGCGCGAGAAATAAATCCTCAAAGCTATCGCCGTTAAAATCTCCTACAACAATACCATGAGTGGGCGCCCACTGTGCAGCATCAGGTAATTTCACAATCTTAAACTTATTCGTTTGGTTGATAAAAATGCAGGAATCAAGAATCTGAGCAGACAACAGTCTGGCATTTGTTTGGGAGTCTCCGATCACCTGAGCTACTGTTGCCCTGCTGAATTGCCTAAAACTTTTAAATCGCGAATACAGATAAGGCATCGTTTCTGCAAAGTCGTTGAACGGCCGAACAGGAACAAGATTTCCCTCGTAATACTCACTTTCAATTATTTCAATTGTGCCGTCTTCATTAAAATCACCAAAAACAACAGCTAGAGGCTTATTAGTTTTTGACTTATACGGACTATTCAACCCCCAATTTCCAGCGATCAAGTCCATTTTTCCATCTCCATTCAGATCTCCAAGTTGGATGGAATTCCACATGCCAGTCGACTCCATAAAACCCATCTCCTTGCTTGCGTCCCGAAGAACGCCTTTTTCATTCTTAAAGAATCGAACCGGCTGCCAGTGACCAGCTGTAATTAATTCAGGATATCCATCTGAATCGAAATCATACCAAACAGCCCCATTAACAATCCCCAAGCCGAGCAAGATCTTGGCATTTGAGTTGTCCTGCAAGTATTGAGTTCCATCAAACAAATAAATAGCTGACCTTGACGCTTCTGGATATCTCCCAGGATAAGGGCCTGACCCAAAAAACAAATCAAGATCACCGTCGCCATCCACATCTGCCTGAGCAACGGCACCAACCGACTTGATTGGAATATCAATAATTGAATCGCTTAGAATTTGATCCTTAACCAATCGATGACGAGTCAACGCCACCCTTTCCCCTTCATACCCACAATTAACAGTTACAAATTGGTTATTATTGCCCGATCCAGTTGAAAAAATTGATACCACATCGTCTTGAGCCACCTGAGGTCCCAGTAAATGTTTAAAGCCCCCATTTTGCTCGTTTAGGAACACATTAATCCGGCCTCCCTTGCTGCAACCAACGATCAAATCATCCCAGTAATCAGAATTGATGTCACCAACCCATAGAGCGGGGCCTTGCTGACTCAACTTGAAGGGTAAAAGCGGCTGTTTCTGAAAGTCATCATATGCGTTTTCAATGTGAGTGTAGTTGATGCGTTTGCTGAAGTCCTTAAACAAGGGAGAAGATGGCATTTGCTTTTTTATGTTTTTTCGAGGTTCGGAAGATTCCGATTCGTAAATATGATAAAGATGATTTTCCTTCACTTCATTAATGATGCTTTCCTTCCCGCTTCTCCAACGTACGGTCAGGCTCATCCTGCCCTTTTTGCTGCCAACACCAAAAACAACCCTTGTTTCCGATCCGGAAAGAAATCGACCTCCAACCACAACCTCCTTGGACTGCTCAAAGAGCTCATCGCCGGTCAAATATATCTTGCTTCCAATACCTTCAGTATTCGGAGACTCCCCATGCAAAACTACCGCTACACGATGGGCCATAAATCGATTCTCATAAACACCTGGATTTTCGTTCATGTTGTTAACAATCAAATCCATGTCCCCGTCCAAGTCGAAGTCAGCCGTAGCGATCCCATGATGAATTCCTTTGTCGTTCGTTCCCCACTCTGAAGTCGTCTCCTGAAAAACACCGTTGCCTCCATTTCGAAATGTAACAATTGGCAAAGTTAGATTTGGATAGAGTCGGTTATTGGCCATCATCTCTTTCCCAAACTGCATTTTCCTTTGAGCAGGACTCAAAGACCTGTCTCTGGGCTTCTGCCTAGTTTGAATCAGCGCATTGACATCCATATCCTGTGTGTCCTTGTAATGACCAGCGGTGATAATCAAATCTTCATAACCATCAAGATCGATATCCATAAATACAGGGGACCAGGACCAGTCTGAGGCGGGAAGACCAGCAAAATGTGCTAATTCCGCAAAGGAACCGTCGCCTCTGTTATTTAAAAGCGTGTTCCTCATGACTTGCTCCCCGAAATCACCGTGTGTCATCTGTCTATCTGTTTCATCCTGAGCCAGCATCTGTCTTTTTTGCATCGCCAAATCCCTGCTCAACATATCGACCACAAACAAGTCCACATCCCCATCCCGGTCGTAGTCCGAGAAATCCACGCCCATGGAACTTGCAGATGTTTTGCTTAAGTCGTGGGGCCCCACGGATTTGAACACCCCCCCTTCATTAATCCAGAACCTGTCAGGACTCCAAAAGTCATTGCACACATACAAATCTGGAAGCCCATCATCATTGACGTCATGAAAAGCTGCGGCCAACCCCCAATCCAAGGGTGCATTCTCTAACGGCTTTCCATCGGAGTTAAGGAAAGTTCCATCCAGCCAACTTGATTTCCTGAAAATTGCATTCCCATCATTGATAAAAAGAAGGTCTGGTTCCCCATACTCTTTTAGCACGCCACCTGAAACAACCAGGCGATTACGGTGCTCTGGCGGGATTACCAACCTTCCCTTGACGCGCCTTAATTTAACTGAACCTTCATCTCTGATGTCGGTTGATCGATTGTTGGTCACGTACAAATCAACGGTTCCATTCCCATCTATATCCGCCAGCGCCATAGTCATTGGCGCATAACGCCCCATCACTCCTGACTTCTCAGTTGTTTCCTCAAAAACACCTTCATGATTGATAAATACCCTTATCCCCATTCCGACCGTCCCTACAAGCAAATCCAACCAACTATCCCCGTTTAAATCCGCAAACACGGCGCCACGATGTCGATGCCCCATTTTCCCCAAACCCGCATTGACGGTTGTATCAACAAAAACCCAATCACCCTCGTTCTTGTAAAGAACCGAGTTTCCGCCAACAGAACACATGAAAATATCAGGCCAACCATCCCTGTCATAATCCCCCACCGCGACACCAGCGCCGTTATAGAGCACCCTATTTTGAGATGCCTCCCACTCGTCCACTTGATTCACAAAATTAACTCCAGTCTTGTCCGGAGATATCCTCTCAAAAGTATTGATACTCCCTCGATTTTGGATTTTTAAAATAGTGGAGGAAAATCCCTTGCGGGAATCATTTTCAGGATAAACTACAGTAGTTCCCAAACTGACGAGGCCGACGCACAAAACGCGTAATGCCAGTCCAACATTATTATTAATTAGAAAATTACGGCAGAACAAATAAATCATTTATTATCCCAGTTTCCAAGACCAAGGGAAGTGAATCCTTAATCCTTATTCCTTCCGGAAGTAGTTGAATAGGCTTGAATCGGCAGGTTCAGTTGGCTGAATTGCCTGTGTGTTGTCTTGACCGTCAATGAGGCATTCAAGTCGGGTTCAACCCGAAATCCCTCAGGGAAAAAAATGGCGAATTGGACATACTTCCCTGGTTTCCTTTCCGTGACTTCGATCGTGGGCCCAGCAATATTCAGACTGTGCTCCAAAATCTTCACCGATTCTTTTGAGTTAATTGAAAGTTTGAAGTGCCTCCGGATCGGTTTTTTCAGATCTCCGGCCTTAAGATATAGCCTTGAAGGAACGAATGCCACGGGGGGGCTAACGTTGGCGATGGCGCTGATCTGGATTGTTGGCAACCCGGCGTAACTCGTGTTGAAGGTGATTAAGCCTTTGTTCCTCCCGTACTCCAACGGCGGCACAGTGGTAACGACCAATGTGTGCTTTTTTTTATTATTGCCAGGTATCAGCTTTGCGCGAAATTTCTCATTATCGCTAGAGGCCTTGGAAAGGTGTATGTCTTCATCGGTGATGTTGGTGATTTCCACTCTGTATTCCTTCCGTGAATCAACCGTTTTCGCAACCGGGAAATAGATATAGTTAGGTTCCATTTCCAGTGGGGACCAGACATGGCCGATGATGTGAAGGATCTTCCTGGCCTTTCCCGGGTCATTGGAGTAAATCGACACTGTTCGATCCACATTCCCGTGCAACTCCGCAGTCAGCACCCTCGCTTCAATAACACCTTTTTCATTTGCTTCGAGTTTATCCGGACTCGACAGGATGGTCGTGCAGTCGGTGCAGGACGCGGTAACATCATACAGTAGCAAGGTGCCTTTTCCCCTGTTTTGAATGTGGAATCGAACGGGTACTTTCGCACCAACAATCACCTTTCCGAAATCGACTGTTTCCTTTTCCACGTGGAGCGCGGGCCTGTTATTTTTTTCTGCGGGAATAATCGTTTGGATCGCGAAAAAAAATGCAACCATAGCAATGACACTGCATTTGTTTTGCGACCTGTTCATGGTGATTCGATGCTCCCGAAAATGCACATTCGGGTGGCAGTCAAATCTGCCTGTTGCAATCCCGCTAGTCAATCACAATAAAGGATTCGCACCATACTGATCGTCAATTGCTATTGCCCGTGACTGCCAACCGTGGTACGGAGACGTCCATGTCATCTGGGAAAATTCTTTCCGTCATCATCGGGTTTGCACTTTTGCTTGGCAATATACACGCTGCCGACAAGCCGAATGTCGTGTACATTCTCGCTGATGACCTTGGGTTTGGAGACTTGTCGCATGCGGGTGGCAGAGCGCCCACGCCGCATTGTGACCGCTTGGCACGCGAGGGCATGCGGTTCACGGACTCGCACACGACGTCGTCGGTCTGCACCCCGACCCGTTACGGGATTCTCACCGGGCGATACAACTGGCGCAGCACGTTGAAGAAGGGGGTTCTTTGGGGGTTGTCGGAACCGCTCATCAGCAGCGACCGGTTGACCGCGCCGGGATTCCTGAGGCAGAACGGCTACCATACAGCGGTGGTCGGCAAGTGGCACCTTGGCCTTGGCTGGCAGATGCTGCCCAACGGCGAAAGGCGTCAGGCCAAAACCGGCCCGACCAAGGGCGACGGATGGCAGATTGACTACGGCAAAAAAGTCAGCGGCGGCCCGCTGGCGATTGGATTTGACGAGTCGTTCATCATCCCGGCGTCGCTCGACATGTTCCCGTATGTCTATTTGGAAAACGACAAGCCGACCGAGTGGGCCACGGTAACCAAGGCGTTCCATCGACCCGGGCCAAGCGGCGAGAAGTTCGAGGCGATCACCTGCCTTCGTGACTTCGCACGTGAGGCCGGCCGCTACATCGACGGCCGGGCCAAGGCCAAGGGCAAACCGTTTTTTCTGTACCTACCGCTCACCAGCCCGCACACGCCGATCGTCCCGGCCAAGCGATGGCAGGGCAAATCCGGCATCGGCTCGTACGGCGATTTCCTGATGGAAACCGATTGGGTCGTCGGCGAGGTGCTGAAGGCGCTCGACCGCAACAATCTGGCGGAAAACACGATGGTCATTTTCACCGCCGACAACGGCTGCTCCCCTGCTGCGAAGATTCCCAACCTCGTCAACCAAGGCCACAAACCCAATGGCGATTGGCGCGGACACAAGGCCGACATATTCGAGGGCGGTCACCGCACGCCGTTCCTCGTTCGTTGGCCGGCCAAGGTCAAGGCCGGCGTCACCTCCGACCAGACCCTCTGCACCACCGACCTGTTCGCCACGCTGAATGAAATTATCGACCATCGAAAAAAACTCCCGGACAACGCCGCCGAGGATTCGTTTTCATTTCTCCCCGCCCTGCTTGGCCAAGCGGACGCCAAGGCCCGGCGGTTCACCATTCACCACTCGATCAACGGCTCGTTCGCCGTCCGGCGCGGCAAATGGAAACTCAACCTATGCCCCGGCTCCGGCGGCTGGAGCGCCCCCAAGCCAAACGCAGCCAAGATTAACGCCAAGCTGCCGTTGGTTCAGCTTTACGATCTCGAGAGTGATCCGGCCGAGAAAAACAACCTACAGGCCAAGCACCCGCAAATGGTGCGCGACCTCGTGGAGACCTTGGCCAAGGCGATCAAAGATGGCCGCACCACCCCCGGCCCCAAGCAGTCCAACGAAGGCCACCCAAACACATTCAGTAAAGAACTGCTCGCTGCCCACCCCGCGCTTGGCCAGCGTAAGTGACTTACGGCTGCGCGGTAAACTTGCCGGGAAAGGCTTCCCGATACTCGTCGCCCAGCCCGGCGATCTCTGTTTTGACGGCCTGATTTTCCTCCCGCAACCCGGCCAGCAGACTGGCATTGAACATCAGCTTGGCCTCCTCCCGCAGCGAGCGCCAAACGACCCCGGCGTTGATCCAGTAATGGAACGTGAAAATGCCAAGCAGCGGCATGGCCACGACCGACACGGTGGCAATGGTCGTGTCCGTGTAATGGCGCAACGCAAACCAGGCCGCCACGTACCATGCCCCGTAAAACGGCAGCCCCACCAAGATGCGGTAGAGGGAGGTGGTCGTCCTGCCGACACCCTCGAACCGGGGTGCGATCAGGCGAACCAACGCAAACGGAACCAGGTGCAGCAGCGTCCCCACCAGTGCCGGCACCCCGAATAGCACACGCCAAAACTTGAGTGCCATCCGCAAAAACAACGCCATGCCGGTGTGCTGAAACACCGGCGAGCTGATCCGCACGCCGGCTTGGCCAAGCGCCTCGTGATGCGCCGCCACCCGGGCCGTGACCGCCTCGGCCCGTTCCGGGTTCTTTGATTCAAAATAATTGATCGCCTCGGCGATGTTCTTCCGGCGCTGCACGCGCGACACGGCACGCACCTTGTCGGCGCTGGCGTACACCGGGGCGAGCCACTCAAGATCGTCCAGCAACGGTTCCCACCGCGCGTCGTCCAGGTGCACCACGACCGCCTTCAGCCGCTCGTCGAGCGTGAGGGTCAACTGACGCATGGCCTGTTTCTCGTTCCCGGCGTGTTCGGCGAACCAAGCGGTCGCATCCACCGTCTCGCCCACCGCCACCCAGACGCGGCTGCGGAAACGCGGTTTCTCCTCGTAATTGATCCCGAGCGGCACGATCCAAACCGGCTTGCCCCCGGCCAGTTCCACCGCCTGCTGCGCAATGCGCGCCGCGCCGGTTTTCACCTGCTCGACCTGCGTCAAGTCATGGCTTTTGCCCTCGGGAAAAATGCCCATCGGCAGCCCCTTGGCCAAGTTCTCCGCCGCCACGCCGAGCGACTCGACGTTGCGCCGCACCGACGACCTGTCGTCCGACGCGCGGTACGCGGGGATCATCCCGACCGAGCGCAGCAGCGCCCCCAGCACACGGCCCTTGAACAGCGGCGCCTTGGCCATGAAGCGCACCGGGCGCTGGGTCGTGATGCCGATCAGCACCGGGTCGATCAGCGAGTTGGGATGGTTTGCGATATACAGCGTGGCCCCCTCGCGCGGCAGCCGCTCGGCGTTCGTCACGCGGATGACCGGGTAGTAAACCCGAATCAGCCGGCGGATCAGCCGGCGAAGCTGTGTCCCGAAAAATGGAGATGGGTCGGCGGCCATAGGGTTGCAGGCCCAAGCTACGCCCGAACGGGGCGATTGAAAACTGAATAGTCCGGCAATAATCAGTCCAGCAAACCGGCAACGGTTTCACTGCTGGCGAAATTGCCGACCAACGGCTGCGACCGGTCCGGCTGGGATTGCTGCCAACTGGCCATGATCCCGCCGCCGGTCGCCAGCGTCGAGACGTAGCGGCTGCAGCCGGTCCCGTGCGGCGAGATGAACAGCGGGAAATCAACCGAAAGAGGCTCGATCCGCGGGAAAGCCGCATCCCACCCCCAGGCCAAACCCCCGAGTTCCTCGCACGAATAGCCGCGCGGACGCCTGGCCGCGCTGGCGTTTTCGTCCAGTGAACGCAGGCACTCCGCCCCGTCGTAAAAGTAGAGCGACAGCGGCGACAGCGAGGCGAACCGACCGACACACGGCACCGGCAGCCGATCCGTCACCCGTGTGCAGGCGACATCCCAGGCCGCGCCGCGCCGGATCATGCCATGTGTCTGCAATTCAAATGAACCGCCGCCGGCCGGACGAACGGCGAGGCCGGTGTTCGAGCTCGCCCAGCTGAAGGGATGCGAACAAAACAGCAGCGCCGTCCCGCCGGACGGTGCCTCGAACACCACCGGATCCTTGACGTGCAACGTCGCGCCTTCCCTCGACGACTGGGCCTCCGTCAACGTCGCCGGGTCCAGCCCGGCCACGCCGGCGGCCGATATGTGATCGATCGACCAGACGCCGGTTCCCGGTTTTTGAAACGACTCCAATCCGTTCGGATAATTGATCCCCTTTTCCGTCGAGACGAACAACTCCAAGCCGCCCGGGCCGGCGAACAGTTTGCCGCCCTCGATGGAAACGACCGGGGCGTCGGCTTGGGAAAGATCCTGTTTCGTGAAGGAGCGAATCTTGGTGAACGGCCCCTCCGGCGAGGTGGCCTCGAAGATTGCGAACTCCAGCCCGCGCGTGCCGGCCGCCGTGCCGGTTCGTGAATCGCCGTGGTTTCGGTAGCGGCCGCACAGCAAAAACCGGCCCGGCTCCGGCTCGATGAGGTTGCCCGAGCCGAACCAAAAGCCGTCGGCATTTTCCTGCGGAGGCACAAGCACCTTGGCCGCCTGCTGATCAACCAAGGCCTTGGCCAAGTTCAACAAGGCCTGCTTCTCTTGGGGATTCAACCTTTCTCCTGACATCAAAGGGAACGGAATGCAAACCAACCGACCGACAAAATCAAGCCGAACCGGTCATTAATTTTTCCATTTTCGTGTGTCGCACCTCCCCGAACAACGTGTGACCGTCGCCGGTTGCCACGTAACCGTTCCGCAAATAAAACCCCTCTGCGGCCTCCCTGGCGTCGAGGATGACCGCCTTCATTCCGAGCCGCTTGGCCAGGCGCTCGAGCTCGTCCAACACCGCTTGGCCAAGCCCCTGGCCGCGCGTGGCCTCCTCCACCGCCATATAGCGCACTTGGCCCACGCCGGCCTCGACAGCATGCAGGCGGCCGATGGCAACCAAGCGCTTGGCCTCGTCGTATCCGGCGACATGCGATGCAGAGGCGTCGAGCGTGTCGCGTTCGCTGCCGCGCGGCCGGCCCCACGGCGCGCGCAGCACCCGCCAGCGCAAATCGTAGTAACGTTCAAACTCGGTATCCGTCTCGGGTGAACGAATCTCCACGCCCGAATGATCGCTTGGCCAAGCGCTGGGGCCAACCCATTTCAATGCTGAATCAGGGACGAATCTTGCTGGGATTCCCGCAGCTTTCCAGTAACGTCGCCGCGTGAAAATCACCTCCGTCAGGACACGGCACGCGAACCGTTCCATCTGGGGCCACCTGGCTGAACGCGAAAAAACGTTGCCGCTCGTGACGCCGCTCGACATTTATCCGCAGTTCGAGGTGACGCGCGGCTCGTGGTTTTGGGATTCCGGGATGGCCGTGGTCGAGATTGAAACCGAGGGCGGCCTCGTTGGCGCCGGCTGGTGCGAGGACGGCTGCAGCGCCATCCCGTTGATCATCGAAAACCATATGAGCCGGTTGCTCATCGGACAGGACGCCCGCGAGATCGAGGGCCTGTGGGATCGACTCTTTCGTGCCACCCTGCCCTACGGCCGCAAAGGCGTGGCTTTGCAGGCGCTGAGCGCGATCGACCTCGCGCTGTGGGATCTGGCGGGCAAAGCCGCCGACAAGCCGGTCTACCAACTGCTCGGCGGCCCGGTGCAACCGGACATCCCGGTGTACGCCTCGGCCTTGCATCCGGTGGGTGCCGACAAGGTGAAAGCCGAGGCCAAGGCCTACGTCGCCGAAGGTTACAAGGCGATGAAAATGCGCTTCCCCTACGGCCCCGGACACGGCATCGATGGCATGCGAGCCAACGAGGAGCACATCGCCAACGTGCGCGATGCCGTCGGCGACGAGATCGAAATCATGGCCGACGCCTACATGGGCTGGGATTTTCTTTACGCGAAAAAAATGGTCAAACGCCTTGAGCCATACCGCCTCGCATGGCTCGAGGAAGCGTTCCTTCCAGACGACCTCAACAGCTACGCCAAACTGCGGCAGGAAACAGACATCCCGGTCTCCGGCGGAGAACACGAATACACACGTTTTGGCTTCCAGCAGATTATCGAAAAACAGGCGATGGACATTATCCAGCCGGACCTCCGACGTTGCGGGGGTCTATCGGAGGGACGCCGCATTTGCTCCCTTGCGCTGGCAGCCGGCGTCACTGTCATCCCACATGCTTACGGACCAACGCATGTTCACTTCGCGCTTGCGGAGACGGCCATCCCAATGATCGAGTATTTCCCTCTCCCCTGTTGGGACGCCATGCCGGATGCCGAAGTGGAACCGATTTTCCACGATGAGCCTCAACCGGAAAACGGCCGGGTCAGTGCACCGGGCAAACCGGGCCTCGGCGTCATGGTGAATGAACGAATTTTTACCGACTGACCGTCTGATTCACCGACCATGAGCGCCATCGACTGGATCATTGTGCTGGCCCTCAACGGGCCAGTGATCTTGTTTGCCCTGCTCAAGAGCGGCGGCACGAAGGACAGCAAGGATTGGTTTCTTGCCGGGCGCACTTTGCCATGGTGGATTGTCGGCTTGTCCCTCTACGCCACACTGGTCGACTCCACGGATATCGTAGTCGATTCGGGAGCAACCTACGGCATCGGCGTCAAGTTCTACCTCATCAACTGGGTCGGTTGCATTGGCGGTTGGTTGTTGCTCGCACACGGCATTATTCTGCCGATGTACCGCTCCGGAATGTACACCAACGCCGAGTATCTTGAGGCCCGGTTCGGATTGTCCGCGAGGGTCACCAGCGTCCTCGTGCAGGTGCTTTACCGCACGGTCATTCTTGGGATGATCAGCACGACCAACTTCCTCACACTGAAAATCGTCTGCGGCTGGGGTGATGCCACGGCTTGGACGATGGTCGCGTGCATCGCACTGCTTGCGACATTCTACACGATGGCCGGCGGGCTAAAAATGGTGGCGATCACCGACTCTCTGCAATCCGTAGTCATGATCCTCGCAACCGTGGTTTTGTTCTTCATTATCGCAAACGAAGTCGGCGGTTGGAGTGGATTACAGGCCAAGCTGAACGCTGAATCTGCCGAACTGGAGCAACAAATGTTGCATACCGGCACCGAAGCCATCACTCGGTCTGACGCGTCATCGCTTGGCCAAGAGGAGATTGCCAAACAATTACGGCTTGGCGGCACACACGATAAAACCACTCAACAAATCGTCCACCGCAGCCCCGCTTGGCTGGCCTGCATGAGCCTGATCCTCGCCGGGATGGCCTACTCCATCGTCAACCACACCCAGTCGATGCGACTGCTCGGCGCGCGCAACGAACGGCACCTCAAGCATTCAGTCGCCTTCGCCGGCTTGGTTTTAATCGGCGCCACATTCCTCGCGCAAACGCTTGGCCTGTTCGGCCGCGCACTTTATCCGGAAATCAACGCCCTGCCGGTGGACGAAACGATCCGCTCGAAGGATGCGATTTTCCCGGTCATGGTGCGCGACCTGACCTCGACAGGATTGAAGGGCCTGATCGTTGCCGGAGTGATGGCGGCGGCCTTCTCCACATACGACTCCATCGGCTCCACCCTGTCCGCGCTGCTCACGCGCGATGTGTACCGGCGGATGATCGCCCCGGATCGCGAGGACGCTCACTATCTCGCCGTCGGTCGCTGGCTCACGCCGGTGATCATCTTTGGTTCCTTTCTTTATATCCCATCTCTGCTGCCATCGGGGGAAAACAGCTCGCGTGGCATGATTGATTATTATTTAGAGGTGGTGGGCAGCTTTGTTGTGCCGTTGCTGGTGGTTTATCTGCTCGGCTCATTCACCCGCGCGCATCGGAGCTCCGCGCTGGTCGGGTTGAGCGCCGGCGTCGGGTTCGGTCTCTACGCCTTCGCAGCCAAGTCGCTCGCCGAATCAGACGGCACCGCCCTGCTGCCTCCTGCGATGATGGACGGCAACGCCACCGGGCCGGTCACGTTTCTCGTCACCGGCGCGGCCATGGGCATCACCACGCTCATTCGTGGCCGGGAAACCAGTCCGCTCTTTTGGCAGGATCCGGCCACGCTTGGCCAAGCGGAACCAACCGGCCCCGCCCCGCTCGCGCTTGGCCTCGCCGTTCTGGCGATTGGCCTGTTCCTTGGCTTCGTCATTTTCATCTAACCAAACAAAACACAAAACCATGAATCGCCGAGAATTCATCGCCACTTCCGCTGCCACCGTTGCGGCAACCGGCTGCACGTCATTAAGCAGGAACAACAAAAAACAACTCCCCATCGTCGACACCCACCAGCACCTGTGGGATCTCAACCACTTCAAACTTGCCTGGCTCGACGGGGCACCGCCCGTACTCAAGCGCAGTTTCCGCTTGGCCGACTACCTTGCAGCCACCCATGGATTGAACGTCGTCAAGGCGGTCTACCTCGAAGTCGACGTCATCCCCGAACAACAAAACGACGAGGCCAAGTTCGTCACGGAAATCTCAAGGGACCCAAATTATCCGACCGTCGCCGGGGTCATCTCAGGCCGTCCCGAAACCGAAGGCTTTTCGAAATACATCAACCCGCACTGGGACAACCCGCACATCAAGGGGCTGCGCCGGCTGATGGAAACAACGCCCGAAGGCTTCTGCCTTCAACCACGTTTCATCGACTCGGTGCAACTGCTCGGCAAACTCGATAAACATTTTGAGATCACTATCCAGCCCACCCAGTTGAACGACGCGCTGGAACTGGTCAAGCGCTGCCCTGACACCCGGTTCGTGATCGACCACTGCGGCACCGCCGACCCGAAGGCGTTCCTCCCCGAGCCTCAACGCGACGGCGCCACCCCGACGCACGTGGCCAAGCCGTGGTCCGAAGCCATGGCCAAACTGGCGGATCAACCCAACACCGCCTGCAAAATCTCCGGCATCGTTGCACATGCCACCAAGGATTGGTCAGCGGAGCAACTGGCACCGATCGTCAATCACTGCCTCGACCGCTTCGGGCCGGAGCGGGTGATGTTTGGCGGCGACTGGCCAGTCTGCCTGCTGGGTGCCAGGTTCGACCAATGGGTGGATGCCCTCAAGGAAATCGTCTCAGGTCGGCCGGCACAGCATCAGCGAAAATTATTTCACGACAATGCCGTCCGTTTTTACCAATTAACTTGAACCGGAACGGGAATCGACCAAAATGCGCGCCCCGCGGGAAGGGTGCCGGAGTGGTCGAACGGGGCGCTCTCGAAAAGCGTTGTGCGAGCAATCGCACCGGGGGTTCGAATCCCTCCCCTTCCGCCATTTGACAGTTTCGGCCGATGGGGTCTACATTTCCCGGAAGCAAGGCAGGTTCTGAAATGACACGTTGTTTCACAGGGAAGCCCGTATGGATCCTCGGAATGTGGCTCGCCCTGATACCGGGCGTGGCCGGAGTCGATTTTGCCCGCGAAATTCAGCCCATTTTTGCCGAGAACTGCGCGGCATGCCACGGCCCGGACACGCAAAAGGCGGGGCTGAACCTAATGGATGAACGGATCATCCGCTCCCCGTTGAAATCAGGCAAGCGGGCCTTGGCGGAAGGTGACCCGGACGGCAGCGAACTCATCCGCCGGGTAAGCACCCCGGATGCCGATGACCTGATGCCCCCGCCGGATCACGGCAATCGTCTGGAACCGGCTCAAGTCGCCCTGATCCGCGAGTGGATCGCGGAAGGCGGGCCGTGGAGCCAACACTGGGCCTACCGGCCGTTGAGCGATCCATCGCTGCCGAAGGTGAAGGAACCCGGCTGGGTTCGGAATGGGATCGACCGGTTTGTCGCAGCCAAGCTTGAAGCAAACGGGATACAACCCTCGCCACGCGCCGATCGAGGCACGCTGATCAAACGCCTCAGCTATGATCTTGTCGGGCTGCCCCCCTCGCCTGGCGAAGTGGAAGCATTCCGAAACAACACCTCCCCTGAATCCTACCGCAGACTCGTCGAACGGCTACTTGCCTCCCGGCACTTTGGCGAACGGTGGAGCCGACACTGGCTCGACAAGGCCCGGTACGCGGACAGCGACGGTTACGAGAAGGACCGGCCACGCATGAATGCTTGGCGGTATCGGGACTGGGTCATCCATGCCATCAACACCGACCTGCCGTTCGACCGATTTACAATCGATCAACTTGCCGGCGACCTGCTGCCGGATGCCACCGACGCACAACGGCTTGCCACGGCATTCAACCGCCAGACCCTCACCAACACCGAGGGCGGCACCGACCAGGAACAGTGGCGCGTTGCCGCGGTGATGGACCGCACGGAGACGTTGGGCTCCGTCTGGCTCGGCCTGACCGTGGGCTGTGCGCGATGCCACAACCACAAGTACGACCAACTGTCCCAGGAGGAATATTACAAGCTGTATGCCTACTTCAACAACGCCGATGAAACCAACACGAACGTCCCAAGGTCGCGGGAGGCGGTCGTCGACTTCACGAACGCCAAGACGGCACACGCTTCGAAGCTCAACGCGATGGAGGCAACCCTCAAGAACCGGGTTGCATTGTTGAGGCAGCAATTGCCTGCGCTGGAGCGGTCGTTGCGCAATGAGATTGCCAGCCGGAAGAGTGAACCGGTGAAGTTTCACCGCATGGAACTTTTGAACGCCCGCGCCGATGTGAGCGACAAGGTACGGTTCACCCAAAAAGAGGACGGCTCGCTGCTGGTCAGCGGGGAAAATCCCGCGAAAGCAGAGTACGAGTTGTACTATAAGACCGGCCTGAATCAACTCTCCGGCATCCGGCTGGAGGTTTTGCCGGATGACTCCCTCGGCGCGAAAGGGCCTGGCCGGACGCCCCATGGCAACTTTGTGCTGAACGAAGTGCGCGTCTACGCCAGTCCAAGCCCGAATTTCGACCATGATGCGCTAAACTTGTTGGCGCTTGGCCAAGCGAGCGCCAACCATTCCCAGAACGATTGGCCTGCGAAAAATGCCATCGACGGCAAGGGGGGCGCCGGCACGAAAGGCACCGGCTGGGCCATCGGCAACCGGTACGGCATGCCGCACACCCTCGACATCACCTTGGCCAAGCCGCTGGCAATTGAGAGCGGCATCCACCTGCACATTGTGCTGGACCAGGAATACGGATCGCAACACACCATTGGACGCTTCCGCATGACCGCCCGCACGGGGAATTTTCCCACTGACGGCATTCCAGAGCACGTGGTGAGCATTCTCGAAAAAGACCCCCGCCAGCGAACTGCGGAGGAAAACGACTCCCTCCTTGCCTTCCTGCAATCCCGGGATTCGGAAGTCGCCCGGATACAATCCGAATTGGAAACCCTCAAGGGTAAAGCCCCTCAACCGCCGGTGATGAATGTCCGGGTGATGGCGCAACGGCAAAACAACCCGCGGATAACCCACATCCTGCATCGCGGCGAGTTCAAGCAACCCCGCGGGAAGGTCGTTGCCGGCGCCTTTGCCACCCTGCCGACGATCCGCAACCGGGGAGAGGGCGACCGGCTCGATCTTGCGCGCTGGCTGGTGAACGGTCGGAATCCGATGGTGCCACGCGTCGCCGTGAATCAAATCTGGGCCAACCTGTTCGGCGAGGGACTGGTGCGCACCCTCAACGATTTCGGCGTTCGCGGCGATCCTCCCACCCATCCGGCACTGCTGGACTGGCTCGCCGGAGAATACGTCCGCCGCGGCTGGAGCCGCAAGGAACTCATCCGGCTCATCACCCAGAGTGCGACGTATCAGCAAGCATCCATTCACCGCCTCGAACTGGCGGACAGGGATCCCGGCAACCATCTGCTCCACCGGCAAAACCGTTTCCGGGTGGAAGCTGAGATTGTTCAGGATCTCACCCTGGCCGCCAGCGGCCAACTCTCGGGCAAAATCGGCGGAGCCAGTGTCTACCCGCCCCTGCCGCCCGGGGTGGCGGCGTTGAGTTACGCCAATAACTTCAAATGGAACGTGAGCCGCGGCGAGGACCGGTATCGTCGCGGCATGTACACCTTCTTCAAGCGCACGTCCCCGCACCCAAACCTCATCACGTTTGACTGCCCGGACAGCAACGTCACCTGCCTGAAGCGAACCATCTCCAACACGCCCATCGCCGCGCTGGCCACGCTGAACAACTCCGTGTTCACGGACGCGGCCAAGGCGATGGCCAAGCGGCTCCTGCGGGAACGCGACAGTGACCCGGACCGAATCCGGCTTGGCTTCCAGCTCTGCGCCGCGCGGACGCCTGCATCGGACGAGATGAACGCCTTCACGGCGTTGCTTGAGAAGGCCAAGAGGTATTACGGCGAGCACGAGGCCGAAGCCAAGGCCTTCAACGATGGGGTGGACGCCAGTGCCTGGGCGGCACTCACCCGCATTTTCCTCAATCTCGACGAGTTCATCACCCGCGAATAATCATGCACCCGATCCGATCGCAACTGGAGCAGACCCGCCGCAGTTTCCTGGCCACCAGCGCCAGCGACCTCGGCGGTGTGGCGCTGGCCTCGCTGCTTGCTGAAGACGGCCTGTTGGCCGGTGAGTTCGCCAACCCTCTGGCCCCGCGCCGGCCGCACTTCGAGCCGAAGGCCCGGGCCTGCATCAATATCTTCATGGCCGGGGCGCCGTCGCATCTGGACCTGTTCGACCCCAAGCCAGAACTCAACAAGCGCGACGGCCAATCCCTGCCCAAGGAGGTTCTGGACAAGGCCCGGTTCGCCTTTATCAAGCCGGACACCGTCAAGCTGATGGGCACCCAGCGGGTCTTCAAGCCGCACGGCCAAAGCGGCATGGAGTTCAGCGACTACCTCCCGCACCTCGGGACGGTCGCAGACGAGTTGCTGATGATCCGCTCCATGCAGTCGGACGAGTTCAACCATCACCCGGGGCAGCTGCTGATGCAGTGCGGGGTGTCCCGGTTCGGGATGCCCACGGCGGGATCATGGATCAACTACGGTCTCGGCAGCGGCTCGAACAACCTGCCCGGGTACGTGGTGCTCACTGCCGGCCGCGGTTCGAGCGGAGGGGCCACGCTGTGGCAAAGCGGCTTTTTGCCGAGCACCTACGCAGGGGTGCTTTTCAGGAGTAAAGGCGAACCGGTGCTCAACCTCGCCAACCCCGAAGGCCTGCCGCCCCAGTTGCAACGGGCGGGCTTGCAGACCCTGCGAGACGTCAATCGGGGACGCTACGAAAAGATCCACGACCCAGAAATCGCGAGCCGCATTGCCAGCTATGAACTGGCAAGCCGCATGCAGACCGCGGCTCCCGAACTCATTGACTTGTCCGGGGAGACCGCCTCCACACTGGAGGACTACGGCGTCGAACGAAAGGATCCCGGAGGCGGCGGCCGCGGCAAATCCGGCAACACCCCTCAGGATTTCGCGCGCAACTGCCTGCTCGCCCGGCGCATGGTCGAGCGCGGCGTCCGGTTCATCAACATCATTTACGCCTCGTGGGATCACCACAGCCAGCTTGACAAGGAATTGAAATACAACGCCCACGTGGTGGATCAGCCCATCGCGGCGCTCATCCGGGATTTGAAACAACGCGGCCTTCTCGACAGCACGCTGGTGCAGTGGTCCTCGGAGTTTGGCCGCACACCCCTCGGGGAAAACCGCGGCGGCAACAAGAATGCCACCGGGCGGGATCATCATCCGTTCTGCTTCACAACGCTCATGGCGGGCGGCGGGATCCGGGGCGGCCAAGTTTACGGTGCAACCGATGACATCGGCTGGAACGTGGTTGAAAAGCCGGTTCATCCCAACGACCTGCACGCCACCCTGCTCCACTGTTTCGGGCTGGATCACGAGCGGCTCACCTACCGCTTTCAGGGGCGCGACTTCCGGCTGACCGACGTGGCCGGCAACGTGATCGACGCCTGGCTCGCCTGAGCCGGTGCCGTCACTCCGGGAGACGGACGCGGAAATAGTTCCGGGCGTCTTCCGCGCTGAGAGGAACCTCCTGCCACCGGCCGGTGCCGCTCAACTCCCAGCGTGTCTCCCAGCGGAGCAGGTTGCCGGATTGCTCCACGACGATGCGCTTGGCCGACTCGTGGCGCACGGCCAGCCGCAACGGGTTCCGCCACAACTGCAGTTCCGGTGCGCTTGGCCAAGCGCCTGTGTCCACGTTCAGCACGAACGGCTCCCCGCTGCTCAACCCCAGCATGTCGCCGGAATCCACCTGAAACCGCCCGGGAATCTCAAGCCACTTGGCCAAGCCGGAATGCCACAACCTGAACCGCATCGCAGTCGGCTGGGTGGCATGCACCACGACCGGGGCGATCATTCGCCCTTCCTGTATCCACACCTCCTGCAAGCCGCGCAATTCATCGCCGGCGTAGGCCGCCAGCAGGCTGCCGGCCGGGGCAAGCCTGCCGTTGGCCCGGAGTTCGATGACGCAAATCGCCGGCACGGACGGATAAGTCACGAGATGCTGTTTCAATTCGGCAAGTTTTGTCCCGCCATCCGCCTTGGCGAGGCTGCGTCCCCCGTTCGCCCCGTTGCCGGCCGAGACATTCTGGACAGTCAGCACGCCGGCTTCATGCATTTTCACCCAGTAACCGTCACCCGGCTGGAGGTTGCCCAAGGTGTTGAACAGCGCGTTGGAGTCGAACGTGTAGAATTCGCCGGTGCCGATGATCCGCTCAACCTTGTTTTGACCCGACAATGACTGAAACAGAATCGCCGTTTCCTGCGCCCCGGCACTGGGAAAACCGATCAGGTTCCAGCCCTTGGCCAGGCTGATGTCCGTGCTGGTGGCCGGCGCGCCGGTGACCGTGATGCCGGCTCGCGCGGCGGTGGCCTTGATCCAGTAACTGCCCGCCAGGTCGAGCTGCTGGATCGTGTTCAGGAAATCCGGCCAGGAGGTGTTGAACACACCCTGCAATGTGCGCATTTCCTCGATCACGTCAAAATGGCCGCTGAAAATGCTCGACGGCGTCATGTCGTCCGGCTGGGTGTACAGCGAGACTAGGTTCCAGCCCTGCACCAGCGAGATGGCCTGCGTCACCGTCTGGGGCGTCTCTGCGGCGCTGACGGTGATGCTCACGGTTGCCGCATTGGAATCCGCCTGGCCGTCGCTCGCCTTGTAGGTGAAGGAATCCGAGCCGGAAAATCCGGCCGCCGGGGCGTACTGCCGGGTTGCGCCCGACCCGGACAAGGTTCCGTTGGCGGGCGGCGTGACGATGCTGTAGGTCACTGAATCGCCCTCCGGATCGGAGCCTGCGAATGCGATGCTTACGCTGCTCCCCGCAGCCGTCGTGGCCGTCTTCGCTCCGGCCACCGGCGGGTCATTCACGGCGGCGACGGTGACGGTCACCGTGCCGCTGCCCTTGCCCCCGGTACCGTCGCTCGCCTCATACGTGAACGTGTCCGTGCCGTGCCAGTCGGCATCCGGCGTGTATTGAAAGCTGCCGTCTGCGTTCAACGTCACCGTGCCGTTCTGCGGCTGCGCCTGGATGGCCGCCGTCAGGGCCGCCCCCTCCGGATCGGCATCGTTGGCCAGCACATCGCCGCTGATCAATTGATCCTCATTGCCTGATGCGGTATCGCCCACAGCCACGGGTGGGTCGTTCACGGCGACAACTGCGATATTCACGGAAACCGAATCGGCGTCCGGGTACTCTCCCCGTTTCAGCACAACCGACAACGCGTTGATGCTCCCGCTTTGGTTTACCGGGGGCACCCAGTCCACGCTGTCCGCTTGGCCAAGCGTTGCGGCGGTCACGGTGGCGCCGGCCTGCCGGAGTTCCCCAGCGACAGCCGTGACGTGAAACTGGTATCCCAAGCCGTCCGGGTCGCTTACCCCCAAGAGAATGGCCAAACCGGGTGCGGTCACCTGAAATGCCTGATCCTCGCTGGCACCGGAGATCTCCGGCGAAGTGGGAGGCGAGGAATCCGGCGGCAACTGGGAAACCGGCACGTATCCGGCCAATAATTGATAGCGTGCGGACGAAGCCGTGCCAACGGGCCCGGCTTGGCCAAGCGACATCACCACGCCGTACTTGCCGCCGGAGGAGGGTAGTCCCGCCGATGTTGGCGTCCCCGCAACGACGCCGTAGGTCAAGCTCAAGAGTAGATGAAGCGTTGCCTCTTTCTGAATATTGTAATCGCTCAAGGTTCGGCCGTCCTCAAGTTGTTTGCCGGCAAAAACCAATTGCTGTTGATCCGGAGGAATCCCCTCCTTGTCCTGAATCTTACGTTTTATATTATCAATGGAATCGCCCGACTCGACTTCAAGCGTGATGGTTTTGCCGGTCGACGTTTTAACAAAAATTTGCATCGCCGATGCCTCGTGGCAAAACATCACAAACAACAAACCGGCTAGCCAACGTGTAAGAATCACAGTGCGAAACCGATTGCCGACCGGCTTTATCATCATATTATTCACGGATCGTTTTCTCCCGCTTGGCCAAGGCGGCTTCCCCGGCCGGGTTTTCGCCCTCCTCCCAAAAGGTCTGCTCGATCACTTCGCCCATTTTCAGGATGACCTCCGCCTTTTGGCTGCCGTCGGGATGCCACGAGCGCGCCTGGCCGTCGGCCTGGCCGTTGATCATCGTCATCTCCTCGGCGAGTTGGCCGTTGTCGTGCCACTTGCTACACGGGCCGTTGAGTTCGCCGTGCTCGATCGTGTCCTCCGCCTGCTTCACCCCGTTGTTGTGCCACTTCAGGCGGACGCCGTGCGACTTGCCGTCCACGAACATCTCCGCCACCTGCTGTTGGCCATCGGCGTACCAGCCCTCGGAGAGGCCGTTGAGTTTGCCGCTGCGAATCAGGGAGCGAGATTTCAGCCGGTTCGTTTCAGCGCCCGTGTAATAGTCAACGAGGTAACCGTCGAACAACGCGCCGCTCGTCTTCAATCGCATCCCGTCATCGCCCTTGTCCAGCTCCTCCAGCGTCGTGGTGGGCAGCGCCGCTTCACGGCCACACCCCGACAGCCCGAGACCCATCGCGGACAGGGCCACGGCACACAGCCAACTGGTGATTCGCCAACGCATTTGCCGCCGTTACTGAACCATCAACTTGAAGAACTTGACCGGCGCGCCGGCCCCCTCAGTCGGGACGATGATGCGAAACTGGCGCACCTTGTCGGCCCGGACGTTTTCATAGTCGCCCTCCTCGCCGTCGATCTGGAAGGCCAGGTCGCTCCACGCCTTGAGGTCGGGCGAGCCTTTCACCGTGTAGGTGCGCCCCTGGATGCCCATGAACTCCAGCACCGCGCCGCCCTCCACCTTTTGCACGATGTCCAGCCGGAGTCCGTCCTCCTTGTCAAAGGCGTAGTTGCCGGAGATGTATTCGTCGAGGTTGCTCATCCCGTCGCCGTCCGTGTCGTCGCCCGGGTTGATGTCACTGAGGCTCTTCCCCTGCCCCAGCAGCGCGCGCTCCCAGGCGTCCGGCAGGCCGTCCCCATCCGAGTCCTCGCCCAGCGTCAGGTTCAGCAGCGTCTCCCCGGCCGGCTGACCCATCTTGGCCAGGTCCCCCACCATCTCGATCGGCAGATAGACCTGCGCCCCGACCCGAACCCGGATCCGGTACGGCATGGCATAACGCATGGCCGTGGGATTGTAGAGGTCGGCCGTGCTGCCGGAATCCATCGGCACCTTCAACCGGTAGTTGATGCCGGGGACGGCCCCCGGCCCCACCCCGGCCCGGACCACACGGCCGGTGGAAGTCTCGAACAGCACCTCCACCTTGTCGCCCTCGAGGGGACGGCCCAGTTCATCGCGCACCATGCCGAAAAAGGAGTGATGCGGCGCCGGGGGAAATGCAGTGGCTCCAACCGGGAACAGCAAGGCTCCCGCCAGCAGTAGTTTGTTAGTCATGTTCATTTTCATGGTTAAAAAGTGTTCCGTGTTCAGTCTTTAGATAAATATCAAACGCAGAGGGCGCGGAGACACAGAGGGCCGCAGAGAAAAACGGCACGATGCCTCGCACGTGTTCCCGTTCCGATTTGGACATTCCTTGTTCGCCATTCGATATTCCATTTTCAGTTTTCAGTTCTCAGTTTTATTATCCGCAGATTTCGCAGAGGAACACAGATGGTTTTTTCCTTTATCTGCGAAAATCTGCGCCATCTGCGGATTCATTGGTTTTCTCTCTTCGTGCCCTTCGTGGTTCAATAAACGCATTGCCCCGCTTGGCCAAGCGCATTGATTTGCGCCTTCATCCTTCATCCTTCATCCTCGCCATCATCGCCTCCAGCTTGGCCAAGCGGGCTTCCAACTCGTTGATCCGTTGGTCTTTCTCAGCCAATTGCTCGTTTTTCTCCGAGCGCAGTTCCTTCACGGCTTCAATTAGCACCGGGGCAAAGCCATCATAAGTGACCCCCAAATGGGACTCCTCTTGATCATCATTTAGCCCGTCTCCCTCCATCATGGCTTCCACCAATTCCGGAAAATGCTTTTCCACTTCTTGAGCGATGACCCCGATATGGGTTTCGTTGCTTTTGTTATATACATATTTATATTTCACCCCTCTGATTAATTCCAATTTATCAAGCACATTGCCCAAATCTTTAATATCCTTTTTTAGATTAATATCTGAGTTGGTCCACCATGTTCCACCTTCACTCAACGTAGCAGTGTAATGATCCTCCTGTTCATCGATGAAATATATTTTTCTATTTGGCCCGTGAAAACCCATGGCGATTCTTCCCGGGCCAGCGATAACCCCAAGTGTATCGGAATCACTATCGCCCACATATAGACTAAGCGGCCAAGAAGAATACCCCAAGGTACTGCTTCTCCCGTAAACCCTCATACTGGCTCCTCCATTATAACCAACGTATACCGGTTCAGGTGAATAATAGTTCAAATGCAGCGAGGCAAGCTGGGAGGAGGATCCAATCCCTTCAATGATATTGTCTGTTAACGTAGAACCATGCGTGCCAATGTACACACCTGGTCGCCCACTGCCTTTTACCACTACCGGGGAATTGGCGGTGGTGGTGCCTGAGACGTCTAAATCACCCCTTGCAAAGACTTTACCCCCTCCATAGTAATTCAAGTACAAGGAACTATATCCCCCGCTTGCGTTGTAGCCTTCCACAACGTTATCCGATCCGCCACCGCCACCGATCATGACTCCCGGCCGGCCCGGTTGCTTGGCCCAAAATCTGCCTTGGACGTAAGTCTCCCCCTCCACGGTCAGCGGCTTGTTCATCAGGAACGCCGGGGCGGTTGTGCGAAAATCCACCGAAGCCGCCTCTACTTCCACCTTCAAGTCTGCGGCGCCCCGGACATAAAAATTATCCGCGTAGGCGTGGATATCGTCCGACCCCGAATGGATTTTTAAATAGGTGTCGGTGTTGTTGGTGGGGCCGATGATTGTATCGCTGTTATAGCTTCGAATGTTGCCGTTAACCTGCAGTTCCTTGTTTAAATAGATGTTTGGCGATTCGGTTAAGATTTGGAACCCATTGCCGTTCGGGTCGCCGATGTACGATTTCGATGTGCCGGTCGTGATGTCGATAGCCCAACCCCACGTTGGCAAGATCAGATTGAGTGATCCGGTTAAGGAAGCCCCTCCGGCCTCCGGTAATGTCAGCGTCGGGGTGGCGCCCGCGCCAAGCTTGAGCGAGGTGCCATCCTTATAAAAATTGGCGTTACCGCTGCCGTCGGACAACCGCCGGGCCTGCGTGGCGGTGTAGGCATACGGCGAGGTCACCAAGCGCAACCGGGGCGCGATCTCCACGTCGCCCCCGCCCAAACCGCTTACGGTAATGCCGATGAACCGATCCGAAGCGGTCGCCCCATCGAACACAACGGAAAGGCTGCCACGGAGTTCATTGCTGTAACTCGAGCCTTCGCCCAGCAGCACGCTGAAGTAGCCTTTGTCCACGGTGATAGTCTGCTGCTCACTCCACAGCTTTGTGCCGCCGGACTTGGCGTCGTAAATGCGAAAGATCACATCGTAATTCGTGGGGGCCGAATTGCCGAGAGGACTGCCGTTCCCATCGACGAGGTAGCCCTGGTAGGTCACCCGCTCCGGCGGGTTGGCGTCCGCTGCCCGTGTGAGAGCCGCTTGGCCAAGCGCAAATGCCGCCCCAGCCAGCATCCCGAGCAATTTCGTAGTTTGTTTCATGGTCATAAATTCAGTTCTCAGTTCTCGGTTCTCGGTTTTTTTATCCGCAGATTTCGCAGATGAACGCAGATGTTTTTCTTTTATCTGCGAAAATCTGCGGCATCTGCGGATTCTCTAATTTGCGTCCATTCGCGTCCATTCGCGGTTAAAAATTGTCCTTCGTGTTCTTCGTGGTTTAAAAAGTTCTCAGTAAACAATGAAACGCAGAGGGCGCGGAGGCGCAGAGGGCCGCAGAGGAAAACGGCACGACGCCTCGCGCATGGTTCCCGTTCCGATTTGGACATTCCTTGTTCGCCATTCGATATTCCTTTTTCAGTTCTCAGTTTTCAGTTGTTTATCCGCAGATTACGCAGATGTTTTCTTCCTCTATCTGCGAACATCTGCGCCATCTGCGGATTCTCTAATTTGCCTCCATTCGCGTCCATTCGCGGTTAAAAAATGTCCTTCGTGTTCTTCGTGGTTCAAAAACAGACCCATCAATTCCCGGAGTACGAGTAGGTCCGGAAATGAACCTGGATATCCCTCACCGTCTGGATGAACCGGTCGAGGCCCTCGTCCGGGTCGTTGAGCAACGCCCGGCCCGGGATGACCAGCTTCCATTTGCTGTTCCAGACCGAGCGGCCGATCAGCCGGTTGTTGGTGTAATTGTCCGGCAGGAAGTTCGGATTGTCCTTGAACACCCCGGCCGAGGAGACCGCGCGGAACGCCTGGTGCTTCCGCACGCTGAACAGGTCCTCGCTGAGCGAGTCGGCCGACTGCCACAGTTTCTTGGTGCTCAACTCGGAGGCGCCGATGTTGAACGGCAGCGGCACGGCGACGTCCTGCACGTTCCAGGTGCGAACCACGCTGGCGTCGCCGAGCGGCGGACTGCGCATGGAATCCAGCCCGACCGGGACCAGGTAGACGTACGGCGTAGCCGAGAGGCCCTTGGGATCGAGGAACCCGCCGCCGGGTGATGCCGGGGAGTCACCCCCGGCCCCGGCAACGCCGGAGCCGTTGCTGTTGGGATCGGTGATGCCCTTGTAGCCGTCAAAGGCGATGCCAACGGCGTGGATCTTGTTGGCGAAAGAGCTGGGGCTGAAGTAACTGTCCGCCGGCGCCAGCGGCTTGCCGAACAGGTTCAGGCCGTCGGTGATCACCGTGCTGAACTCGATGACGAATCCCGGCACCGGCAGGCCATCGCCATTGTCGATCTGCATGCAGTGCCGGCGCACGTCGGCGTCGCCGCGCAAATCGGCCACGCGGGCGTTCTCGAGCACGTCGCGCCAGTTGTCGGCACCGTCGGCCCCGGGCAGGACGCGGTACTGCTCGTTCCGCATCGACACGGTCGTGCCGTAGGTATCCGGGTTGTTGAACCCGAGCCGGCCCTTGAGCACGCTCCAGTCGGTGTTCATCTCCGCCAGCACGCTGGAGAGGCCCGGGTCGCCGGTGTTGCTGCCGGCGTACTGCGGCTGGCCGTCCTTGACCACGCCCAGCGAACGGGATTGGACGATCCGGCTCAGGAACGCCTTGCCCTGGTCGGTGTGCAGCAGGCCGGTCTCGTAGTCGTACGCCTTGGCGGCGAGATAGGCGTAGCGGGCCGAGAGGTCGTACAGGGTCTTGTACCGTTCCAGTTTCTCGTTGCGGAAGATGCGGAACGCCGCGTCGCGGGTGCGGAAGCCCTGCACCACCGCGGAGGCCCGCTGCCGGAAGATCTCGCGCTCCTTCTGGACACGGTTCCCCTCGGCGACGAGGGTCAGCAGATTATCCTTGGCTTCGGCCAACTCCACCAAACGCTGGTTGATGACGGTGAAATTGCCCCTCAAGTCGTTGAAGGCATTCTCCAATTCCAGAACGACTTCCTTGCGTCCCATGTTCCATTCAGCGTCGCCGATGGGGCCAAGCTCGATTCTGGCTACGGCATCGTCATTTTTATTCGCCAAATTACCGGCAACACCAGACATGGTGGTGATACCCGTATTGAGAGCCGCTTTTGTGACCAGCTTGCCCGCACCAAAAACAGCCTTGATTACCTTCATGAAGTTACCGCCATTGGAGAAACCGAAGATAACGTTATCGGGAGTGCCTGCATCCATGATTTCGAACGTGTCATCGGCAAGTTCCTTTAACAACTCCGCAACGGCGATACTGGTTTCCAATGCCAAGATGGTGTTGTTGGTGTCCCTGTTCATGTCAGCGATATTAGATTTCTGTACACGAATCAAATCATTGGTATCATTCTGAGCCTTAAAAAGTTTAAGTTGTCGATCCAACATATACTTAAACCACTCGTGGTTGCCCAACGCGTCTTGAGCCGCATTTCTCGCTTTGATTATTTGGGAAATCGCACTCTGAATTTTCCCCGGAGATTCTCTCCGGCCGGCCCAAGTGGCCGGCTTGGAGAAGAACCCGTGCGGTCCCAGTTCGTAGGTGATGTAATGGCTTCCCTTCGCGTAAGTCGACGCATCCAGGGCGACTACAGAGAGACCAGAGATCGAGGTCTGTCCCGTTGCATCCCAAGTTGTCGGGACATTCTGCACGTCGAGCCGGACGCTCAGGGTCTCCCTCGGGTTGAGCACCGCGCCGACGCCGGCGGCGGTCGAGGCGGCGGTCAACTCGTCGTCGTCCACGTAGTTGTAATGGAGCAGATCCGGGCCGGTGTAGCCCTGCTTGTAGGTTTTGCCCACGCCGATGTCGTCGGAATACGGCGTGCCGTACAGCTCGATCAACTGGTGGGTGTAGGCCAGTTCCTGCATGGCCACCTGGGCCTGGAACTCGTTGATCGAGTCCTCCTCGGAACGCATCATGCGGGTGACATCCTTGGCGTCATCGAACGCCGCCATGGCGTTGCCCAGCGTGCGGGTGGCCCGGCCGTAGATCTGGTCGAAGTGCGTGTCGGCCTGGATTTCATCCGGGTCGATGTCAAAGGCGATGCCGTCCTCGGGCAGCCCGAGCGGATTGAGCCCGGCCTCGGCGTTGTCGAGACTGATCTGCAGGCTGGTTGCCACGGCCGCCAGTTCCTGCAACTCCGGCACGGTGGTCCGGTCGATCTTCTGAATGCCTTCATGGCTGGGATCGGTGTCCTCGGCAGGCAGCATGGCGTTGCCGACCACCCAGTTGACCATCGTGCCGATCCCGGTGCGGGCCGCCCAATGGTCCATCCCCCAATGCCGGGTGGATTTCGCGGTAGCGGCCCCGTCGCTGTGGGTGCGGCGGTCGTTGGCGCGGGTCTGGGTGAAGTGCCCCCAGCCGGAGGCATCGTCCGGCGTGTAATCCTTGCGCCACGTGAGGTCGAACACCTGCTGCCCGGTCCGCGCTAGGGCGGCGGCGGCGGCGGCGAATTTACGCTCGTCCATGTAATCCACCTGCACCGGCTTGCCGAGCACCGTCACGGCCTCGGTTCGGGGCGCCCAGGTGAAGTCGGCGTCGGTGAGCAGCTTGTAATACCCCTTCAAGGCGGTCAGGTAATGGCCGTAGGCATCGCCGTGTCCCTGCGGGTACATCCGTGCTGCGTCGGCGGCGTTGATGCTGCCGTCCAGTTCCTCGCCCTGGTCCTCCTGGATGTTGTAGTTCAGCGCGTAGATCACCTCGCCGGAGTCGATGCCGCGCGTGTAGTTCCAGAACAGGCGGTTGTAGACCGGGCCGGTCTCGACGCCGGGCTGCATGAAGTCGTCCCGGCCGCGCAACAGGCCCAGTTCCTCCTCCAGCAGGGTGGCCATCTGCCCCTTGAAGGCAAACAACGCCGTGGCGACATCCCCGTAGGTTCGATCCTTGGTCCCGATGCCGATGGTGGGATTCGCGGCGTCGGCGTAGGCCTCGTTGCCCACCATCATGTACAGGTCGTTAAGATACCCGGCCGCCAGCAGCAGGGCGTCGTTGGCCGGCCCGTAATCGATTCCCGGGCTGGCCTCGATACTCAGGTCCTTCCCCCGGTTCAGGACGGTCTCGTAGATGGAGATCAGGCCGTGGTCGTTGATGCTCTCCAGGTTCAGCGCAATGTTCCCCTCCCACCGTTTGCCGGCCGAGGTGAGAATGCTGCCCTGCGTGTTGACGCTGTTGCTGAACATGTCGGTCGTCCGCTGGTTAAATGGGTTGATCCCGGCCAGCACCCGCTTGATCCAGCCCTCCGCCAGTTGCGGCACGGTCCACTCGGACCAGGCGGCCTCCGTCTCGGCGTTACTGAGCGACCCGTCACCGTCGGTGTCCCCAAACCCCGGGTGGGTGGTCCGGGTCGGGCGGTAGCGCATGATGATGTAATTGTCGCTCAAGGTCTGGATGCCGCTGCCCCCGAGGGTGTAGCGGTGGATGCCGGCCCCGCTGCCGTTGTCGAGCAACGTCCAGCCGGCCGCCAGCGCCTTCGGGTTGGCAGCGTCGTAACTGCTGTCGCTGTCGGCGTAATATACCTTGGGCGAAGCCCCATCGACCGGCGGCTGGATCAGCCACTCGTACTCGAAGTCGGCATGCTTCCCGCCGAGGTCGGCCGTGTGCTGGAAGGTCACCTGCTCGTCGAGCGGGTTGCTGGAATACAGCACCTTGATTTCCCCGCGGTACATCGGCTGCCCCACCCGGAGGATGTGCACGCTGACCGGCAACCCGGCCTTGCCGGGATCGTTGCCGTCGTTACTGATGAGGGTGACGTAGCCGGTGCCCGGGCCGCTGGCGCTCAAGGCGTAGGAATCGACCGCCGTGTCGTCATGAACCACCCCGGCCAGGGCGCCGATGCCGACGGTGACCGCCCCCGGGGCGGCGTCACCCGCCACGGTATCCGAGGCGGCAACCTGCGAATTGCCGGTGTTGGCCACCCATTTCCCCGGCGTCGCACTCGGCTCGTAAAACGTCTGCACCGAGGTGGCCAAGCCGGCGACTGCAGCATCCCATTTGCCCTTGTTGTCGTCCCCGGCCGGGCACAACCCCTTGGCCAAGGCCAGCTCCGTGCCGCTGAGCACGTTCAGCAGCAGGTAATCCTCCCCGACCACCTCGTCCACAAACTTGCCCTGAAACACCAGGGCGCCCTTGGTTCCCCGGTTGGGGTCGAAAAACAGGCGCTGGGACAGGTACGGCGGCAGGTTGGGGAAATACGTCTTCCCCTGGTAGGCAGAGGTGTTGACCGAGGCCGGTATCGACTGCAGATCGGTGGCCGCTTGGCCAAGCGGATACGACTTCTCCCGGGTCGGGTCGTGCAGGATCACGCTGGCTGCGTTGCCCCCCGAGTCGACGGACTTCGCGATCGACTGCTGGTACAGCACCCGCAGGCTCGCCTGCCCCCGCACGGCCGGCAGCCCCTTCTTCGCGTCGGTCAAGGTCTCGCTGAGGTTCAGCACCGGCGTGTCGGCCGGCCAAACCGGGCGGTACACAATCTCCAGGGCGGTCGTGTCCCGGTTGGTGGCTTCACCGGTAAACCCGCCGGAACCGTCTTTTGGCCTCAGGTACGGCACGATGCTGCCGACCGGCGGCGGGGAGGCCTCGCCCGGCCAGGCGAACCCGGCCAGCGTCTTGTAGTAAAAACGCATCTTGAAACTGTTCGCCGGGCTCGGCGCCTCCGCGAGCGCGGGCGGGCGGTCCCCCAGGTTTTGGGTCACGTTCCCCACCGTGTAGGAGAGGCTCATCGGCGCTTGGCCAAGCGCGGTATCCCCGCTGTCGGCACTCACCGTGATGGCCAAGGTCTTGGTCACCGAGGCCGATCCGTCCAGCGGCGCGACCCCCAGATCCAGGCTCAGGCTGGCGGTGTCCGCGCCGGCCGGCGTGCCGGAAAGGGTCAGCCCGTTGATCTTCAGCCAGTCCGGGGGCGGTGGGGGGGGGGGGGGGAAACCTCCAAGCGGGGCCCCCGGCGGGGGGGCGGGGTTGTGGTGGCGGACCGCCTCGTTCGCCTGGGCGCCCGGGTGGGCGGGATGGCAAAGGGGGCCGTCCCCGTCCCCGTCCCCCGTGTAGGTTCCCGCCTCGAGTGCCGGCGGCCCGGCGTGCAGGCCGCGGTAAACCCAATGGTTGCCCTTGCGGTCCTCGTAGGTAAACGCATTGTAATGGGCATACGACCCGGTCGCGTCCACCTGGGTTCCCGAACTGTTCGTCGGCCTATCGCCGTCCGTTCCCGTGACGGGCGGCTCCGTGTTGAAGTTTCGCGAGCCGTCCCTGGGCTTGGCCAGCAACGGCAGCGGCATCGGGGCCTGAAGAATCTTGCCGGCCTCGGTGATGTAATCGAACACGATCCGGTTGCCCGGATCGTCGCGCAACACCTGAAAGGCGCTCATGGCCGGCCGGCCATCCGCCTCCGTGAACTCGAGCAGAACAAACGGGTGGGAGGAGTAACCGGTTCCGCTGGTGCTGTTCAGGTCGTCCCGCAGCGCGTAAGCCCGGCCGGCCAGCATCAGGGCATGTTCCTCGTTGGGGTTGTACCCCTCCGCGCCTGGGGTGTTCTGGACGTAGATACTCCCCTTGGCCTGCAGGCTGGTCAATTCCCCGCTTCCCGCGTTGCTGGCCAGGATTATTTCCTTCGGTGCCGTCGGCCAGGCGATCGTGTACCGGCCCAGGATCGACGGCCAATAGATCGGCTTGAACCCCTTGACCGGGTCGGCACTGTTTTTCCGGTACCAATAAACCTCCAGGACATTGTTACCCGGGGCGGCATTGACCGGAATGATCGCCCCCTTGTTAGCCTTCTCGAAACCGTGGCTGAGGGGATCCACATAGGCGTTCGGGTTGAAGGCCGTCCCAGCCGCCTTGAGAATGTATCCGGCCCAGTAGTCGGCACCACCGCTGCCCAGTTCACTCGTTGGGGCGTTGATCCGGTCCCCGACGTTGACCGTCTGGGTGACATGTCTTGGCGCGTTCAATTGGGTGCTGTCGAGAAATCCGCTGGACAGTTGAGTGACCGGGGCGGCATCGCCGTTGGCATCCGTGGCGGCGGCATTGTACGTCAGGCCGGTCGCCGTCCCGGCGGCATTGCCCCAGATCTTGAGGGCGCGCGACGGCACCCAGGTCTTGGCGCCCAGAGCGGACGTCGCGATCGTTCCGGCCTTCACACTCTGGTCCAGCCAGGAGAACACACGCTCGAAATAGACCTCCCCCCCGGCACTGAAACGCAGCAGGGTGCGGTGCGCCGGGTAGTTGACGTCGAGGATCGTGTAAAAGCCGAAGTTGTCCGTGAAAAAGGCCCGCTCCCCGTCCATCGGATCCTGGTACTGGATGGTCGGGGTATTTTCCACCGGCATCGGCACCGCCGTCAGGCTGGCCTCCAGATTGTTGGCTGCGGCCGGGCGGACGTAATGACTGTACCGGGCCGGGTTGTCCGGCCAGACGAACTTGTAGCGGACATGCCGCGACGGCCACAGGATCCCCTCCTGCCCTGATTCCATCCAGTGAACCTGGTAGTCGTTCAGGTTCTTGGTCTCCCGGACAGCGTGGTACTTGATTTGCTGACCTCCAGATTGAAAAACAAACGAATCCCCGCTCATCTGTAGGTTAGGCTGCGGATGCAAGTGCGAGTCGTCCTTGTTTTCCGCAGGAGGCCAAGCGGTGACACGGTCGCCCAGCTCGACGGTCACGTCCGCCGGCGTGGAATGCTTGAATACATCCACGATCTCAAAGCCAAGGTGATAACGGGAGTTCCCGTCCTCGCGCAAATCCCCCAGCAACTCCACGAACACGCGCCCCTCGGCGTTCAACGCCATCAGTGCGTCCCGCTGATGCCACAAGGTTTTTGTGTAAACCGTTTCGCCGCCGCCAGGAACGGTGACGTTCCCCCCCTCGGTCGGGATGTTGATCCCCCCCCCGCTCGACTCCGCTCCGCTCTCGTTGGCGGGAATGCCATTCTCCTTGGCCACGCGCTCGGGAAAACTGCTGTTATAGACAATCTCCAGCTTACCAATCCGCGACGCCGGGATGTTCACCTGCGGGCCGATGTAGCCGGCCTGGTTCCAGTAGATTTTCCTCGGCGCCTTGGCCGCACTGCCGGAGACGATGTATCGTTTCTTGTACAGCCGAAAAAAGTTGCCACCCGACTGGTACCACATGGTGGCGTCCCCGCTGTCGTTTGGCGTGCCTTCGTACGGGGTCGCCTTGCGCCAGATGATCTCCACCGGGCCGGGCTGAATCGCAAACACCGAACGCGCGTGCGGGCTGTAATAATAGCCCTTGGCCGTGTGCCCGGCATTGGTCTCCGCGGCCAGCAGATGCGGTTCCCCCAGCCAGTAACTGCTGGGCAGAACCGAGTCCTCCAGCTTGTTGCCATCCTCATTCTCCTCCGGGGGTGAGATAATGCCGCCAAACAAAAACGACACCGGCCGGTTCAGGAACGGCGCCCCCACCTGCGCCCGCTGGAGCACCACGCGCGCCGTGCCGGTGCCCCCGTGGGGCACGCCAAGGTTTGCCGCGTTTCCGGCGTAGGTGGTGCTCCCGCCGATCTCGTTGATATTCGGGGAGGCCACCGTGCCCGGGGTTGCCGGCGCCGCCACGGCGCCCCACGACAGGAGTGCGCCAAACTGGTTGGCGGTGGGCGGGTTGATCGTCAGGTTCGCCCCCTGCTGCTCCGTGCCGGTCGGCGCGCGCCCGTCCGACCCGGCCGGGTCGTTGGCCGTCGTGGACAACGGCACCCCACTGGCGGACTGGTAATTGTATTTCGTCTTGTTCTGATGAATCTCGAGCGGCAGCGTCTGCCCCAGCGCCTGGCCAAGCGTCAGCAGGCCGATCCCGAGCAAGGCACCCAGGCGGTTCTTCCGGTGGTGGATTGAGGTTTTCATTTGTTGGTTCCTTAAATTCGTTTCTGGTTTCATCGTCTCGTTCCTTTCCGCCTATTCCATGGTCAACGTGGCTATGTCGCTGATCCGGTTCAGCACGAACGCCCCCTTCATCGCGTAGCTTTTCTCGTTGGCCGCCCCGTCCGAGGCCTGCCCGTACAGCGTCATCGTTTCCTCGTAGGTTCCGGCCAACCGCTTGCCGGTTCGCGTTCGCTCGCCAAACCCGTTCCCGGGCGGGGTGAATGTCAGCTGGATCTCCCGCTTGATCCGGTACGACTCCCGCCCCACCGGCTGGGTGGTTTTGAAATCGGCGCTCAGGTTGTCGTGATCCGGGTGGTAGGCGTGCAGGAACGGGTTCGATCCCCGGTCGCCATGCCCGATCTCCACCGTCGTGGTCAAGGTCTGCCCCTGCACCAGGTCGCCGGCGCAGTTCCACGGCAGGTTGCTGCCGCTCACCGGCAAATGGATCGAGCTGATCCGCAGCGCGTTGGCCAGCGAACCGGCCTTGAGCAAACTTTCCTTCGTGGCCACGCCGGACACATCCCCCGGCAGCGTCCCCACGTACACCCGCTGCAGCAGCTTGAGCCGGTTCGCCCCGGCGGTCTCCCCCGTGGCCACGTCTGCCCCGGTCAGGTTCCCGGTCAGCAACGTCGAGTTCAGCGGCGCGTTCGCCGTCAACTCCAGCTGGCCGCCCCCGCTGAATGCCAACGTCTCGCCCGCGTACAGCGGCCGCGCCGTGGCCGCCACCGGGATCGTCACGCCATTGCCCTGCGCCGCCCCGGCGGGCACGGTCTCATCGGCGGCGATGTCGGCGTCCGCCAGGTCGCCGGTCAATTCCGTCACCCCGACAGGGGCATCCGCCGTCAACGTCAGCGTGCCGCCGCCGGAAAACCGCAGCACCCGCCCGGTCGCGAGCGGTTGCGACAAGGCATTCACCCCGACCGTGACCCCAGCGCCCTGTGCCGCCGTGCCGCTCGCCGTCACGCCGGGATCGACCGACTGCAGGCCGGAAAAGCTTTCCCGGTGCAGGATCAGCCGCAGCGGGTACGGGCTGGCCACCGCCCCGAAATCGGTCGTGTCCGTGCTGATCGAGCGGGCCGGGTTGTTCGGATCGGCCGCCTTCATCGTGTTCCGCACATGGGTGACGTTCACGTCCCCGACCCAAAGCCCCTCGTTGGAGGCCACCGAGCCGCTCACCGGGATGTCCACCTGCGAGTGGCCCAGCGAATCGGTGAACCGCAGCAGGCTGGCGTAGTACGCCCCCGCGCCGCCGTTCATCGCCGGGCGGTCCAGCCCCAGCACCACCTCCACCTCCGAGCCGGCCTGGCCAAGCGGCTTGAGCGTCCAGCTCTGCGCCCCGTCCGACAGCGCCGCGAGCGCGTACGACAGCGTGCTCGTGTCCAGCGCGCCGCGCACCAGCACCGGCGCGGCGGCCGTGATCGCCGCCTGGTCGTCCGGCGGCGTCTCCGACGCCACCCCGGCCAGCGACACGGTCAGGTCGGCCGCCGTCAGGTTGCGCAGCCGCACGCGGAAGGCGGCGACATGGCTGCCAAAATGCGCCCCGGTCCCGGATTGCAGCCGCGCCTCAAACGGCCCGAAATAACGGTTGAACCGGGTCCCGGACCGAAGCCAGAACGCCTGCCCCCGCTTGGCCAAGGTGGTGCGCAGGCCGTACACCTGCGCCGGGTTGGCCGTCCCGAGGGTGCCACCGCCGTAGGCAAAGATCTCCGTCACCCGCAGCAGGTCGCCGGCCTGACCAAAATAATCCTCCAGGCTCTTCGGGTTGGCCGCCACCGACGGCACCCCGAGAAAGTTCAGCCCGCTGGTCGTCCATTGGTAACGCGGCGGCACCGGCTTGCCCTTGATGTTCCACGTCACGTTCGCCTCCCCACCCAGCTTCACCAGGTAGGCGGCGTTGCCCGGCATCCGCTTGAGCACGGAGGAGGCATCCCCCAGCCCGGCCTTCCAGCTGGCCCAGCGCGACTTGGCGTCCGACGGCGCGTCCGGGTTGGTCACGTACTGCGCGGTGCTCAGGCGCGGCTGCCACAGCCACACCTCCTCCACCGCCGAGCCGCCGGCCAGCGCCTCGATCGTGGCATGCGTAGCGTCCACGTGCAGATAGATCGCGTTCCAGCCCGGCTTCAGGTCAAACGACTGGGTCTGCCATTGGCCAAGCGCACTCGGCGTCCCGGCCAGCAACAGGCCAAGCGCCATCCATGTGGTTTTGATGATGTTCTGTTTCATGGTAAAAAATTCAGTTCTCGGTTCTCCGTTCTCAGTTCTCAGTTTTTCATCCGCAGATTTCGCAGAGGAACGCAGCTGTTTTTCCTTGATCTGCAAACATCTGCGCCCTCTGCGGATTCATCGGTTTTCTCTCTTCGTGTCCTTCGTGGTTCAAAAAAGTATTCTGTAAACAATTAAACGCAGAGGGCCGCAGAGGAAAACGGCCCGACGCCTCGCGCATGGTTCCCGTTCCGATTTGGACATTCGTTGTTCGCCATTCGATCTTCCTTTTTCAGTTCTCGGTTTTTTTATCCGCAGATTCCGCAGAGGAACGCAGATGTTTTTCCTTGATCTGCGAAAATCTGCGCCATCTGCGGATTCATCGGTTTTCTCTCTTCGTGTCCTTCGTGTGCTTCGTGGTTCAACATCGGCTCACCGCTCACTGCCCGCCGCTCACTGTCTTTGCCACCAACGCCTCCAGCTTGGCCAAGCGGCCCTCGGTGCTCTTGTTCGCGACCAGGCGGCCCTTTAACGCCTCCACCTCGTCCGCCAAGGCCTGCACGGTGGTTTTCAATGATTCATTCTCCGCCCGCAACGCCTGCACCTCGGCATCCTTTTCCTCCTTCAACTCGACGATAGCGGGAAACGCCATCAACGCCAGGCGGCCGTAGTCCAAGCCCAACCAATCGTTCTCCTCATCCACCACCAACGGAAAGACCTTTTGCACATCCTGCGCCATGACCCCCACCTGCAAACGCCTCTCATCCGGGTCGCTCTTCATGTTGTAGGTGTACAACGGCACTAGCCCGATCCCGTCCAGAGCCCCTTTCCTTATCGGTTTGATGTTTTTCTTCAGGCGCCTGTCGCTGCTCGCCTTCCAAGCGCCATCCGGATCCATCCACCCTTTCTGAACGCCGTTGTAGTAGAACACCAAATCATCGTCTCCGGTGCCGCCCTCGTTGTCTATCGTGATATCCCAATATGACCCGGAGCCTGTCAGGCGCATCATCGCGATATTGCCGTACATGACTTGCGTGCTGTTTATATGGAGCGGGGAACTCGGCGAATCGGTGCCAATGCCGACTTGGCCGCCATCCCGGTTGATGTAGGATTTTGTGCCGGATGATCCACTCAAGAATGTCCTCGCATCCCCATCGGCCGCCACATAAAAACCCCAGCCACTTGCATTACCCGTGATAAAACTGGCCCCCCCGTCCGTATAACCAATCCCATACATACTACCCAGAGTCGTTTCATTCGGCTTGTAGTTTGACCCGATGATATAAATCGGGTTGGTCTTTAAGCCATTAGCTCCAACATTATTATACGCCCCCATCAACGCTCCGTTGTTGTGCGCGGAACGGCCGAGCCAGCCGTTGAAGGTGACATCATCACTGTTGTAACTGTAGTTGAACACCTCGGAATGGATTCCGGCACTCGTCCGGTAGAACGAAATGCGATCCGTCGAACCGCCCGCGAATGCCGGCGTGCCATCCCCGTTGTAGATCATGCCCCCGCCATAGTTTGAATCCTGCCCCACGAAAATCCGCCCGGTTCCCTGCGAGGCCCCGTGCAGACTCAAGACCGCCTCGGCGTTGTCCGGTTTCTGGATCGAGACGTCGCCGGTGAAGTTGGCCGAAGTGACCGACAACGGCTTGTCAAAGTAAACCTCGGAGGCGTCGGTTCTCAATTCCACCGCATTGGAGGTGAAAACGGTCTTCAGGTATTTGCTGTCGCCCTGCACCCGGAACTCGTCCGCTTGGGCGGTGATCTTGTCGGTGTCATCATACACCTGAAGGTAGGTGTCGGTGTTGTTGCTGGGGAGGAGAACCAAGTCTCTGTTGTGAGCCTGAATCTCCCCGTTCACAATTAATTGCTTGTTGAAATAAAAACCGGGCAACTCTGTCTGAAAATGAAACACGGAACTGTTCTCCGCCCCGAAAGTGGTTGATAACGCGCCATTGTCGATCTGCAATCCAATCCCATTCCCGGCCAAGTTTGCGGTAAATTTGCCAGCCAATGTGCCCCCCCCGGCCTCCGGCAGCGTCAGCGTCGGCGTCGAGCCGGCCCCAAGCTTCAGGTCGGTGCCCTCCTTGTAAAAGTTGGCGTTGCCGCTGCCGTCGCTCACCTTGCGGGCCTGCGTGGCGGTGAAGGCGTATGGCGAGGTGACCAACTTCAGCCGAGGCGCGATCTCGACATCACCGTCCGTGCCGGTGACCGTGATGCCGATGAAGCGGTCGGAGACGTCCGTGCCGTCAAAGGCCCCGGACAGGGCGTTGTGATTCTCCGACCCGTACTGCGAGCCTTCGCCCAGCAGCACGCTGAAGTAGCCCTTGTCCACCGTGACCGTCTGCTGCTCCGCCCAGAGGGCCGTGCCGCCCTCCTTGGCCGGGTAGATGCGGAAGACGATGTCGTAGTTCGTCGGCGCCGAGTTGCCCAGCGGGCCGCCGTTGCCGTCGACGAGGTAGCCCTGGTAGGTCATCCGCTCCGGCGGGTTGGCGTCCGCTGCTTGTGTGACATCCGCTTGGCCAAGCACAAACGCAGCCATGGCCAGCATCCCGATCCGTTTTGTTTTGGTTTTCATGGTCATAAATTCAGTTCTCGGTTTTCAGTTTTTCATCCGCAGATTTCGCAGAGGAACGCAGCTGTTTTTCCTTTATCTGCGACCCTCTGCGCCCTCTGCGGATTCTCTAATTTGCGTCCATTTGCGTCCATTTGCGTCCATTCGCGTCCATTCGCGGTTTAAAATTGTCCTTCGTATTCTTCGTGGTTCAAAAATCGCATTGCCCGCTTGGCCAACCGCCGCGTTCATCCTTCCTTCCCGGCCAACCCCGCCACCAACGCCTCCAGCTTGGCCAAGCGCGCTTTTAGCTCGTTGATTTCCTCCTCCTTTTTCGCCAGTTCGCGGTTCTTTTCCGACCGCAATTCCTGAATCGCCTTGATGGAAAGTACGCCGAATGCATCGTAGCCTAGGGACAGGTAGCCGTCTTTATCCTCCACTAACTCGGGAAACTCCTTCTGAACGTCTTGCGCGATGAATCCGTAACTCTTCTCGCCTTCTTCCGACTCGGTCTTGAACCGATAGCGGCTTGGCTGCAGCCGACCCACCTTGTTTAGCACGTCGCCAATCGGCTCAATATCCGTTTTAAGCCGCCTGTCCGAGGCTGTTACCCAAGCTCCATTACCGTCATTAACGTACGCCTTGTAACTCGTGGAATCATCCTGATTAAATCCGAACACCAGGTCCCCAACATAATCAACCCCGATCGCCCAATAGTGCCCCCCTTGGCGCTGAATCCTCAATCCCTTGGCATAATTACCATTGGTTCCGTGGACAATGTGCAACTCGTCTAGCGGGGTGGCTTGATTGATCCCGACTTTGTCACCCTGCCAAATAGTGAGTGGCCGGGTTGAATCCCAACCTGCATCACCTTCCCCTCTCAAAATGTAGAATCTATCTTCATTCGCATGCACATAATAATCCTTTTCACCGGAATCCCTCAGCGAGACGGTTGGGTTGGTGCCGCTGATCACAAGTCTATTTCCATCAATGCGGGCGTCCCCTCCTACTTTCAATTTGCCACTGCCCTCGATCTGCACTTCATCGAATCGCTGGTACAGCGTCCCCTTTTTGCCGGTGGCATTGTGCGGGATCATCCAGGCATTGCCATCCGCGTTGGTAAACCGTATGTCGTCGAGCATATATACGTCCCCGCCTGACTTCAGATCAGAGGATGCCTCGATGATCCCGGTAACGGAGAGGGGTTTGTTCAAGTAAACCGACCCGGCGTCGGTGTGCAGCTCGACCTTGTTGGAACTGAACTTGGTCTGCAGATAGTTGCTGTCGCCCTGCACCCGGAACTCATCCGCTTGGGCGGTGATCTTGTCGGAGTCATCATGCACCTGAAGGTAGGTGTCGGTGTTGTTGCTGGGGCCAAGCGTCGCGTCGGTGTTATACGACAACAGCCCCCCCTTCACTGCCACCGGCTTGTTAAAGTAAAACTTGGAGGCGCCGGTGGAGATGTCGAACCAAATAGCGTCGTTCGCCTCGAAGGTGGTGGTTTGCCCGTTGGCGTTGATGATCAAGCCGTTGCCCCAGTCCGGCAGGTTGAGGGTCAGGGCGCCCGACAGGGTGCCCCCGCCGGCCTCCGGCAGCGTCAGCGTCGGCGTCGAGCCGGCCCCAAGCTTCAGGTCGGTGCCCTCCTTGTAAAAGTTGGCGTTGCCGCTGCCGTCGCTCACCTTGCGGGCCTGCGTGGCGGTGAAGGCGTATGGCGAGGTGACCAACTTCAGCCGAGGCGCGATCTCGACATCACCGTCCGTGCCGGTGACCGTGATGCCGATGAAGCGGTCGGAGACGTCCGTGCCGTCAAAGGCCCCGGACAGGGCGTTGTGATTCTCCGACCCGTACTGCGAGCCTTCGCCCAGCAGCACGCTGAAGTAGCCCTTGTCCACCGTGACCGTCTGCTGCTCCGCCCAAAGGGCGTTGCCGCCCTGCTTGGCCTTGTAGATGCGAAAGACGACGTCGTAGTTCGTCGGCGCCGAGTTGCCCAGCGGAGCGCCGTTGCCATCGACGAGGTAGCCTTGGTAGGTCATCCGCTCCGGCGGGTTGGCGTCCGCTGCTTGTGTGACATCCCCTTGGCCAAGCGCAACCGCAGCCATGACCATCATCCCGATCCATTTTGATCTGTTTTTCATGGTTAAAAAGTGTTCAGTTTTTTATCCGCAGGTTTCGCAGAGGAACGCAGCTGTTCTTCTTTGATCTGCGACCCTCTGCGCCATCTGCGGATTCATCCGTTTTAATCCTTCGTGCCCTTCGTGGTTCAATAAACGCATTGCCCCGCTTGGCCAAGCGCATCGATTTGCGCCTTCATCCTTCATCCTTCATCCTTCATCCTTCATCCTTCATCCTTCATCCTTCATCCTTCATCCTTCATCCTTCATCCTTCATCCTTGCCACCAACGCCTCCAGCTTGGCCAAGCGCGTCTCACTTGTTTTGTTGGCGGCCAAGCTCGCTTTGAGCACCGCCATCTCGCTCTTGAGTGTCTCCACTTCCTGCTTGAGCGATGCGATCTCAGCATCTTTTTGCAGTTTCAATTCCTTGATGCCACCGAGAGCGACCACCCCGAAGGAACTGTAGCCAAGGGACTTGACCTTAAAATCATAACGGTCGTCCTCCTGCTCGGACACCAGCGACGGGAACAGTGGCTCCACTTCCTGCGCGATGAAGCCCAATTCCTTGTGCTCCTTTTTCTTTTCGCTGATGAAATCGTAATTCACCACGTCCAACTGCATGATCCGATCCAGCAGATGGTCCTCCTTGACGATATTTTCCTTCAGGCGGCGATCGGAGTAAAAGTCCCAGTTTAGGTCCCCGTCGTAGGAGGCGTAGCGGGTGCCGTTGGTGTGTTGCAAGTTCAACACCAATTCCTCGTTAAGAGCCACCCGGTATCTCCCCCCACTGACAACCGCCTTCTCATAAAGCGTAACCCAACGGTTATCCACATCATTATAAATACCAAATTGATCATTATCCCTAGACATGAATACATACCGGCCACCAATGCTGTATCCTGCCCAGCCGCCCGCACCGCTCCCAGTGGTTTGCACAGTGCCGTAACTACCCGTTACACTCCGCAAGCCCATGTCCCCATACACCAGAAGCGATCCACTCACGCCGATGTCGCCGTTAAACGTGACTGTATTGCTGTTATATGGATACCTGAAAACTTCACTATGCACCCCGTTTATAGTTCTATAAAAAGAAATATTATCGGTTGTACCACCCGCAAAATCAGGGGTTCCATCACCGTTGTATATGATGCCTCCGCCGTAGGTGGCGCTTTGTCCCAAATACAATCTTCCCGTACCTTGAGCACTTCCGTGCAACGACAGAACAGCCTCGCCTGAGTCTGAACTTTCAATGGTCATATTGCCGCTCATGCTCAAACTTGAGGCAGTTAAAGCGCCGTCCACTGTAAGGGGTTTATTCATGTAAAATCCGCCGGCGTCGGTGTTGAAATCGACCGACGAAGATGTTGGGTTGATTTCCAGATATTTGCTGGGATCCCTGACGTAAAACCTGTCCGTATAGGCATCGATGGTGTCCCCCTCATGATTTACATTAAGGAAGTTGTCTGTGTTGTCGGAGGGATAAAGCCGGGCATCCCTGTTGAAGGAATAGATGTCCCCATCCACATAAATTGACTTGTCGAAATGAAATCCACCCCTGGCTGTACTCATGCTAAAACGATCACCATTTAACCCACCAAACTTCGTGCTGGTTCCCTGCTCCTTGATTTCCAGTCCTACTCCGGCTTCCGGCAGGTCGATGGTTAGCTTGCCGGCCAATGTTGCGTCGCCAGACTCCTGAAGCGTCAGGGTTGGGGTGGATCCGGCACCCAGCTTAAGCGAGGCGTTGTTGTTGCTATCCACCTCCCTGAACAGGTTCCTGTTTCCACTTCCGTCGCTCACATTCCTGGCCTGAGTGGCGGTGAAGGCGTACGGCGACGTCACCAGCCGCAGCCGGGGCGCGATCTCCACGGTGCCGCCACCGGTATCGACCGTGATCCCGATGAACCGGTCGGAAATGGCCGCGCCCTGGAACACCGTGGAGAGGGCGGGATCGTTCTCGTTGTTATACTTGCTACCCTCGCCCAGCAATACGCTGAAGTAGCCCTTGTCCACCGTGACGGTCTGCTGCTCCGCCCAGAGCGGCTCTCCGCCGGTCTTGGCAACGTAGATGCGGAAGACGACGTCGTAGTTCGTCGGCGCCGAGTTGCCCAGCGGGCCGCCGTTGCCGTCGACGAGGTAGCCCTGGTAGGTCATCCGCTCCGGCGGGTTGGCGTCCGCTGCTTGTGTGACATCCGCTTGGCCAAGCGCCAACGCAGCCATGGCCAGCATCCCGATTATTTTCGTAGTTTGTTTCATGGTCAAAAAGTTTTCAGATATCAGCTCTCAGTTTTCAGTTTTTTCATCCGCAGATTTCGCAGAGGAACGCAGCTGTTTTTCCTTGATCTGCGCCCATCTGCGCCATCTGCGGATTCATGGTCTTTTCTCTTCGTGTTCTTCGTGGTTCAACATCGGCTCACTGCCCACCGCTCACTGCTTCCTGTAAAGGTGCACCGGAGGCGCCGGATTGATCTCCATCGGCTGGCCAAGCGCCTGGCCGTCGCTGTCGCCGCCGAACAGCAGCATCTGGCTGCCGCTCCAGGCGGCGGCGGCCCCGGCGCGGGCGCCGACGCTGCCGTCGAGCGTGCGCCAACTGGCGGTGGCCGGGTTGTAGGCGTGCGAGTCGGCCAACGCGCCGGCGAGGCCGTCGCCGCCGGCGATGACCATCTCGCTGCCGGTCCAGACGGCGGCGGCCTGTTCGCGGGCCGCCGGGGCACCGGTGGTGGCCAAGGCGGCCCAGCTATCGGCAGCCGGATCGTAGATGCCGCCGTCGTTGAGATGGGTGCCGCCCTGAATGCCGCCCCAGACGATCAGCTTGGTTCCGGTCCAGACGGCGGCATGGCCGCTGCGGGCACCGGGCGCGCCGGTCGCAGTGATGGCCGACCAGGCAGTAGGAACGCCGCTCGACAGGGCCAGGCGCGCGCCATCGCCGAGCGCGCCGGTGGCGCCCTCGCCGCCCCAGACGAGGACGGAGGCGCCAGCCAGTACGGAGGCGGGGGCGTACCGGGCGGCGGGGGCGGTGCCGAGGCCCAGCGCGGCCCACGAATCAGCGGACGGGTCGAACAGGCCGCCGGAGTTCCGGACGACCCAGGTGTTTCGCACGCCCAAGAAGGAGCAGCAGCTGCCAGGCCCAAACCCGGACATGCCACAGCCGGCGGGCGG
>JACNJE010000026.1 GCA_014382705.1 Verrucomicrobiota bacterium | reverse complement strand
GCTCCGCATTCCAACATCAACTGCCCGACAATTGCCTCGGGATGAATAGGTCAGGTTAAACAACTGTAAAAATAAAAAAACATATTTTTTTCAAAAAACAGTTGACATTCGCAGTTTAGCGACTAATTTACCCGCGTTCCGCACGGCGTGAGCTCGCAAGCGCTGTCGTGGATATCTACAAACTCTAACATTGCTAGCTCGAATTATCCCCGGGGGGGCTGCAGGTTTCATCAACCTGGTCCCCCCGGATTCTTTTTTTGGGAGGATGATTTGAGCAAATCACCTGCGGAGCTCCAGCCGCACCCCTTTTAATTCCATTTGCAAACATCGGCCTGAGCGGTACGTTTTCGCCATCACGATGGCGTTTAGGCAGTTCATTGACGGCATGGCACCGGCGCGGTTTTCCGGCGCGGCTGCGGTTCTATTGACCGTTTTCTGGCTTGGGGTCGTGGGGGGGGTCGCTGGAAGCAACCATTGGGCGTATCAGCGACCCATCCGCCCGGAACTGCCGCGCTTGGCCAAGCCGCAACCGGCGGCCAACCCGGTGGATCATTTCATCCTGCATCGCTTGGCCAAGCGCGGCATGGCGCCGTCGCCGTTGGCCAAGCCGGAGCGGCAGGCGCGTCGCCTGTTTCTCGACCTCATCGGCCGGCCGCCCCAGCCTGGGGAGGTTGACGCTTTTCTCGCCGACCCAAGCCAACGCGAGTACGGGCGGATGGTGGACCGGTTGCTGGCCAATCCGCAGTACGGCGAGAAGTGGGCGCGCCGCTGGCTCGACCTCGCGCGCTACGCCGACTCGAACGGATTTCAGGCCGACCAGTTGCGCGACAGTTGGGCGTACCGTGACTGGGTGATTGACGCCTTCAACGCCGGCATGCCGTTCGACCGGTTCACCGTGGAGCAGTTGGCCGGCGACCTGTTGCCCGGCGCGACACCGGCCCAGCGGATCGCCACCGGCTTTCACCGGACGCCGACCTGCAACGTGGAGGCCGGCGTGCACCCGGAGTCGAACCGGATCAACCAGGTGATCGATCGCGTGAACACAACCGGCACGGTATTCCTGGGCACATCACTCGAGTGCGCCCAGTGCCACGACCACAAGCATGACCCGTTCACGATGAACGACTACTACCGGATGTTCGCCTTTTTCAATAACACACCGCTCGAGGTGAAACAGCAGGGCAAGGGGGTGACGTGGGATTTTTACGGCCCGGCGATGCCCCTGCCGCTCACGCCGGAGTTGCAGGCCAAACGCGACGCGTTGCAGGAAAAAATTGACGCATGCGAGGTGCAAAAGGAGGCCGTTCAGCTCCGGAAGCAGCTCAACGCGATCCAGCCGCACACGACGCTTGTGATGCAGGAAATGGCCCGCCCGCGTGACACCCGGATTTTGTTGCGCGGCGATTACCTGACGCCCGGCGAGACCGTGGCGACTGGCACGCCACGGGCGTTGCACCCGTTCGATCCCGGGTTGCCGACCGACCGGCTCGGCCTGGCCAAGTGGCTGGTCGACCCGGCCAATCCACTCACGGCCCGTGTGACGGTGAACCGTTGGTGGGCGGCGTTCATGGGGCGGGGCATCGTGTCGACACAGGAGGATTTTGGGACACAGGGCGAGGCGCCGACGCACCAGCCGCTGCTCGACTGGCTGGCGGTGGAATTCATCGAAAGCGGTTGGTCGATGAAACGGGTTCACAAGCTGATCGTGATGAGCCGCACCTACCGCCAGTCGTCGCGGGTGACCGGCGGGCATTTCGAACAAGACCCGGCCAACCGTTACTTCGCGCGCGCGCCGCGCGTGCGGATGAGCGCGGAGATGATCCGCGACTCGGCGCTGGCGGCGAGCGGCCTGCTGGCTCACCGGATGCACGGTCCGCCGATCTACCCGCCGCAACCGGCCGGCATTTGGCGGCACGTCGGGCGGAACGCCCCGAAGTTCGTGGCGGCGTCCGGCGAGAATCGCTTCCGCCGCGGGGTGTACGTGGTGTGGCGGCGGGGCGCGCCGTACGCCAGCTTTGTCAATTTCGACGCGCCGGACCGGGGCGCCTGTGTCGTCGAGCGCCCGCGCACCAACACGCCGCTTCAGGCGCTGACGCTGTTGAACGACGAGGCCTTTGTCGAGATGGCGCTGGCGCTGGCCGCGCGCATCGTGGCCGAGCCCGGCCTGGCCAGCGACGAGGAGCGGATCGGCTTTGCGTTCCGGGTGACGCTCTCCCGCTTGGCCAAGCCGGCCGAGGTTGATCTCCTGAAGCAGCTCTTGGCCAGGCGCACGGAGCAACTGGCCGCCAAGCCAAACGCGGCACGGCAACTGGTCGCCGGCGTGAAGGGGTGGCGGATGCCGTCCGGTGTCCCGCCCGCCGACTTGGCCAAGTGGTTCGCCGTGGCCAGCGTGCTGCTCAACCTGGATGAGGCGATCACTCGCGGTTGACCGATGAACCGGTTTCAGCGCCACACCCTGACCGAGTCCCGCCGGGAGTTTCTCAAGCACACCGGCGTGGGCATCGGCGCGCTTGGCCTTGCCTCGGTGCTCGACGACCGGCTGATTGCCGCCCCGGGTGCGGGTGGGGTGGATGATCCGCTGCTTCCGACCCGGCCGCACTTTGCGTCGAGGGCGAAGAGCGTCATTTACATCCACCTGGTCGGCGGACCGTCGCAGCTGGAGTTGTTTGACCCCAAGCCGGAACTGGCGCGGCGCAATGGAGAAAAGTGCCCGGCCCACATGTTCCAGGGCAAACAGTTGGCGTTCATTCGGGAGCACCCGACGCTACTCGGCTCGCGGTTCCAGTTTCGCCGCCACGGGCAGGGGGGGCTGGAACTGTCGGAGCATCTGCCGCACCTGGGCTCGGTCGCCGACAATCTGGCGCTCATCCGCACGGTGCACACCGAGCAGTTCAACCACGCGCCGGCCCAGTTGTTTTTGCACACCGGCTTCGGGCAGTTTGGCCGGCCGGGAATCGGCTCGTGGGTGAGCTACGGCCTGGGCACGGAGAATCGCGACCTGCCGGGCTACGTGGTGCTGATCACCGGCAGCGTGGCCGGCGCGGGCAACAGCCTGTGGGGGAGCGGTTTTTTGCCGACGCTGCATCAGGGCGTTGAGTTTCGGAGCAAGGGCGACCCGGTGCTGTTTCTTTCCAACCCGAAAGGCCTCACGCCGGGTGGGCGGCGCGACATTGTCGACGGGATCAACTCCCTCAACCGGATGGCGCTGGCGGATGTCGGCGACCCGGAGATTGCCACGCGGATCGCGCAGTACGAGTTGGCGTACCGCATGCAGAGCAGCGTGCCGGAGTTGATGGAGATCCACCGCGAGTCCGCCGCGACCCTGGAGGCTTATGGCGCGAAACCGGGCGCAACGAGCCTGGCCAACAACTGCCTCCTTGCGCGGCGGCTGGTCGAGAAGGGTGTGCGCTTTGTGCAGTTATTCGACCAGGGCTGGGATCACCACAGCGGCGTATTTGGGAGCATCCCCAACAAGGCGCGGCAGCTCGACCGGCCGGTGGCGGCGCTGATCGGCGACCTCAGGGAGCGAGGCCTGCTGGAGGAAACCTTGGTCGTGATCGGGGCGGAGTTTGGGCGCACGCCGATGCTGCAGGGCCGGAGCAACGGCGGCGCGCCGAACAACGTCGGCCGCGACCACCACAAGGAGGCTTACAGCGTGCTGCTCGCGGGCGGCGGCGTCCGGGGCGGCGTCACGCACGGCCGGACGGATGAACTCGGCTACGGGCCGGTGGAGGATCCGGTGCACATTCACGACCTCAACGCCACCATCCTGCATTTGCTCGGCCTCAACCACGAACGGTTGACCTACAGGGTGCAGGGGCGGCACTTTCGCCTGACGGATGTGCACGGCGAAATCGTGAACGGAATTCTCGCCTGAAAAGGTTCGACCCTATGAAAGCAACAGTTGTTCGGGCCGCGCTGGGTTGCGCGGTGTTGTGGATGGCGGCCGTCAACGCGAGAGCGGGAGACGTGGAAATCATCGCGCATCGCGGCGCCTCACATGATGCGCCGGAGAACACGCTCGAGTCGGTCCGGCTGGGCTGGGCGCAGGGCGCCGACGCGGTGGAGGTGGACGTCTATCTGTCGAGGGACGGCCACATCGTGGTGCATCATGATGACACCACCAAGAAACTCGCCGGTGTGGATCGCAAGGTCGTGGAGCAGACGCTCGCCGAGCTGCGGCGGCTCGACGTCGGGGCGTGGAAGGGGGCCAAGTGGAAGGGTGTCCGCATCCCGAAGCTGGACGACGTGCTGGCGACCCTTCCGGAGAGCCGGCGGATGTTCGTCGAGGTGAAGTGCGGGCCGGAGATCGTCCCCGGCTTGGCCAAGGCGTTCCGCCGTTCCGGCAAGAAACCGGAGCAGCTCGTGGTCATCAGCTTCAACTACGAGGTTGTCAAGCAGGCCAAGGCCACGATGCCGGGGATCGAATGCTTTTACCTGTCCAGTTTCAAGCCGGACGAGGTGACTGGAAGGCTCAAGCCAAGCGCGGAGGAACTGATCGCCAAGGCGAAGGCGGCCAAGCTGGAGGGGCTCAATGTCAGCTACAAGGGATTGGCGAACGAGGCGTTCATCAGGGAGGTCCAGGCCGCCGGGCTGGAGCTGTTCACGTGGACGGTCAACTCGCCGGCCGAGGCCCGGCGCCTGGCCAAGCTTGGGATCAACGGTATTACCACCGATCGGCCGGGATGGCTGCGGGAGCAGATGAAGTGACGGTGCCGCCGCTTAAATCGTAACCTTGGCCAAGCGCAGCACGTTTAAGGGCAGTTGAGGATGGTTTACTTTCTCCGTTTGTTCCTGCTTCTGTCACTGCTGTGCGCTTGGCCAAGTGCTGACGCGCAGGATGCCGACGTGGAAGACGGGGAACTCGACCGGCAGATCGCGGCCATCGAGAAGGAGTTGATGGAGGAAATCTCCGTCTGGGATCACTCCACCAACCTTCGGCTGGGTGGCGGCTACAAGGAGAATGTAACCTTGTCGGCGTTCGCCGAGGAATCAAGCCCCTTCGTTTCAACCGGGCTCGACTTTATGGCCATCCGGGTGCCGCTCGCGGAGGACGGCGTCGAGGTCACGATATTCGGCTCGCTGGACGACCGGCGCTATGTCGACTTCGAGTCCGTGGATCGCGAGCAGACCGGCCTGTTCAATGTCAACCTCGAGAAACCCCTTGCGGAGCAATGGCTGCTCAGCGCGGACATCCAAGGCATCTACATCGACGAGATATTTGATGCGTCGTTGACCGAGGACGACATCGGCACCGTGCAGGTGGTGGGGAAACAAATCAGCCTCGTGCCGGCACTGCGCCGCGATCTGCCCGGCAACACGTGGATTGAGGCCAAGCCGGAAGTCACCCGCCAATATTTCGCCGAGCCGCTGGATGACTATCTGGAAATTGGCGGCCGGGTGTCCGCCGGGGTGGATTACGGCTTTAAATCGAAACTGCTGCTGTATGCGGAGACCTTGCGGCGAGACTACGACACGCGCAGCCAGCGCGATGAGATCGGGTTCTACGTCCCGGACACCGACCTGAGCTACGACCGGCCGGAACATGGCGTCGAATGGGTTCATTACTGGGACAGCGACCGCCGGCTCCGAATGCGAACCCGCTGGTCGATGCTCGAGAACGAGGACAGCGGTTCCGGGTATTTCGACTACCGCCGCGAGCGCGTGTCGCACGGCTGGCGGTATCGCGGTGAGTCGTGGAGCCTTGCGGCGACCGTGCGCAAGGCCACCTACGAATACGCCCTCCAGCGATCCGCCGATTTTTTCGATCTCCGGGCGCGCGCCGACCTGTCGTGGGACATCACGCTTGGCTACGAGTACAACGACCACCTGACGTTTCAGCTGGGATACGAGCAGGAGAGCATCAACTCCAACGTCCCGCAGGACGAATACCGCTACCGCATCTTCACCGCCGGCATCGACTGGGAGTTTTAACCGCAAACAACCGGCTGTGCCGGGGCGCTTGGCCAAGCGGGGCGGGTTGCAATCGTCTGAATAGAGGGGTAGCTTGCGTCGTACTGTTACGGCGATGCGTCATCACGGGCCAAGCTTGAGTGATCATTTTTTCACGCGGCGCGAATTTCTGTCCCGCTGCGGCATTGGCATGGGCGGCCTGGCGCTTGGCTCGATGCTGCCCAACACGGCCACAGCGTCGTCGCTCTCGGCGGCGGGGCCGCAGTTCACGCCGAAGGCCAAACGGGTCATCCATATCTTCCTCAACGGCGGCCCGTCGCATGTCGACACCTTCGACCCCAAGCCGTCGCTGCAAAAACATGCCGGGAAGCTGCTCCCGATGACCAACCTGCGGACCGAGCGCAAAACCGGTGCGGCGTTCCCAAGCCCGTACAAATTCAGCCGGCACGGCCAGAGCGGCACGGAAGTCAGCGAGATTTTCCCGCACACGGCCGAGTGCGTGGACGACATCGCGGTGATCCGCTCGATGCACGCCGATGTGCCCAACCACGAGCCGTCGCTCATGCTGATGAACTGCGGGGAGGCGCGGCTCATCCGGCCCAGCGTCGGGTCGTGGGTGACATATGGGTTGGGCAGTGAGAACCAGAACTTGCCGGGCTTCATCGTCATGTGTCCCGGTGGTTACCCGATTCAGGAGTCGCAAAACTGGCAGTCCGGTTTTCTGCCCGGCATCTACCAGGGCACGCACATCGACACGCGGCACACGACGGTCGACAAACTGATCGAGCACATCCGGAATCGCGGTCTCTCCCTCGCCGAGCAGCGGCGGCAGCTGGATTTCATCCAGTCGCTCAACCGCCGTCACGCGGCCAAGCGGCAGAAGGATGCGCAGCTCGAGGCGCGCATCCAGTCGTTCGAACTGGCGTACCGGATGCAGATGGAGGCGACCGACGCATTCGACGTCAACCGCGAACCGAAGCACATTCGTGAACTGTACGGCGAGGGGACGCACGCGAGGCAGTTGCTCATTGCGCGGCGCTTGGTGGAGCGTGGCGTGCGGTTTGTGCAGGTGTGGCACGGATCCGGCCAGCCGTGGGACAACCACGACGACATCGAGGTGAACCATCGCCGCTTGGCCAAGCAGTGCGATCAGGGGATCGGCGCGCTGCTGAAGGACCTCAAGCAGCGCGGATTGCTCGACGAGACGCTGGTGCTTTGGGGCGGGGAGTTCGGCCGGACGCCGACGGTCGAGTTGCCGACACCCGGTGCGAATGCCGGCAAGATCAACGGCCGCGACCACAATCACCACGGCTTCACCATGTGGATGGCCGGCGGCGGAGCCAAGGGCGGGAGCGTTTACGGGGCGACCGATGAGTTCGGTTTCCGGGCGGAGGTCAACCGGATGCATGTGCACGACCTGCACGCCACGATGCTGGCGATGCTGGGGTTCGACCACGAGAAATTCACCTTCCGTCACGCCGGCCGAGACTTCCGCCTGACCGATGTCCACGGGAAGGTCATCCACGACCTCATCGCCTAACCCCAGAGCTGGCGGTCGAGGGTGCGGTATTGGAGAGTCTCGGAGAGGTGCTCGGAGTTGATGGCGTCGGCACCGGCGAGGTCGGCGATGGTGCGGCTGACTTTCAAAATCCGGTCGTACGCGCGGGCGCTCAAGTCCAGTTCGCTCATCGCCATTCGCAGCAGGTTCTTCGGCTCGTCGCTGAGTTGACAGTGCTGCTTGATGTCTCGGGCCTGCATGCGGGCGTTGCAAGTGACGTTGATGTTGCCGTCGAAGCGCTGCTCCTGCCGCTGGCGTGCGGCGATGACGCGGTCGCGGATGCTCGCCGACGGTTCGCCGTCGCGCTTGGCCGTGATTTGCTGAAACTTCACCTGTGGCACCTCGACGTGCAAATCGATCCGGTCGAGCAACGGGCCGCTGATCCGGCCGAGGTAGTTTTGAATCTCGCGCGGCGAGCTGCTGGACTCGCCCGGCATCTTGCCGTCCGGCGTCGGGTTCATCGCCGCGACGAGCATAAACGCCGAGGGGAACGTCATCGAGCCGGCGGCGCGCGAGATGGTCACGTTGCCCTCCTCGAGCGGCTGACGCAGGGTCTCGAGGACGTTGCGCTTGAACTCCGGCAACTCGTCGAGGAACAGCACGCCGTTGTGTGCCATCGAAATTTCGCCCGGCGTTGGGTTGATGTTGCCACCGAGCAAACCGGCGTCGCTGACGGTGTGGTGCGGTTTGCGGAACGGCCGCTGCGTGACCAGCGCCTGGCCGGGTTGCAGTTGGCCGACGATGCTGTGGACGCGGGTAACCTCAAGCGCCTCCTCGAGCGTGAGCGGCGGGAGGATGCCGGGGAGCCGCTTGGCCAGCATCGATTTGCCGGTGCCGGGCGGGCCGATCATCAGCACGTTGTGGCCCCCGGCGGCGGCAATCTCGAGGGCGCGCTTGACCGATTCCTGCCCCTTGACATCGGCGAAGTCCGGCCCGTCGATGTCCCGCGCCGCGAACAACTCGGCGAGGTCAACCTGCTTCGGCTCGATCGCCTCGCGGCCCTCGAGGAACGCGGCCGCCTCGCGCAGGTTTGCGACAGGGTAAACTTTGAGGCCATCGACGACGGCGGCCTCGGCGGCGTTGTCGGCTGGCACCATGATGCCGTCCATGCCGATCGCGCGCGCCTTGAGGGCGATCGGCAGCACGCCTTTCACGCGGCGCACGGCGCCGGTCAGCGCCAGTTCGCCGACCATCATGATGCGCTCGAGCCGGTTGGACTCGAGTTGCTCGCTGGCGGCGAGCATGCCGACGCCGATGGAGAGGTCGAAGCTCGGTCCCTCCTTGCGGATGTCGGCCGGGGCAAGGTTGATGGTGATGCGGCCCAGCGGCATCTTGAAGCCGGAGTTGGTGAGGGCGGTGGTGACGCGGTCGCGCGACTCGCGCACGGCGGCGTCCGGCAGGCCGACGATGACGACGAGCGTTTCGCCGTAGCCGTCGTTGACCTCCACCTCGACGGCGTGGGCGGCGATCCCCTGGACGGCGGCGCAATGAATCTTGGCTAACATGGTTTCGGTTTATCCCGGCTTGGCTTTGCGGGCGACACGCCCGGCGAATCGCGCCTTGTCGATGACGTTCAACCTGTGCAGGCCGCTCGCGATTTTTTCCTGCTCGTCGAACGCCTCGAGCTTGAACTGGAACTGGCCGCCCTCGGAGCGCAGCACCTGCGCGCGGCAGCGGACCGCTTGGCCAATCGGGGTGGGGGCGAGGTGCTCGATCTCGACCACGGCGCCGACGGTGCTCTCGGTTGGCTCGAGGTGGGGAAGCATCGCCTCGCGGGCGGTGTGCTCCATGAACCAGATCAGCCAAGGCGTGGCCAGCACCGCCGGCATGCCGTCGTTGGCGAAGTCGATGGTGTGCTTGGCCTCGACGGCGAAGGTCGATTCGGCGGCTTGGCCGGGTCTGGGGCGGGATTTCATCGCGGTGGATGGGCGGCCTTTCGTCAGGCGGCGGCCCCATCTAAGCCAAAACCGTCCGCTTGGCCAAGCGCTGGCATGGAAAATTCTTCTTTTCAAACGGCGGTCAGGCGGGTTGGATTGCCGTTGCCGAGCCAGTTGGCGTCCGGCGCTTGGCCAAGGGCCATGTAAAAGGTTGAGTCCACTTGAAACATCGCAGCCGGGTTCGGGATGGGCGGCCGTCTCCTCGAGCAGGCGCACCGTTGCCCTCGGCGCCCCGGTGAAAACGGACACCCCATTCTCCGCATCCCGCCCGCATGCAGGTCGTGACCGGTCAATGCACCATCCGCCCCAAATCGGAGGCTGTTTGAGCCGATGAAACTTCTCCCCACCGCCCTTTTTGCGATGGCGAACGGCAAGTCGTCCGGCCGCCGAAACTTGAGCCAGCTGCTCAAGCTGATCGTGATCGTGCTGGTGTTTGTGGCTCTGTCCAGCGTGGTGTTTCACGGGCTGATGGAGCGCGAGGGTCGCGGGGGGGATTACCGGTGGTTCGACGGAATCTACTGGACAATGGTGACCATGACGACGCTGGGTTACGGCGAGATCACGTTCACCTCCGGTTGGGGCAAATTGTTCTCCATCGGCGTGATGCTGTTTGGGATGATGTCGATGCTCGTCATTCTCCCCTTTGCCTTCATCCGGTTCGCGGCCGAAGCAGCAACCCCACTCACCACAGAGACACCGAGGGCACAGAGTTTT
>JACNJE010000098.1 GCA_014382705.1 Verrucomicrobiota bacterium | reverse complement strand
GGGATCGTGAAGCGCAGGTAGTCGCCAAAATAGGTCGGCGCCTCCCGTACCAGGAGGCGCAACTCAGTGATGGCAGTTGGCAAAACATCGACGTGACCGTCGGCGCGCCGGTCGGCAAAACCAAGACGATCGTCGTGGACTTGGCCGGCAAATTGCCAAGCGGTGCCAGGCGGCTTCGCCTCTCAACGGCATTCGAGATTCACTGGAACCGCATCGCTCTTTTTGAAAAGACGAATTTGCCACCCATCGCCGAGATGCACCCGAGCACGACCGATTTGCATTGGCACGGCTACGGCGCGAAAGAGGAGTTGCCCAGCCATCTGCCGCTGACCCCGATTCACGCCCAAACCAGCGACACGCCGGACTGGCGCATCACCCCCTCGGGCTGGGTCACCCGCTATGGCGCGGTCGATGAACTCGTCGCCGCCAAGGACAACCAACTTGCCCTGATCGCCGCCGGCGACGAGCTGACGCTCGATTTCGCTGCGGCCAAACTGCCAAGCCGACCGCCCGACACCACGCGACACTTTTTCCTGTTCACCAGCGGCTGGGACAAGGACGCCGATTTTCACGTCGCCCAAGGCTGGACCGTCGAGCCGCTGCCATGGCACGGCATGGACACCCAACGCTACGGCCGCGAACCCCGCCCCCAGCTCGACGACGGCTGGATCAATAAATACAATACCCGCTGGATCGGCCCGCGCCCGCTCCGGAAGCCGGCAATACTCACCCAAGTCAAATGAATCAACTGTTCCCCATATTCGTTTCGCTCTCCTTCGGCGTGACATTGGCAACCGCCGACTCGCTGGATCGGGTTGCGAACGTCTTTGTCGAGGAGGGACGGACGCTCCGGCACCTCGAGTTCAGCATCACCGACACCGGCCTCAAAACCCACGTCGACGAAAAACTCGAAACGAGAATGGATCGGTTTGCTGACACGCCGCAACTGCCGGACGGCCGCATCCTCCTGAAGCCCACCGGCGATCCGCTTGGCCAAGCGCACTCGTGGGAGTACAACGCCTCGCGCCCCGGCAAGTATTGGGTGGAACTTGTTTACAGCTTGGCCAAGGGCGAAAGCACCGCCGTGCCGGACATCAGCGCGTACCGGATCCCGACCCGGCTCGAGGCCACCGGCGCGGCCAACCGCTTCCGCAATGTCACGCTGGGGAAGATGTATTTTGTGCAGCCCGGCACGCAGAAGCTTGGCCTCAAGTTTCGCGGCCAAGCACCGGGGGTGCGGGCGCTCATCCTGCGGCCCGCGCCGGAGGGGGAACCGATTGGCCAGGCGCTGGATCGCTCGGTGCTGCTGCACGCGCGCGACGCGACGATCCACGGCACCAAGCTGCAGTACGAAACCAAGCCGCATAAAAACACGGTCGGCTACTGGGTGAACGTCACGGATCAAGTCTGCTGGGACTTCACCGTGGTGAGCGGCGGCCAGTTCGATGTGGAGGTTCACCAGGGCTGCGGCACGGGGCACGGCGGCAGCACCGTTTCGGCCGAGGTGGCCGGACAACAACTGCCGTTCACCGTCAAGGACACCGGTCATTTCCAGAATTTCGTGCCCCGCAAAATCGGCACCGTCCGCTTGCCCAAGGGCGGGCACCGTTTCTGGCTCAAGCCGGTCAGGAAAGCCGGCGGCGCCATCATGGACGTGCGCCGCATCCGGCTGCTCCCCGCCAAGTAACCGTTACCGATCATGGAGGAAACCAACATTGTTGCCTCCGCAAACACGGCTCGCAACGTCGTCGATTCGATTAAAGAATCCGACTCCCTGCTGGAGGGGTTGCTGGGATACTTCACCACACTCGAGCCGATCCATTACGTCACGTTCACCATCAACCTGCTGATCCTGTTTTTTGGCAGACAACTCATCAGCCACTTGAGCGTGCAGACCGTCGGCGCGGCGCCGTCCCAGCTCCGGTTGTTAAGGATTTTGAACGCAATTCTTTTCCTGACTTACCTGCTGGCCGTGGCCTTCCGGTTCCAGCTCGGCTCCAACATCAGCCACACCGGGCTGCTGGTGTTGTTGACGTATCTCATCTGGCAATTCACCCACTCACTGATCCTCAAGAAATACGGCCGCAAACGGGAGGTCGAGGGCACGGCCATCTACATCGAGTCGTACACGTCGAACAACCTGAGACTGATCGCGCTGCTGGTGCTCGGGATCGTCTCGGGACTGATCTTCCTGAACATCTGGAGACTCGAAAGCTGGCTGCAGACAACCAGTTTTCTCGGGGCGTTGGCCGTGCTGGTCTTCACGACGAAGGACTACTGGCTGAAGGATTTCATCAGCGGCATCATCGTGATCAGCAACGGCAACGTCGAGCGGGGAGACGTCATCCGCATCCCGGACGAAAACATCCTCGCGATCGTGCTCGAGACCCGCACCACGCTGACGCTGCTGCGCGATCTCATCCGCAACCACAACATCACCATCCCCAACTCACTGCTGTTGAACCGGCAGGTCGAGATCCTCACCAGCGACTCCCGCAAGGGAATCTACGACTTTGTCGAGTTCAACATCGGTTACGACACCGGCGCAGCCACAGCGGAGGCGTATCTGCTCGACGTCTGGAAGACGGCCTGCAAACTCACCGCCGCCATCAACCCCGACCGGGAGGGCGTCTCCCGGCTGATCGAGAACGGCGACCATGCCGTGACGTGGCGCCTGCTGTACAACCTCACGGCCGAGCACGAGATCATCAACGCCCGTAACGCCGTGAAACAGGCGGCGTTCGAGCTGCAGGATGCGCACGGCGTCAAGCTGGCCACCCCGCTAACCCACACCTTTCCCACCGGCGTGCCGTAATAGTGGTAAACCAACTATCACATTGGGCGAATTGCTCGGACTAAGCTCCCTTACGACTTCAGCCCCTTTCTTTATGTTAGCTCTTGATTAAGACCTCGTGCAAAGTGGCTTCGCACACACATCTTGCCCCCTAGTTTTTATGTCTGACCAATTTGCTAAAGCCTTCGTTGAGAAGCTAATACTTCTAGAGCAAAGGACTGGTGCCAATGTGAATTACCGCGTCATGCCTCCGTTAATTGCTCGTACTCACAATCATTTGTCCATACAGAGTCTAGCTAAAGACATTGCCCAATTCATAGGATTACACGGTTTTACGTTTATCGTTTCCGTTGCGAAGCAAAAAGAAAAAGTTGGGGGTCAAATTGATCTCTCCACAGGTGGTACGGATGTATTCATCACTATCGATCCAGACTTTATGGATTCTTCCGATGCTCTTATCGCCGTTGTGTGTCACGAGGTTTGCCATAAATGGCTCCAAGTAAAACATATCAAACTTCCCATAGATATGGAAAACGAGATTCTTACTGACATCACTACCGTTTTTCTCGGACTAGGGAAGCTCATGTTGAACGGTTGCAAGACTACAAATATTCGATATGAACCAATTGATAACGGAACCCGCACGATCACGAAAACAACTGCATGTGGCTATCTAAATCGAAACCAATTTGCGTTTGTATATCGCCTCGTTTGTAGGATGCGAAATATTTCCGAATCGGATGCGTTGCAAGGGCTAAACGCAGAAGCAGAAAAAGCGATTCAGACTTGTGATGCTAGATACGGACACCACTACGACATACGACATCACCGTAAAGAGGCAATACACGAATCAGTTTCAGAATTTTATACCATCAACTCAAGGATTCAACTCACCTTGGCAGAACTTAACAAACACGCGGTCTATACACATCATGCATTTCTCAAGACACTCAACTCTTTCTTAGAGTCGAGTCATGAGAGCTTGAATATGCTCCAGAAGAAAGCTGTAGCTATTGCAGAAGACAATGTACCTGATCCTGCATTGAGGTTTTTACAAAGCATGCAGAAACAACAAGAAATTAATCGGATGGCCAATGAATTAAAGCCCATTCGTGACGAGGCAAATGCCTTTATCCAGCATACAAAATACATTTGTCACCGCTTATCAAAAAACCAAGACCGCTTCCCTCCTCCATCAGCAGAAGCATACTCTGTCGTGACATGCCCAGCAGACGGGACTGAAATCAGCCTGTCGAATAAATCCAATGAACAGACCGCCATATGCCCAACTTGTAAGTACAAATTCGCAATCAACGTTGAGCCTCCTTTTTTTGATAAACAAAATTCAACAAAGCCAATATTGCAAACTTGGAGAACAAGACTCGCTAAACTATTTGGTAAATAACAAAATATGGCGATCATTGTAATCCGCAAAATCAGCGTTCATCTGCGTCCCAATGAACGACTATCAAAGACGCAGATGAACGCTGATTTACATGATTTTCAGGGTGGGGATTCTAGAGCTTTGGCCGCTTGCCCCCGGCTCAGTAAGTGCCAAGCGTCTGGAGCACGGCGCGGATGCGGGGGACCTCGTGTGTGCGGAACAGGTCGGTTTTGCCGAGCGCGGCGAGCACGGAGAAAAACGGCTCGGCGCAGCGCACCTCCTCTCCAAAGCATTCGACGGCGTGTGGCAGGGCGTTGCAGACCGGCCAGCCCAGTGTGCGAAGGCGGAAGGCGTTCAGGAAGGTTTTCATCTGGTGGCGTATCCGCACCGAGCTGTCCCGCAGGTTGCGGTAGTAAAAGCCCAGCCCCGGATCGACGAAGCCGTTGGCCAAGCCGCACCGTGCAGCGGTCTCGATCTCGCGCGCGAAGTAGTCGGCCATGCGCGGGATGGGATCGTCGTCGAGCGGGATGTCACCGACGTCGCGGACATGGTCTCCGGCGACGTAGCAGATGATCACCGCGGCATCGTGTTCGGCGGCGAGCCGATAAATGGCCTCGCTGTCGGCGGTGCCGGTGAGGTTCAGCACCTTGGCCCCGGCCTCGAGACAGGCCTTGGCCACGTCGGCGTTGTACGTCTCGGCGGAGACAGTGACGCCCCCGGCGGTGAGTTGCTCGACCACCGGCAGGAGCTGTTGCTGCTGCTCGGCGGCGGCGACCCGCTGCGCTTGGCCAAGCGTCGATTCCGCGCCGATGTCGATGATGTCGGCCCCCTGCTCGCGCAGCTCGAGGCCTCGCTCGACGGCCGACTCGACGGTGGTGCGGATGCTTTCGCGGTACCACGAATCAGCCGACAGGTTGATCACCCCCATGATCGCCGGTTGGGCGGAGGGAACGTTGATCCGCCCGGCGATGTCGAACGGGCGTACCTCGGCCTCAAGGTCGGCGGCGTGTTCCGCGGCGATGGCCGCCAAGTCGGTCAGGCCCAGCATCACCGGTTCTCGGGCGCACCCGGCTTGGCCTCGAGGGCGTCGAGCTTGGCCTTCCAAAGCGGCATGCCGGGCAGCTCGCTGGCCAGGCGCGAGTAAACGTTGCGTTCCTCCTCCGCGCGCCCGAGCCGCTTGGCCAAGCGCCCGGCCATCAGGCCGGCCTCCTTCACCCAAAACGGATCCATCTTCTCGCTGGCGGAGCGGAGGTTGCCGCCAAAGACAATGTTCATGCATTGGTCGAGGGACTGTTGCAGCAGTTTATCGCGCTCCGCCGTGTCGGCGGCAGCCTTGGCCTGCTCATCAAGCACGCGTGCCAGCCCGAGGCCGGCCTGGCTGCGTGTGGCCACGTCGGTGCCCAACTGCCCAACCACGACCCGGTACGCCTCGGCCGCCGTGACGAGGTTGGTCAACTGCAGATGGCAATCGCCGACGCGGCCCCATGCCAAGGAATGCAGCGGGCTGCCGGTGAACTCGTTCGCTACGCGCTGATAATGCGGCAGCGCGTCGAGCAGGTTGGTGGGGGTGCGTGCGGTCTGGTCGGCGGCCACGTCGCCCAGGTAAAACTCCGCACGCGCCTGGTCGGCGGCGGGCGCGTTGGTGGCATTGACCACCGAGGCCAATAGCCGCTCGGCGGCGGCGTGTTCCTGCCGAAAAAAGGCGGCGCGCCCGGCACTGAGCCGCGCCTCCCACTCCATGGCGCGGGCGTTGGCCAGCAGGTTGGTGTTCTCGAACAGGCGGCGGTAGCCGTGCTCGGCCTCGGCGAATTTGCCGGACTGAAACTGGCGGTCGGCGATCCATCTTTGCGCCACCGGCGCGAGCGGGTGTGTCGGGAAACGCACCACGTAATTGGTGAACAGCTGGAAGGCGCGCGCCGGGTTGCCAGCCTGGTGGTTCAGCCAGGCGCGGTCGAACTCCGCCTGCGGCAGCGCCGGGTGCGCCGAATAGTTGGTCACCCAGCGGTCGTACTCGAGGATCGACGACACCCAGCTGCCATCCATCACGTGCGTCCGGGCGACCGCCAATTGCGCCTCGGGCAACAGGGTGGAGTTGGGGAACATCTTGGCGAATGAGGCCAGCACGGTGCGCGACTCGGACGCCCTGCCCTCCCGGTTGAGTGCCTGCCCGTAGATCAGCAGGGCGCGGTCGCTGTAAAATCTGTCCGGGAACCAGTCGATGAGGTGGCCCACGGCCCGGCTGGCGCTGGGCAAGTCCTGCTGCTCGACACCGCTGCGCACGATCTGGTACAGCGCCTGGTCCACGAGTTGGTTATTGAACCCGACCGTGTTGGTGGCGATGCCGATTGCCGCCCAATACTTGGTAGCCGCCTCGGCATGATCCGCCTGGTGGAACAGGCAGTCGGCCACCTTGAACTGCGCGATCGCCTGTTCCCGCGACCGCGGCAGCCGGTTGACGGCGTTCGAGTAGGCCTGCTGCGCGAGGCTCAACTGAAATCCCTTGCCGGAAAGGCGGCCCCATTCCCAAAGCGCCCAGCCGCGCCCGAGCCACGATTTGCCCATCAGATCCGGCTCGGTGCCGCCCTGCAGGATGACGTCAAAATGGCCCAGCGCCTCGCTGAGCAGGTTGGTGGACTGGAGGCGGCTCGCGTCCGGCAACCCGTAAAACTGGCGCAGCCGCAGCTCGCCCAGCGTGAGGTGCGCCAGCCCGGTCGCCGGATCGCCGGGGTGACGGATGAATAGGCGCTGCAACCGCTGCACCGCGTTGGTCAGCCGGTTTTCCTCGACGTAAAGATCGACAATTTTCAACAGCGCCGACCGGCGCCAGTCGGGCGGGACGTTGGTGGCTAGATTCCGCTCGTACAGGACGACGGCATCGTCTGGCTGGCTCATGCGCCGCAGGACGTCGCCGTGAAAATCGACCGACCTCGCAGCATACACCGGGTTGGCGATGCCCTTGGCCAGTTGCACCAGGTTGGTCGCGCTGCTCAACGCGCGGTTCAGGGTGGCTTCGCCAAGGTACACCGAGGCCAGCATGTGGTGCTTCTGCCAGAACCGCTCCGGCGACAGGCCGGTGCCGGGCAGATTCTCGAGGAGCAGCCGTGCCGCCCCCAGTTCGCCCAGCTCGAAGTAGGCATTGGCCAGCAGCAGCCGTCCGTCGACGATTAACGGATCGCCCGGCCGCGCGCTGGCCGCGCGCTGGAACGGCCCGTCCGCCGGCTCGAGCGCGGCGATGCACGCCTTCAAACTACCCAGCTTGTGGAGTGACTGCGCTTGGCCAAGCGCCGCCGTCAAGGCCCGCTCCGACCCCGGATGTTTTTCGATCAACTGGCCGTAACGGGCCGCCGCCTCCCCGAATCGGCCCAGCGCGAACTGCGCCTCGCCGATCCAGAACAGGTAACGATCCGTCCACGCCCCGGCCCCGGACAGCCCAGCCGACAGATCCGTTGCCACCGCCTCGAATTGGCCAAGCTGAAACCGGGCCTGCCCCTCCAGCAGCACCGCCTCGGCAAGATGCATCGAGCCGGGATGCGCCTTGCCAAAGGCGTCCAGTCGCCCGACCGCCGTGGCAAACATGCCGTCCCGGAAGTATCGCTTGGCCACGTCGAACGCCAGCTTGGCCCGGGCTTGGTCCTTCGGATCGACCGCTTGGCCAAGCGCCGCCGGCACGGCCAGCGCCAGCGCAAAAACCCAGTTCCATTTTATCAGCGCCATTCGGCTCACGGTTTCTTCATCAAATGATCCATGCCAAGCGCCCCGGCGAGAAAACGGCCGGTGTGGCTGCCGGGCGCGGCGGCGATCCGCTCGGGCGGTCCCTCCGCCACGATCCGGCCGCCATGGTCGCCCCCTTCCGGCCCCAAATCAATCACCCAATCGGCCGACTTGATGACGTCCATGTTGTGCTCGATAACCACCAGCGTGTTGTTCGCGTCGCGCAGCCGGGTCAGCACGTCGAGCAGCCGGGCGACGTCGTGGAAGTGCAGCCCGGTCGTCGGCTCGTCGAGGATGAACAGCGCGTGGTCGCGCGACTGCTTGGTCAGTTCGGTGGCCAGCTTCACGCGCTGGGCCTCGCCGCCGCTCAGCGTCGTGCCCTGCTGGCCCAGCTTGAGGTAGCCGAGGCCCACGTCGGAGAGGGTCGCGCACGGGTCGCAAATCTTGGGAAACGCGCGAAAGAACGTCATCGCCTCGTCGACGGTCATGTCGAGCACGTCGGCGATGTTGCGGCCCTTGTAATGGATCTCGAGTGTTTCGCGGTTGTAACGCCGGCCGCTGCACGACTCGCACGCCACGTACACCGGCGGCAGGAAATTCATCTCGATCTTCAGCACGCCGCCGCCCTGGCATTTCTCGCACCGGCCCCCCTTGACGTTGAAGCTGAACCGGCTCGCGCCGTAGCCGCGAATCTTCGACGCCGGCAATCCGGCGAACAGGTCGCGGATCTGGTTGAAGATGCCGGTGTACGTCGCCGGGTTGCTGCGCGGCGTGCGGCCGATCGGCGACTGGTCGACGACAATCACCCGGCCCAGCGCCTCCTCCCCGCGCAGCGCCTTGAACGCGCCGGGCCTGTCCTTCGAGTTGTAAAACTTGCGGAACAACGCCCGCCGCAGCACATCGTCGATCAGCGTGCTTTTGCCCGAGCCGCTGACGCCGGTCACGCAGGTGAACGTCCCCAGCGGGATTTTCAAATGGACATCGCGTAAATTATTCTCTGACGCGCCGATGACCTCGAGAAAACCGCGAACGACATTCGGGCCGACGCGCCGGGCCGGCACTTCGATCTTGTAGTCGCCGCACAGATATTTCGACGTCAGCGATTGCTTGTGGGCAAGCACCCGGTCCAGCGGCCCAGCCGCCACCACCTCGCCGCCGTGCAGGCCGGCGCCCGGCCCCATGTCGATGACATGATCGGCCCGGCGGATCGTCTCCTCGTCGTGCTCGACCACCAGCACCGTGTTGCCCAAGTCGCGCAGGCCCTCGAGTGTGGCGAGCAACTGCTCGTTGTCGCGCGCGTGCAGGCCAATGCTCGGCTCGTCGAGGATGTACAGCACGCCCACCAGCCCCGCGCCGATTTGCGTGGCCAGGCGGATGCGCTGCGCCTCGCCGCCGCTGAGCGTGCCGCTCGTGCGGTTGAGTGTCAGGTAGCCCAGCCCGACGTCCCGCAAAAAACCGAGCCGCGAAGTGATCTCGCGCACCACGTCGGCAGCGATTTTTGTGCCCAGCTCGTCCAGTTCCAGCCCTCCAAAAAAACGCACCGCCTCGTCGATCGACAGTTGGCAGACGTCCATGATCGACAAGCCGCCGAAGCGCCGCTCGCCCCCGGCTTGGTTCGCGCTGCGCAGCGTCACGGCCAGCACCACTTCGCGGAGCCGCTGGCCCCCGCACGTCTCGCACCGCTGCGGGCTCATGAACGCCCGGAGCCGCCGCCGCGTCGTCTCGCTGCTTGTCTCGTCGTACAGCCGGGTGAGGTTGGCCAGGATACCGTCGAACGGCTTGGCCGTTGTCGTTTGCTTGCCGCTGCGCGTAAATTGAAACTCGATCACCTCGTCGCCCGAGCCGTGGAACAGCACCTCCTTGAAGCGCTTGGCCAAGCGGCGATACGGCTTGGCCAAGTCAGCGCCATAATGCCGTGCCAGATTTTTCAGCAGCCCATTGTAGTGGGCGACCATCCGCGCGCCGCCCTTCGTCCACGGCAGAATGACGCCCTGTTCGAGCGACTTTTCCGGGTCGCCGACCATCAGTCCCTCGTCGAACACCGGCCGCTGGCCAAGCCCGGAGCAGGCCGGGCAGGCGCCGTACGGCGAGTTGAACGAAAAATGCCTCGGCGTCATCGGCTCGTAGCTCTTGCCGGTGGCCGGGCTGGTGAGCCGGTTCGACAGCCGGCTCTCGCGCCATTGCGAGCGGTCGAGATCGGGCGTCTGGTGCAGCGCAATGAGTTTGCCCTCGCCCCACTTCAGGCAAGTCTCGACCGAGTCGGCCAAGCGGCCGCGCGCCTTGTCGCTGATGACGAGCCGGTCGACCACGACCTCGATCGAGTGCGCTTTTTTTGGATCGAGCTTGAAACGGGAGTTGGCCTCCAGCTCCGCCAGCTCGCCGTCGATGCGCGCCCGGACGAAGCCTTCGCGCGCCAGTTTTTCCAGCACGTCGCGAAACTCGCCCTTCTGTTGCTCAACCACCGGCGCGAGCAGCATCACACGCGTCTCCTCCGGCAGGGCGAGCAGTTGCTCGATGATGTCGCTCGTGCTCAGGCGAGAGATCGGCTCGCCGCTCTCCGGGCAGTGCGCTTGGCCAACGTTGGCAAAGAGCAGGCGCAGATAATCGTAAATCTCGGTCGTGGTGGCGATGGTGGAACGTGGGTTGCCACCGGAGGAACGCTGCTCGATGGCGATCGCCGGCGAGAGTCCCTCGATGTGGTCGATGTCCGGCTTCTGCAGTTGGTCGAGAAACTGCCGCGCGTACGATGAGAGCGTCTCGACATATTTGCGCTGCCCCTCGGCGAACAGCGTGTCGAACGCCAGCGACGATTTCCCAGAGCCGCTTGGCCCGGTGATCACCACCAGTTTGTCACGCGGAATCTCAAGCGTCAGGTTCTTGAGATTATGCTCCCTTGCCCCGGCTATTTTTATAAACCCCTTGGCCACCGAAAGGGCGCATCGTAAACCGCCCCCCGCCCTTGGCCAAGCGCGGGAAGTTTCAAGTTTGAAATTTCAAGTTTCAAGAGTTGTCACTTCACTCGTTTGGCACAAAAAAACGAACAGTTACTTCGTGCGCTGGAATAATCGCTGCAGCATCGGCTCCACCTTATCCATGGCGACGGCGAGGATGATCACGACGCCGATGATGATTTCCTGTATATAGTTGGGCCAAGCCTTGATGCCCGAACCGTTTTCGAGACAGGCCATCATGAACGCGCCGATCAGCGAGCCAGAAATGCTGCCAGCGCCGCCGCTCAAGCTCGCGCCGCCGATGACCACTGCGGCGATGATCTTCAACTCCAGCCCAACCGCCACCGAGGGAGAGCCCAATGTCAGCCGCGAAAACTGCATCACACCGGCTAAGCCGAAAAATGCCCCGGCTAAGGCGTAAATCACCACTTTGTTGACATTCACGCGAATGCCGCACAGCCGCGCAGAGTCCTCGTTCGAGCCGATGGCGAACACGTAACGGCCAAACACGGTTGAGCGCAGCACCACAGCCATCACCACCGCGAGGCCAAGCGCCAGCCACACGCCGTCCGGCAGCGGTAAAAACGTGAGCGGCGACTGGCTGTTATCCATCAACCGATTGACCGACTCAAGCGGTTGCTCCGGGTTGACGGTTTGGTTGTTGGCGAGCCACTTGGAAACGCCGCGCGCGATGCCCATCATGCCCAGCGTGACAATGAATGGCATCATCCGAAACGCCGTGATGATGCCGCCGTTGGCCAAGCCGGCCAGCCCGCCGGTAAGCACCGTCAACGCAAGCACCGCCGCAAAGCCGTGGCCCTGCTCGATCAGCCGAGCCGTCACCACGCTGCACAACGCAACGACCGACCCCGCGCTCAGGTCGATCCCGCCGCTCACGATCACCAGCGTCATCCCCATCGCACCGATGGCCACAATAACCGTCTGCGTCAAAATCGTCTTGAAGTTGCTGCCCTTAAAAAACAGCGACCGCAACTCGGCATCCATCGCGAACAGCAACAGCACAACAAACAGCCCAACGAACGGCCTAATCGCCTTGAGAAATTCGCTGCTGCCGAGCCGGTTCATCCGACGATTAAATAGCGTGCTGAGACTCATGACATATCATTGCGCTCTCCTCTCCCCGCCCCTCTCCCGCTGGGAGAGGGAGTGGCAGCATTCGCGCCAGCGTCGTGGAGTGCGGCGCTGTGCGCCGCTTTGGGGTTGGGTAATCCTTTTTCGGAATGCGAGAAAGCGCTGCACAGCAGCGCACTCCAAGACGCTCCTGCGCCGCCCGCAAGCCTCTTGGCCAAGCGCGTGCGCTCCCCATTCCTTCTCCCTCAGGAAGCAGGTGGCCGAAGACCGGATGAGGGTGGTGTGCCGGACGTTTTCTGGACCGCAGTTCGAGCAAAGATTCATAGCCGAATTCATGCCGCCTCCCCCGTCTCCGCTTGGCCCACGGCGGCGCGGATGATCTCCGGTTCGCTCCAGTCAGTGACCGGGCGCACCTCCGACAGTTCGCCCCGGCACATCACGCCGATGCGGTCGCACACGCCGAGCAACTCCGGCAGGTACGAGCTGACGAAAAGCAGCGCCTTGCCCTGCCCGGCCAACTCGTTCATCAGCCGGTAAATCTGCGCCTTGCTGCCGACGTCGATGCCGCGCGTCGGCTCATCGAGCAGCAGGATTCGCGCGTCGTGATGCAGCAATCGGCCCAGCGCGATTTTCTGCTGGTTGCCGCCCGACAACTCGCCGACCGGCTGCGCGGCGGTCGACGCCTTCACGTCGAGCCGGGTCATCCACTTTTCCGCAGCGGAAGACTGCGCTGCGTCACTCACGAGGCCCAGCCGTGACACCGGATCGAGCCGTGTCAGCGTCAGGTTGTCCGCAACGCTGCGGTTGAGCAGCAGCCCCTCTTCCTTTCGGTTTTCGCTGAGCAAACCGACGCCGTTGGCCAAGCGCTTGGCCGGGGTCGAGCGGGTAGCCTCCCGAGAGAAAAGGCTCACCCTGCCGTTGGCCAAGCGATCCAGCCCGAACACCGCCCGCAGCGTCTCCGTCCGCCCCGCGCCGACCAGGCCGAACAGGCCGACGATCTCGCCGGCGCGCAATGCCAGGTCGACACACCTCGGCTTGGCCAAGCCGGCGACGTCGCGCAACTCCAGCACCGTCTCGCCGGCGGTGCGGCTCGTACGCGGATAGATTTCATTGACGGTGCGGCCGACCATGAGCTGGATAATTTGCTCGAGAGTCGCCTCAGCCATGTCGCCAGTGCCGACGCTTTGGCCGTCGCGCAGCACCGTGTAGCGGCCGGCCACGCGCTGGCATTCCTCCAAAAAATGGCTGATGTAAATGACGCTGACACCGTGCCGGCTCATTCGCTCAATCACGCCGAACAGGTTTTCGGTATCGATCTGCGTCAGGCTGCTGGTTGGTTCGTCCATGATGAGCACGCGCGGTTCGCCGACGAGGGCGCGGGCGATCTCGACCAACTGCTGCTGAGCGATCGTGAGTGAGCGAACCGGGGCGTCGAGCGGCATCTGCGGCTGGCCAATTTCCTCAAGTGCCCGCTTGGCCAAGCGGCGTCGCTCGCCGCGCTTGATCCAGCCAAGCGCCGCCGGCTCGCGGCCCAGCAGGATGTTTTCCTCCACGGAAAGATCGGGCGCGAGGGTGAGTTCCTGGTAAATCATCGCAACGCCGCAGTTGCGGGCGTGCAGCGGATCGCTTGGCTCGAACGGCTGGCCGTCGAGCGTGAGGCTGCCGGCGTCCGGCCGGTGCGCGCCGCTGAGCACCTTCATCAGCGTGCTTTTGCCGGCGCCGTTTTCGCCGATGAGCGCGTGGACCTCGCCGGCGGCAACCTCGAGACTCACGCCATCGAGCGCCACCGTCGGCCCGAAGCGCTTGGCCACCCGGTCAATGTGCAGTCGCGGCATTGGCGCGCTGGGATCAACAACGGTTTTACGAGACACAGCCTTGGGAGTGTGGCGCGCTCCCTCTCCCCAACCCTCTCCCGCTGGGAGAGGGAGCTTGGCCAAGCGCGGCAGAGTTGGTTCCTTCTCCCCCTAGGAGAAGGTGGCTGAAGGCCGGATGAGGGTGAACGTCCCGATATGTTTCTGCCAGCGTCACTGTTGAACGTCACGTCGTCAGTTGCCGGTGCCGAGGTATTTCTCGAGGGGCGGGTCGAGGAGCGCCTGCATGTCCGGATGGGCCATATTGTCGCGGGTGACGAGCGCCACGCCGGTGTCGATGCGCTTGGCCACGGACTTGCCGCCGAGGTGATCGACCAGTGTCATCACGCCGAGGTAGCCCATCTTGACCGGGTTTTGGACGACCAACCCCTGCACGTCGCCGGACTGTAGGTCGCGCAACGACTGCACGCTGGTGTCGAAGCCGATGATTTTCACCCTGCCCCCCGCCTTGCCGATGTCGCGCAACGCCTTGGTCATCGAGACGCTGACCGACTCGTTGGGGCAAAACACCCCGTTCACCTCGTTGCCGTAACGACTCAGCAGGTTTTGCGAGGCGGTGTAGGCCAGGTCGCGTGTCGCCCCGGCGTACTGATCCGACGAAAGCACCTTGATCCCGGGGAAGTTTTCCTTCAACTCGTCGAGGAACCCATTCTCGCGCTTGGTCGTGCTGGCCGAGCCGACGGCGTAGCGCAGCAGCAACACGCTGCCGTTGCCGCCGAGCAGTTTGCCCAGGTGCGCGCCGCCCATCCGGCCGCCGAGATAGTTGTCGGTCGCGACGAAGCTGGCGTAATTGTCCGTCTGCAACCCGGAGTCGATGATCACCACCGGGATGCCGGCGTTGCCGGCAGTCTCGACCGGGCGGATGAGCGCCTTGTCGTCGAGCGGCGCCAGCACCATGCCGTCCACGCCGCGGGCGATGAAGTTCTCGACCACCTTGATCTGCTCGTCGCGGTCGTCCTCCTTGAGCGGCCCTTTCCAGATGATCTTCACCGGCTGGCCGGCGGCCACGAGTTCCTGCTCCGCCTTGCGAGCCCCGGCGTGGATCGATTTCCAGAACTCATGCGTCGTGCCCTTGGGGATGACCACGATCGACAAGCCACTGCCGGAAGGGTCGCCGGACTCGGTACCGCAACCCAAAATGAATACCAATGCGGCGCATGCAGCGCCGAGCAGCCATGATTTCATGCGCGGCAGGCTAGGCGACCCGCCCCGGCATGACAAACTTTTTGCAAAAAAGACTTGCGCAGGGACGACGGCTGGGAGAGATTGACCGCATGAAAACAATTCTGTTTTTTTGTACATTATCAGCCCTGTTCACCGCTTCCGTGTTTTTGACCGGTTGTTCCGCAGGGGATGAGTCCGAACCAGCCAAGCCTCAATCTTCGGCTGAAACCGCGTCGGCCATGGCCGTGGCCCACTGGGTAAAAGGCGACCCGGTGGACCTCTCCAGCGGCGTGCATGTCGTGGAGTTCTGGGCCACGTGGTGCCCGCCGTGCCGCACCAGCATCCCGCATCTGACGAAATTACAGGAACAATTCGCCGATCGCGGTGTGAAAATCATCGGGGTCAGCAACGAGAAACTGTCCACCGTCGAGCCGTTCGTCGAGAAAATGGGCGACAAGATGGCGTACACGGTGGCCATCGACGGGGGCGTCGCCAAGGAATACAAGGGTAAATACAACATCGGCGGCATCCCCCATGCATTCGTCGTGAAGGAGGGCGAGGTGGCCTGGCACGGGCATCCGATGGCCGGGCTGGATGACGCGATCAAGGAGGCGCTGAAAGAATGAGGCGCGCCTCCCCGTTCCTTCTCGTCGCGCTTGGCTTGGCGGCCGGCTGCGGCGGGGAGATCAGGAAGCCGTCCACGGACGGTGCCTCGAGCGCCGTCGAGGCGGTCGCGGCGACCAATGTTTTTCACGCGGCGCAACTCGGCGACCTCGCGGCATTGCAGCAATACCTTGGCCAAGGTCAGTCGGTGACAAACCGCGATGCGGAAAACGGCCAGACCGCGCTGCATTACGCGGCTTGGGGCGGCCAAACCAACACGGTCGCTTGGCTGCTCAATCAGAAGGCCGACGTCAACGCGCTGGACGACGACGGCAAGTCGCCGCTGGATTACGCGTGGATGCCGAGGGGTGAGGCTGCCCGGAAGGTGCTCACCGCGGCCGGGGCCAAGCCGGGCGGTGAACTGCACCCGCCGGAACCGCCAAAGGAACCGCAGGAGAACGAGGCAGCCACACCGTAGCCGGTTGGCCAAGCCGGTTTAGGGGGTATCGATCTTGGCCAAGCGCTCGCGGGCCTTGGCTGCGGGGGGGGTGTCGCCGCACTCATCCGCCACGCGATGCAGCAGCGCGAGCGCCCGGTCTGTTTCGTCCAGTTTCCCCGAGTAAAGATTGCAGAGATGGATGGCGATCCATCCCCAGCGGGTCGGGGGGATGTTCAATTCCAGCATTTCCTCGTACTCCATCGCTGCAGCGCGAAAGCTGGCCAGGTCTTTCTCGTAAATCTCAGCAATGCGCTTGTGGACATGGTATTCACCCGGAAAAACCCTGAGGTACTCGCGGAACGAATCGATCGCATCCACATAAGCCCCGTTCGCCCAGATCGATTCGGCCTCCTCGTACATGTCGGCCTTTCGCGACTTGTCGCTCTTGGTCACGTAATGCCCGCCGACCCGTTCGCCGGCGAAGGTGCTGACATCGCGCGCGACCAGCAGCGCGAACACAATCAGCGCCACCAGCATCCCGCTGAAATAGTTCATCATCCCGCCTTTTTTCTCCGGTGGACTGGTGCCCCCGGCGGTTTCGACCAGGTTGGTTTTTCCCTCTTCTACCGGTGGCCCGGTCTTTTGGGGGTTTTTTTCTTCGACCTTGGCCGGTGTCGAGTTGGAGAGCATGCGGTTGACCTCATCGAGATTGAATCCCTCGTCTGAGCCGCCGGTCTCGCCGCCATTGACCCCGACTGGCATTTCCTCCCGCTCATCCTCCAAATCCACGCGGAACCGGTCAACCTGTATGGTTTCATATGCGTCGCGAAAACCGTTCCAACACCAAACGGCTGTGAACACGCATAGCGGATAGAGGATGATGCGCGAAATCAGTTTCACGTCTCGCCATTCGTAGCAGCCCTGGCATGGCAATGAAACGCAAAACAGCTTGCCAACGGCGTCTGGTTTCCGTCTCATCGGGCGCATGACACTCCGCACACTTTTCCGGACAACCCTTCTCACCGCGCTTGGGCTCGCCATGGCGCTTGGCCAAGCGACTGCCGCGCCAACCACGGCGCTGGTCTGTTTCGGCAGCTACTCGACCCCCGACAAGGAGAGCGTTCACCTGTTCCAACTCGACCTGGCCGACGGCTCGTTGAAGAAACTCAGCGCCGTGGACGGCTTGAAAAACCCGTCGTTCCTCAAGATCCACCCAAGCGGCCGATACCTCTACACCGTTAACGAGGTCAGCACGTTCGACGGCAAGCGCAGCGGCGGCGTGACGGCGTTCGCGCTGGACGTTCAGGCCGGCAAGCTGACCCGGCTCAACCAGCAGCCGTCCGGCGACACCGGCCCGTGCCATCTCACCGTCGATGCCACCGGCAAATTCGTGCTCGTCGCGCATTACGGCGGCGGCAGCACCTCGGTGTTGCCGGTCAAAGACGACGGCTCCGTCGGTGCGGTGGTGTCGCAGATCAAGCACACCGGCTCCAGCGTCACGCCGCGCCAAAAGGCGCCGCATGCCCACGCGGTTCACGTCGGCCCAAACAACCAGTTCGCCTTCGCGCCCGACCTCGGCATCGACAAAGTGCTGGTGTTCCGCTTCGACGAAAAAACCGGCGCCATCACCGAGACCAAGTTTGGCGGAGCCAAGCTCGAGCCCGGCTCCGGCCCGCGCCACTTCGGCTTTCACCCAAGCGGCAAGTTCGCCTACGTGATCAACGAACTGAAACAGACGGTCACCGCCTTCCGCTACCGGGCCAAGCGCGGACGGCTCCAGACGCTCCAAACCGTCTCCACCGTGCCCCACCCAGTCGAGGGCAACAGCACCGCCGAACTGCTCGTCCACCCAAGCGGCAAGTTTCTGTACGGCTCCAACCGCGGCCACAACAGCATCGCCATGTTTCGGATCGACCAAAAGACCGGCAAGCTGACCGCGCTTGGCCACGAGGCGACCCGGGGGGAAATCCCCCGCAACTTTGGCATCGATCCCACCGGCCAATACCTGCTCGCGGCCAACCAGCGGTCGAACAACGTCGCCGTGTTCCGGATCAACCAAGACACCGGCAAACTCAAGTTCACCGGCAACGAGATCCAGCTCTCCAAGCCGGTCTGTGTGCGAACGATCCTTCAGGACTGACGTCGGGCTAACCGTCACTCGCCGGACTCCCATGGAACGCTTGAAACGACTTGCAGACCGCGCAGTTCTAGTCGCAGCCCGTACAAGCCTACGCCACCATGTTGGGATGAGAACGAAACGGCTGTTGCAACGGCTCACCCTCTTTTGGGTTGTCATGAGCGCCCCGGGTTGCGCCACCTGGGAGGAAAAACTGGATCAACGTGCCAAGTGGAAAAAATTCCGCGAGGAAAGCCACCAGCCGCCCACGCTTCCCTTCCGGAAATGGCCCCGGGAAAAATGACATTCAGTGCGCCTAAACAGCTTGCCATGGAGCTCCCGCGCGGCAAGGGTTGCGCCGCTATGAAAACTCTTTTTACCTCACTTTTTACCTTTCTTTTTGCCACCCTGTTTTTAACCGGATGCACCAATCAACATTCGCACGACACTGACCACGGACATGGCGAGGGTGAACATCAACACGCCGAAGGGGATCACGACGGCCATGACCACGACGGCCATGACCACGACGCCAAGCCGGATGCGCCCACCGGTGTCCGGATGGGGACCGGGCTGATGACCTTTGACACCGTCCCCGGTTGGGGGCTCACCGCGGAGGGCAAATCCGCCATCGGCCCAACGCACGGCGGCGTGATCATCGGCAAGGACGGCACGATCTACACCAGCGCCGACAAGGGCGTGATCGCCTTTTCGCCGGACGGCAAGGTGGCCCGTGATTTCCTGGGCGAACCGTACACCAACCTGCACGACATCGAGATTCGCAGCGAGGGCGGCACGGAATACCTGTACGGGGCACGCAATAAAAACGCGGAGGGCATCAAGTTCAACGCCGCCGACGGCAAGGTCGCGCTGCGGCTGCCCTTTCCTTCCGAGTCCGGGCTTTCCGCGAAACCGTTTAGCCCAACCGCCATCACGGTGTCCAATGACGGCCGCATCTTTCTCTCCGACGGCTACGCCAGCAACATCATTTTCACCTTCGACAAGGCCGGCAAATACCTGAAGCACTTCGGGGCCAAGGGCAATGGCCCGCGCCAGTTCAACACCGCGCACGGTATGACGCTCGACACCCGCTACGAGCCGAACCGGCTGCTGATTTGCGACCGCAACCATCAGCCCAAGGGGCGTCTGCTGCACTACAGCCTCGATGGTGAATACATCAACGAAGTCATCGGCGGCCTCGGCATGCCCACCTCGGTATCCGTCCAAGGCGACTACGTCTCGGTTCCCGACCTGCACGGCCGCGTCGTGATCCTCGACAAGACCAACACCATCATGGCTGTGCTTGGCCACAACCCGGATCCCAAGCAGGGTCGCAACTATGGCGTCAAGCAGGCGGACTGGATTGAAGGTGTCTTCAGCGGCACGCACGGCTCCGGCTGGGATGCCGACGGCAACCTGTACGTGCAGGACTGGAACGTGGACGGGCGCATCATGAAGCTCGTCCGCGTGAAGGGCTGAGTTTTCAGTTTTTCAATCCGCAGATTTCGCAGATGTGCGCAGATCGATTTTTGAATCTGCGAAAATCTGCGTCATCTGCGGATCACTCCCTTGGCCAAGCGCTACCGTTTGGGGATTGGCATCGGCTTGAACTCAAACGGCATCGTTTCCGGCAGCACATTCACGCCGGTGGTGAACTTGAACGGCGCGCCCACGCGGCCGGTCGCTTGGCCAAGCCGCCCGCCGCGCCGGGTGGATCGGCTGTGCCGGATCGGCTCGGCGTAGGTCAACTCCACCATGAACGCCGTCCAGCCCTTCTCCGGCTCGGGCACGCGTCCCACGTAAACACCGCGGCTCACCGGGCGCAACTTGCTGTTTGTCCAGGTTTTGCCGGTGGTCTCGATGCGGAAGTCGCGTGTCTCCGTGTTGGTGCATTGCCAAAGCAGCACCTCCTTCGGTTGCACCTTGGTGGTCACCTTGATCGAGCCGTCCTCCTGCACGTTCCAGTCGTACTCCGGCAGCTTGGTCTGGTTCAGAATGGCGTTGTAATAGGCGGCCAGGCTGTAGACGGCATCCGAGCCGTTGAGCGAATGGCCGGCGTTCGGCACGTAGCGGAGGTGCTTTTGGCCGAGCAGATTCTTGTAGTAAAACTTCCACGAGTCCGGCAGGAAGAATTGGTCTCCGCAGGCGTTGATGAGGTACTTGGGCATCGTGTAGCGCTCGAGATATTCGTACGGCTCGATGAGCTCGAGCAGTCGCCGGTACTCGGGCGTGTCCTGCCAACCCATGATGCCCATCTCCACGTAGTCACCCACCGCCGGGGCGTAAAACCCGTAGGCGCGGTAATGGTGCTTGAACGACGGGACAACGTTGAGCATGTCGATGACGATCGGCACGATGGCCACCACGCGCTTGTCCACCGCCGCCACGCTCCAGGTCGTCCAGCCGCGCTTCGAGCCGCCAGCGGCCACGAACTTGTCCACCACCACCTCGCCGCCCTCCGGCTTGGCCAAAAAGTCGGTCACGGTGTCCATCGCACGCACGACCGCCTTGGTCATCGGCAGGCGGGCCGGCCACCGCTCGTCGCCGGTGCGCAGATACTTGTCCCACGTGTAGGCGATGAGCGCATCCTCGGTTCGGTCGCGGTCGTCGCCGGCGAAGCGGAGCGGCTGGTTGGGGATCATGCCCAGCCCGGTGACCACCGAGCCGGTCTTGACCGCGATTTGCGCCATGATGTCCTCCGCCTTTGACGGGGGCTCCCCGCCGTTCCGGCCGCCGCCGATCAACATCAGGCTGGTGTCGTGCTTCAGCCGGTGCGGCCGGGCAATGGTCAACCAATGCTTCCACAGCGTCCGGTCGACGTCCGCCTCGGTCAGGAATTGCTGCGAGGTCATCTCGACGACATGGGTGGTGACGCCCTTCCCTTCGGTGGTCGAAACCAACCGGTACTCGTATGCCGGGTCCGGCTTGGCCACGTAGCGGTCGAGCGCCGTCTCTCTTGCCGTTGCGCTTGGCCAAGCGGCCCCGGCCACCAGCACCGCAGCAAGGCCGCGAGATGTCATGTTCATCTGTCTCCGTGTCATTGTGTCAAAAACTTTCAACTGGCTTACCGCACACCTGCTCGTCCGGCAAGGTTACGCTTGGCCGCAGGAGGGGCAAGTTCCACCTTGCCCCGTGTCTAAGTTACCATTGGACGAGGTGGAACTCGTCACTCCCGGTGCGCTCCCCATTTGTTCGGCGGCCCACAAAATGGCTTAGCCTTTCAACAGCTTGGCCAAGGTTTCGCCAACGACCTGAGGGTTGGCCTTGCCCCGGCTGGCTTTCATCACTTGGCCTTTCAAAAAGTTAATCGCGTTCTCCTTGCCGTTGCGGAAGTCGTCCGCCGGGCCGGGGTTGGCGTCAATCGCCTCCCGGCACCACTGCTCCAATTCGCCGCTGTCGCTGACTTGGGCCAAGCCCTTGGCCTCGACGATCGCCGCCGGTGAGCCGCCATCCTCGAACAACTCCGCGAACACTTCCTGCCCGCCCGTGCTGCTGATGGTGCCGGCGTCGATGATCGCGACCAACTCGACAATGGCGGACGGCTCGAACTTCAGGTCGTCAACCGTGCTGCCGGTCTCGGTGAGGCGCGCCTGCAGGTTATTGATCACCCAGTTGGCGATGGCCTTGGGGTTGGCCGCCCCCTTGACCGCCTGCTCGAAAAAGCCGCCCAGCGGAACGTTGCCGACAAACACGTCGGCGTCCTGCGCCGGGATGCCGTAGTCGATCACGAACCGCTGCTTGCGAACGAGCGGCAGCTCGACAACCTGCGAGCGCACCGCCGCCAGCCAAGCCTCGTCCGGCCGGAGCGGCATTAAATCCGGCTCAGGGAAGTAGCGGTAATCGTGCGCGTGCTCCTTCGTGCGCATGGTCTCGGTGATCCCGGCGACATCGTTCCAGCGTCGCGTTTCCTGCACCAGCGTGCCGCCGCTCTCGAGCGTCTCGATCTGCCTCGGCACCTCGTAATTGATCGCGCGCCGCACGCCGCTGAAGGTGTTCATGTTCTTGATTTCCACCTTCACGCCGAGTTCCTCGGTGCCCTTCGGGCGCACGCTGATGTTGACGTCACATCGCACCATGCCCTTCTCCATGTCGCAGTCGCTGATGCCGCCGTAAATCAAGATGTCCTTCAGCGCGTTGAGGTAGTCGTACGCCATGTCGGCGCTGCGCAGATCCGGCTCGGAGACGATCTCGAGCAATGGCACGCCGGCCCGGTTGAAGTCGACGCCGCTGTGCTGCTCGAAGTGGTTGTTCTTGCCGACATCCTCCTCGAGGTGGGCGCGTGTGATGCGCACCCGCTCGAGGCCATCGCCAAACTCGAAGTCCACGTGGCCAGTCGTCGTTGACGGGAAGTCGTACTGCGTGATCTGGTAATCCTTGCAGACGTCGGGGTAAAAATAATTCTTGCGGTCGAACTTCGCGAAGCTTGGCACCTCACAGTTCAGCAGATAGCCGGTGAGCGCCGTGAGCTGCAGTGCACGCTCGTTGGGTACCGGCAACACGCCCGGCATGCCGAGGCAGACCGGGCAGACGTTGGTGTTTGGCTCCGCGCCAAACTCATTGGCGCAGCCGCAAAACATTTTCGACTTCGTCTTGAGTTGGCAATGGGTTTCCAACCCGATGACGGCCTCGTATTCCATCAGAGCGCGGCCCTTTCCGTGTGCCACGGCGTGGCCTGTTCGTAGGCATGGGCGATCTGCAGCAACTCGCTCTCGCCGAACGGCTTGCCGAGCAGCTGCAGACCGATCGGCAGCTTCGGATCGCTCGTGAACCCGCACGGCAAACTGATGCCGCACGTGCCGGCCAGGTTGCAGGAGATCGTGAAAATATCGGACAAATACATCTGCAACGGGTCGTCCATTTTTTCGCCTGCCTTGAACGCCGGCGCCGGCACGGTCGGCGTGATCAGCGCGTCGACCGTCTCGAACGCCTGCTCAAAGTCGCGCTTGATAAGCGTCCGCACTTTTTGCGCCCGCAGATAATAGGCGTCATAATAGCCGCTGCTCAACACGTAGGTTCCGAGAATGATCCGCCGCTTGACCTCCTCGCCGAAGCCCCGGCCTCGCGTGTTGCAGTATAGTGAAAACGGGTCGTCGCCGTCGACGCGCTCGCCGTAGCGGATGCCGTCGAAGCGCGCCAGGTTCGCGCTGGCCTCGGCGGTCGCCACGATGTAGTAGGTCGCGACGCCGTACTCGGTGTGCGGCATGCTCACCTCGTGAATCTCCGCGCCGAGCGCCTCGCACTGCTTCACCGCCGCGTCGAACGCCGCGCGCACTTCCGGGTCGATCCCGTCGATGAGATATTCCCTCGGCAAACCAAGCTTGATTCCCTTCAAGTCGCCGCCGAGCCCGGCCGCGTAGTCCGGCACCTCCGTCGGGACGCTGGTCGAATCGCGCGGGTCGTGGCCGGCCATCGCGCCGAGCAGCGTCGCCGAGTCGCGCACGTCCCGGGCCAAGGGGCCGACCTGGTCAAGCGACGAGGCGACCGCCCCCACGCCGTAACGCGACACGCGCCCGTAAGTCGGCTTGAGCCCGACGCAGCCGCACAACGCCGCCGGTTGGCGGATCGAGCCGCCGGTGTCGGTGCCGATGCTGGCGAAGCATTCCTGCGCCGCGACCGACGCCGCGCAGCCGCCGCTCGAGCCGCCCGGCACGCGCTCCAAATCCCACGGGTTGTGGCTGCGCCCGAATGCCGAGTTTTCCGTCGAGCTGCCCATCGCGAACTCGTCCATGTTCACGCGGCCGAACAACACCGCGCCGGCGTCGCGCAGTTTGCGCACGACCGTGCCGTCGTACGGCGAGCGGAAATCGCCGAGAATTTTTGACGAGCAGTTGGCCGGCTGGCCCTTGGCGCAAAACAAATCCTTCAGCGAGACCGGCACGCCAAGCAGCGGTTGGGCGGCGTGGGTGCTGCCGTTGGCCAAGGCGGCGTCGGCGGCCTCCGCTTGGCCAAGCGCGTCGTCGCGATCGAGGCTCATGAAGGCGTTGACTTGGCCGTCGACGGCGTCGATGCGGTCGAGGCAGGCCAGCATCGCCTCGCGGGCGGAAACCTCCCCGGCCGCGAGCTTGGCCGTGAGGGCGGACAGGGTGAGTTCGTGCAGCATCACTCGACGATCTTCGGCACGATGAACAGGCCGTTGGCCTGCTTGGGCGCGTTGGCCAAGGCGGCTTCCTGCGGGATCGACGGGCGCACCTCGTCGGCGCGGAGGACGTTGGCCAACGGCACGGCGTGGGCCATCGGCTCCACGCCGGCGACGTCGAGTTCCTCCAGTTTTTTCACGTAGCCGAGGATGTCGCCAAGCTGAGCGCCAAGCTTCGCCTCCTCGTCGGGTGACAGGGCAATCCGCGCCAGGTTGGCGACGTAGCGGATGTCAAAGTCGTTGTTGGCCATGGGCAGGGTCGGGGTTATTCCTCCTCGAAGTTACGATTGACGAGTTCCTCCAGCTCGTCGAGCGCCTCGGTGGCGTCGCTGCCCTTAGCCGTGACGGTGAGCGTCGTACCGGGGCCGGCGGCCAGCATCATCAGGCCCATGATGCTTTTGCCGTTGATCTCCTCCCCGTCCTTTGCGACGAGAATCTCGCTCTCGAAACGGGTCGCCCTCTTGACAAACATCGACGCCGGGCGGGCGTGGAGGCCAAGCTGGTTTTGCACGACCATCTCCCGGCTACCCGTTTCGCTGTTGTTTTTCTTGTGGCTCATCCGGCAAAAAAGCGGCGCATTCTTGCTTGAGAATGGGGGTTTGGGCAACTTTTTTGCTTTTTTGGGCGGAATGGGGTTTTTCTGAATTGACGCTGGCCCTTTCTTGGGCAGCATTGACCGCCGTGCAAGGAGGCGCGATTGGTTTGAACAATAACGGGGTTTCTGCACTCCAAAATCGATTATGATTCGCTATCTCAAATATGCGACTGCGCTGACTCTGGCGACAGTGTTTCTCGTTCTGCCCGGCTCGGGGGTTTCACAGGAAACCGACACGAAGCCGGCCCAGCCCGCCCCTGCGGAACCGTCGGCAAAGACGGTGGAGATCGATGTGGCCAACTCCCTCGAGCACCAGGCGGGAATGTATGGCGGCGAGATGATCGCCGAGAAAATGCCGGTCGCCGGCGTGCATGCCTCGACCATCGAGGAAATCGAGGGCGGCATCGTGACCGCCTGGTTTGGCGGCGCGGAAGAAGGCGCGTACGACGTGGTCATCTGGATGTCGCGCAACGAAGGCAGCGGCTGGTCCGCCCCCAAGCCGGTCGCAGACGGTGTCGACACCGCCAAGCGCATTCAGTACCCGTGCTGGAACCCGGTGTTGTTCCGGCAATCCAGCGGCACGCTGCTGCTCTTCTACAAGGTCGGCCCCAACCCGAGGCAATGGTGGGGCATGATGAAAAAATCATCGGACGACGGGTTGACCTGGGGCAAGCCGATCCGCCTGCCGGACGGCTATGTCGGCCCGGTGAAGAACAAGCCGATCGAGCTCGCCAACGGCACCCTGCTATGCGGCTCGAGCCTCGAGGACGCCGGCTGGCGCGTGCATATGGAACGCTACGTCCAGAACCGGTACTGGAACAAGACCAAGCCGCTCAACTCCCCGCTCGATTTCGCCGCCATCCAGCCCACCCTGCTCGCCTATCCGGACGGGTCGATCCAGGCGCTTTGCCGCACCAAGTCCGGCCGGCTCACCGACTGCTGGTCGAGCGACAACGGCCAGAAATGGACCCGCATGAAGCGCACCCAGCTGCCCAACCCCAACGCCGGGGCGGACGGCACGGTGCTGGCCGACGGCCGTGCGTTGCTCGTCTATAACCACACCCGGCGCGGCCGCTCGCCGCTCAACGTCTCCGTCTCGCGGGACGGCAAGACGTGGGATGCCGCCCTCGTGCTGGAGAACCAGCCGGGCGAATTCTCCTACCCGGCCGTCATCCAGACCAGCGACGGTAACGTGCACGTGACCTACACGCACAACCGAACCAACATCAAGCACGTCGTCATCGACCCGGCCAAGCTGGCCACCCGGCCGATCGTCGAGGGCCAGTGGCCGCAATAACCCTGCGCTTGGCCAAGCGCACCCCTTGTTCACGGGCTCATGCCAGACGAAGCCGCCAGCCCGACCCCCGACCAACTTTGGGAAAAGGCGGCGGAATATCTCGAGGCGAACGAGACCGAGGGGGCGCAAAAAAGCCTGCTGCACTGGGCGTTGCTGCTCGATGCCGAAGCCAAGGCCGCGTGGCTTCACCGACTGCCGCCGCAACTCGTCAACGCCGTCTCGAGCATCGTCCGCACCGCCGAGACCCTCTCGAGCAACCCCAACGACACGGCGCTCGCCTGGGTCTCGATTGGCCGCACTTGGCTGGATCGGGATCAGCCCGAGTGGGCGCACGCCTGTTTTGTGAGTGCCGCCGCCGCCGCGCCGAATAACGACGGCGTGCACCACGAGCTTGGCCTGTCGTGGCATCGAAAAAACGAACCGGGCCAGGCGATGAACGCCTTCCAACAAGCCGCCCAGCTCAACCCCGGCCACGCTGGCACCTGGCACAACCTTGGCCAATGCCACCAGCAGCTTGGCCAAGCCGGCAAAGCCATCGAGGCGTTCGAGAAGGCGTTGGCCATCGAACCGGGCCACCCGCTCGCCGGGGTCGAACTGGGCACCATCCGCCTTGACGGGCTCGACCTCGCCGGGGCCGAGGCCTGTCTCTCCGGCGTGATCGAGCGCCACCCGGACAACGCCGCCCCCCGCCGCAACCGCGCGCAGGTGCTCCTGTTGCAGGGGCAGTTCCCGCAGGGCTGGATCGATTTTGGCTACCGGTTTCAAACCGGCACCCGCGAGCATTACCCGGCTGACACGATCTGGAATGGCGAACCGGTTGGCGACAAAAAATTGCTGATCCACTTCGAGCAGGGCCTCGGCGACACGGTCATGTTCAGCCGGTTCCTGCCGCAGGTGCAGTCGCTCTGCGGTGAGCTTGTTTTTGAATGCCAACCGACGCTGCTGACTCTCATGCGCCGGTCTTTCCCACAAATCGAAATCGTCGCCGAGGGCGACGCTCCGGGCGACTTCGATCTCCACCTGCCGCTGCTCTCACTTGGGGAACGGCTTGGCCTGGACGAGTCCAGCCTGCTCGGCGACCGGCCCTGCCTCGTCGCCACCGACCGCGCCACCCTGCCCGACTCCGGACGCCTCCGGGTCGGGCTGGCTTGGGCCGGGAACCCCCATCACACAAAAGACGCCACCCGTTCCATCGCTTGGGAACAGTTTGCCACGATCACCGGGCTGGACGGCATGGATTACTTCTGCCTCCAAGTCGGGCCAAGGGCGGACGATTGCCGCGACTCCGGCGTCATCTCGCTTGGCGACCCGTTGAGCGACTGCGCGGCGACGGCCGATGTTATTGGGCAGCTCGACCTCGTGATCACGGTCGATACCGCCGTGGCACATCTGGCCGGCTCGCTGGGCAAGCCGGCGTGGGTGCTCGTCTCAACCGTGCCCGACTGGCGATGGCAGCTCAACCGGGCCGACAGCCCGTGGTATTCCTCCATTACACTGTATCGGCAACGCGCCGGTGAGGAGGGCTGGACGGCGACGCTCGAACGGGTGAAGCAGGACTTGGCCAAGCGCCTGGCCTGAGCGGGGCCGCTACGACTGCGCCGGCACGTCCATGCGAAACTCCGGGATGCGTGTGATCACGCTGCGGCCGTTCTCGTCCACGCCGATGTAGCTGCCGGTCGCCACCGCCCAGTCGCCGGCGAACAGGTGGAAGCTGTGGTAATCGAACGACTCGCCCGGGGTCAACTCGGGGAACATCCCGACGACGCCGTCGCCCTCGACCACCGTCTTGTTGCCGTCCGCCTCGTTGACCACCCACTTGCGGCCCTTGATGGTGACGGTGCTGTCGGAGTCGTTGCGGATGGTGATGAAGTAGGCGAAGCAATGCGGCCGATCCTCCGGCGTGGCCATGTCCGGCTGGTGCAACACCCGGTCCACGACCACGATCAACCCGTCCAGTTCGACCATATCCATTGGAACAATGCCGCCTTTAATGCGGCGCGGCACCGGCCACGCGCAGTTTTAACTCGATCTCGTCGGATACCTTCTCCTCATTGTTGCCGGCGTTGATCCCGTACTCCGATCGCTTGATCTTGAAATCGGCACGCAACACGAGCAGATCCCCCGGCACACGGTTTCGCTTGGCCAGCAACCCCTTGAGGTAGGTCAATCGAATCGGGGTGGTCACTTGTTTGGTGACGCCCTTGACGGTCAGTCTGCCCGCGACGGTCGCCGTCGTGGTGGTTCCGCTGGTCTTGACCCCGGTCAACTTTTCGGCGACGAACTCGATGGTGGGGAACTGGGCCGTGTCCATCCACTTCGCCCCCAGCATATGCTCCTTCATCAGCGGGTTGTCCACATGCAGCGAGCCGGTCGCCAGGACGATTTTGCCGGTGGTCGCCGCCGGCTTGGCCGGGTCGAACGACACCGTGCCGCTGACCCCGGTGGCGGTGCCGTTGATCGACTCCAGCGGGGCGTCCAGCAGGAACACCACGTTGTTCACCTTCTTCGGATCCTTGAAATCGAACTTGATCGGATCCGCACTCGCAACCCCTTGGGCAGCCCCCAAGGCCAATGCCCACGCCAACTTGATTTTCAATCTTTGTTTCATAATGATTTCGATGATGTCCCGGCATCGGGCGGTCCGCCTGTACGGGACGGAACGCGAAAGGCCAGAGAGAGGCCAAACAATCCGCCGCTCACCGCCATGGTGACAGCAAGCAATTCCACCCCGAACACGTATCTGTTTTCCGTCACGGGATACTCGAGACCGGTGACTTCATCAATCTCGGTTCGAGTCCCGGTAGACTTCGACCAACCCATGTGCAACCCGCCAGCCAGCCAGAGAACCAGACCGGTACAACCGATCCCCAACGCAGCCAATCGCAATGCCGAACGCACAAGGCGGCAAAATAAGGAATCCAAGCCCGGCAAGCAATCCAACATCTCAAACCTTCAGGGTTTTCTCCTGCTTGCCGTCCCGGTATGCTCGCCGGATGCGTGACAGCGCAACCCGATACCACACACCCCCTCGGTTTGGCCAAGCGCTTGGCCTGTTCGCACTCGCCCTGCTCGCGCTTGGCCAAGCGGCCTTGGCCAAGCCCACGTTCAAAAACGTCGTCCTCATATTAAGCGACGACCACCGGTATGACTTTCTCGGCTTTCACCCGGACAGCCCCGACTTTCTCGAGACGCCAAACCTCGACCGCATGGCCCGCCAGGGGGCGCACCTGGCGAACGCCTTCGTCACTACGTCGCTCTGCTCGCCCAGCCGCGCCACCATTCTCACCGGCCAATACATGCACCGGCACAAGGTCGTCGACAACCAGCGCGCCGTGCCCAACGGCACCCGGTTTTTCCCGGAGTACCTGCAGGCCGCCGGCATCAGCACCGCCTACGTCGGCAAGTGGCACATGGGACACGACGACGACTCGCCGCGCAACGGCTTTGACCATTGGGCCAGCTTCAAGGGACAGGGCGTCTACTTCGATCCCGAGTTCAACATCAACGGCAAGCGTAAAAAATTCGACGGCTACAACGCCGACGTCACCGCCAACCTCGCGCTAGATTACCTGAAGAGCGTCGGCGAAAAACGGTTCTTTCTGCAAGTCGGCTTCAAGGCGGTGCATTACCCATTCCAGCCGGCCAAGCGGCATCACGGACGCTACGACAAATTCGACGTGCCGCGCCCGCAGACGATGTCGCTCACCGAGCGCAACTACGAGACGCAGCCGAACTGGGTGCGCGAACGGCGCTACGGCATCCACGGCATCGACCACATGGAAACCGGCCCGCTGGACAACGACCCGGTCCCGTCGCTGCCCGGGCTGTACCGTCGGTTTGCCGAGACGGTGCACGGGCTGGATGAGAACGTCGGCCTCATCCTGGATTACCTCGACGAGTCCGGCTTGGCCAAGGACACGCTCGTACTGTACCTCGGCGACAACGGCTTCGCGCTGGGCGAACACGGCTTTTACGACAAGCGCGACGCGTTCGAGGAATCGATCCGCATCCCGATGCTCGCCTACGCGCCCGGCCGCATCCAGCCCGGCACGACGGTCAGCCAGATGGCGCTCAACCTCGACGTCGCGCAGACGGTTTTGCACGGCATGGACGTCGCGCAGCCAAGCGACACGCCCGAAATGTCCGGCCGCTCCCTGCTCCCCCTCCTGCTTGGCCAAGCGGCCGACGGCTGGCGTGGGCATTTCCTCTACGAATACCATTGGGAATGGAATTTCCCGGCCACACCCACGACCTTGGCCATTCGCACCGACCGGTACAAATACGTCTATTATCACGGAATTTGGGACAAAAACGGGCTGTACGACCTCGAGTCCGACCCGCACGAGCGACACAATCTCATCCGGATCCCGGCCTTCGCCGAGCGGGCCAAGCAGATGAATAACCAACTGTTTGGCGAACTGGCCGAGGCGGGCGGCTTGACCATGCCAATCCGCCCGCCCAAGGGCGTACAGTTTTACGACCGCAAGCTCCGACGTTGACCCGCCGCTTGGCTTTCATAAACTCCCTGCCCCGATTTGAACCATGAGCGACGACTCCAAAACGAACGTCTTCCCGCCAAGCACCTCTGCCTCGGCCAACGCACACGTCTCCTCCCTCGAGCAGTATCACGAAATCTACGACCGATCGATCAACGATCCCGACGGCTTTTGGACCGAGCACGCCCAGAGGCTTCGTTGGGATGAAAAATGGCACACGCTGCGCGAGTCGGATTATTCCAAGGCAGAAATCAAGTGGTTCATCGGCGGCAAACTCAACGCCTGCTACAACTGCGTCGACCGCCACGTGGACGACGGCCACGGCGACGACACCGCGCTCATTTGGGAAGGCAACGACCCGAACGAAAGCCGCACCTACACCTACTCGCAACTTCAGGCCGAAGTGCAAAAGGCCGCCAACGCGCTGAAAGATCTCGGCTTGGCCAAGGGCGACCGCGTTTGCATCTACATGCAAATGATCCCCGAGTTGACCATCGCCATGCTCGCCTGCGCGCGCATCGGCGTGGTGCACTCGATCGTGTTCGGCGCGTTCAGTGCCGACAGCCTCGTCACCCGCATCAACGACTCCGAGTGCAAGGCCATCATCACACAGGACACCGGCGTGCGGGGCACCAAGCTCGACATCCCGATGAAGGCCAACGCCGACAAGGCCGTCGAAAGCACGCCCTCGATCGAGAACATTCTCGTCGTCAAACGCACCGGCAGCGCGGTGTCGATGGCCGACGGCCGCGACGTCTGGTGGCACGACGCCCTCAAGGCCGCCGACCCCGTATGCCCGGCCGAGCCGATGGACGCCGAGGATCCGCTCTTCATCCTGTACACCTCCGGCAGCACCGGCAAGCCGAAGGGCGTACTGCACACCACTGGCGGTTACCTTGTCTACGCGGCGACGACGCATCATTACATTTTCGACTACCACCCCGGCGACGTCTACTGGTGCACGGCCGACATCGGCTGGGTCACCGGGCACACTTACATCGTCTACGGGCCAATGGCCAACCGCGCCATTACGATGATGTACGAAGGCGTGCCGAACTACCCGGACTTTGGCCGGTTTTGGGAGATCGTGGCCAAGCACAAGGTGAACATTTTTTACACCGCACCCACCGCCCTGCGCGCCTTGATGAAGGAAGGCGACGCTTGGCCAAGCGCCCACGACCTCTCCAGCCTGCGCCTGCTTGGCACCGTCGGTGAACCGATCAAGTCGCCCGAGTGGACTTGGTACCACGAGGTCGTCGGCAACGGGCAATGCCCGATCGTCGACACATGGTGGCAGACCGAAACCGGCGGCATTTTGATCTCGCCGCTGCCCGGGGCCACACCGACCAAGCCCGGCTCCGCCACCCTGCCCTTTTTTGGAGTCAAACCGGCGCTCGTCGATGACGAAGGCAACATCATTGAAGGCAACGGCGTCTCCGGAAACCTTTGCATGCTCGAGACTTGGCCCGGCCAAATGCGCGGCGTCTACGGCGATCATCAGCGATTTTTCGATACCTACTTCGCGCGCTTCCCAGGCAAGTACTTCAGTGGCGACGGATGCCGCCGCGATGAGGATGGCTACTACTGGATCACCGGCCGCGTGGATGACGTTATCATCGTCAGCGGGCACAACCTTGGCACCGCCGAGATCGAGGGCGCCATCGGCGGCCACCCAGCCGTGGCCGAGGCCGCCGTCGTCGGCTACGAACACGACATCAAAGGCAACGCCATCTACGCCTACGTCACACTCAAGACCGGCGAGGAAGTCACCGAGACGATGACCGCGGAGATCGTGAAGCAGGTGCGCGCCGACATCGGGCCGCACGCCTCGCCGGAGAAAATCCAATTCACCCCCGGCCTGCCCAAGACGCGCAGCGGAAAAATCATGCGCCGCATCCTCCGCAAAATCGCCGAGGGCGACACCGAAAACCTGGGCGACACCAGCACCCTCGCCGACCCCGCCGTGGTCGACTCCCTCGTCGCCGGCCGAATCGAGTAAGTTTTTTTATCCGCAGCTTGTTTTTCTCGAATCTGCGAAAATCTGCGTCATCTGCGGATCAACTCCAAACGATTCCCTGCGTTTACTCTCCCGAAAGCAGTTTGCGGATGCCGTGCATCAGCACGGACTCCACCACGGGGGCGACATTGGAGGAGCGCGGCTCGGTCTCGTAGCCACCCTCCGAGTAGGCTCGCTCGGTTCCAATGTAAAACGTCCCGTAATCGCCGTACGCCGCCATCGCCACGTTGAGCCTCGGGCGCATCTGCTTGGCGGCCAACTGGTATTCGACGAACAACTCACCCGGCATGTGCAGCACCCGCACGTCGCCGATCGCCAGTTGCGCCAACTCGATCTTGTGTCCCGCGTTGGTCCGCCGCAAGTAGGCCAGCCGCTCCGCCGCCGGCACGGCAACTGGCGGCACCGAGCCCTTGGCCACGTCGGCCACCAACTTGGCCTCGTCCAGGTGCTTGGCCAACGGCAACGCCACCGGGATGACGCTCCAGCGCAGGTCACCCGGTTGCACGGCGAATTTTTTCGTGCTGTCAAACGCCCGCTTCATGCCATCCCTCAGGCGCAACGCCAATTCCATCCGGTTTTTTCGCGAGCCGTCGTTGTATTTGCCGGCGCCGATGTTGCCGCCCGCGCCGTTGAAATGAACGTGCAGCGCCGTCGGCACGGTTTGTTGGCGCATGAATCGCGCAATGCCGGGAAAGTCGGGGCTCGGGATGCCCACGCGGTAGTAGCTTTGCGGATGACAGGCGTAGTAGCTCAGCACGGCCAGCGGCGTGTCGCCGTTCCAGAAAGTGAGCATCGACAGTTCGGGATCAATCACTCCCTCCGGCTCGGCGCGGAGTTTCGGATCCGCACAGGTGGTGTATCGAACCGCGCGCACCTTGCCGTCCGGCCCGAAGATGCGGCGGTTGGACGCAACCCGTTTCACCTCCGCCACACCCCAGCCGCAATGGGTCACCGGCTTGGCCAACGGCAGCGAAGCCTTCACCGCGGCAGCGGCCTTGGCCAAGGTCGCACGGCAAAAATCGCCGTCGAGCCGGCCTAGGTGCTTGGCCTTGGCCTCCTTCAGCAGGCGTTCCGCAGAGAAATCGCAGGTCGGCGCATCGTGCTGGTGCAGGGTGTGCACGGCCACGCGTCCGGGTGTCGTGCCGGCGGCCTTGGCCAAGCGCGCGCGAAACTCGTCGTGCGCCTCGTTGGCAATGCCAAGCCAGTCCACCGCGCATAGCACGATGGGTTCCGCTTGGCCAAGCAGCACCACGCCCCGGCAACGCAGCGTCATCGCGTCCAGCCGCACCACGGGGTCGTAGGCCATCATGTTGCCAAGCGGCGGCGTGGCGTTGATGTCGAACGTGGCCACGCGCAACGGTTGATTCGCCGCTCCGGACACCCCGAGCGAGCCCGAAAACAAAATCGCCATCGCAAACTGCACGGCATTGGGAATGTTCATGGCTGTCGATGCGTTACTTGTGCTTGGCCGCCGTGGCTCCGTTGCGAACCAGCACGCCGGCGATCGCCTTCCGGGCTGAAAGCATTTCGTCGCTGGCTTCTGGGTCGGCTTTCAGCACGATGTCCAGCGAGGTCAAGCCGTCGGCGCGCTTGGCGTTGATGGCCACGCCTTCAGCCACAAGCAGCTCGGCGACCGCCTTGTGACCGGACGCAACGGCGCAATGCAGCGGGGTCGGCTTGAGCGGATCACCCGCATCCGCCTCGTCCAGGTTCGCTCCGGCTTCGATCTGCCCGCGCACCGCCTCAATGTCGCCGTCGCGGGCGGCGTCCCAAATCGAAACCGCTGGTGACGGAGGGGGCGGCTCCGGCGGGATGACCTCGGCCACCGGCTTGACCCCCACCGGCTTGACCCCCACCGGCTCGGCGGCCGGCGCCTCGGCAGCCGGCGGCTGGATCGCTGTTTCGCGGCTGCACCCGACCGCAAGAATCGCAGCAAACAAGGTGAATGTTTTTTTCATCATCGGCTGCGGAAAACCTATCCGTCCACCAGAAACGTGCAACCTGAAATCCGGTTGTTCCAGTCGGCTGCCTCGGTGAACACGCCGCCGGCCAAGCGCTTGGCCAAGCGGAAAAACTTGTCGAGGCGGGCGGCGTGGCGTAGGCTGTCCGGCGCTTTTTTATGAGTAAGGAACCCCTTCGTATTGCGGTGACCGGTGCGGCCGGTCAGATCGGTTATGCCCTGTTGTTCCGGATCGCCTCCGGCCAGATGTTTGGCCCGGACCAGCCGGTGATCCTTCACCTGATCGAGATCGAGCCGGCCCTGCCGGCGCTCGACGGTGTCTGCATGGAACTGGACGACTGCGCCTTCCCGCTGCTCAAGGGCACGGTGGCCACCGCCGACCTCAACGCCGGGTTCAGCGGCGTCAACTGGGCGCTGCTCGTCGGCAGTGTACCCCGCAAACAAGGCATGGAGCGCGGCGACCTGCTTGGCATCAACGGCAAGATTTTCACCGGCCAGGGCCAGGCGATCCAGAACAACGGCGCCAGTGATGTCCGCACCCTCGTTGTCGGCAACCCGTGCAACACGAACTGCCTGATCGCCATGAACAACGCGCCGGATGTGCCGCGCGATCGGTGGTTCGCCATGACGCGCCTCGACGAGAACCGCGCCAAGACACAGCTCGCACAAAAGGCCGGAGTCGATGTCACTGCGGTCAGCAACATGGCTGTCTGGGGCAATCACTCCGCCACGCAGTATCCCGATTTCACCAACGCGAAGATTAACGGCCAACCCGCAGCGGAGGCGATCAGCGACCGCGAATGGCTTGAGGGTGATTTCATCAAGACCGTGCAGCAGCGCGGTGCAGCGATCATCAAGGCGCGAGGTGCCTCGAGCGCGGCCAGCGCGGCGAACGCCGTGATCGACTCGGTCGGCTCCATCATCAACCCCACCGGCGGCGGCGATTTCCACAGCGTCTGTCTCTGCTCCGACGGCAGCTACGGCGTCGACGAGGGGCTGATCTCCTCCTTCCCGGTCCGCAATGTCGCCGGCCAGTTTGACATCGTGCAGGGCGTCCGGCTCGATGCCTTCAGCCAGGGCAAACTCGATGCCACGGTAAACGAGCTGAAGGAGGAGCGGGAGATGGTCAAGGCCCTCCTCCCGAGTTGATCCATGGCCGATCAACCGGAATCCCGGCTCAACGGATACATCGACCATACCCTTTTGCGCCCCGACACCACGGCTCGGGACATCGAGAAACTATGCACCGAGGCGATTGAGCATCAGTTGTTTGCGGTGTGTGTGAACGGCTGCTGGGTACAGCACGCCTGGAATTATCTGGCAGACACGGATGTGTCCATTGCCACCGTGGTCGGATTTCCACTTGGCGCAAGTGACTCGGACTCAAAGCGTTACGAAACCGAGGTCGCGGTCGACAACGGCGCCCATGAGATCGACATGGTGATGAACCTCGGGCGGTTCATCGACGGTGCTCACCGTTACATCGTCCGCGAAATCCGGGATGTCGTTGAGGCGGCGGACGATCGGCGGGTGAAGGTCATCCTAGAGACTGGCTATTTCAGCGACGAACAGATCGCCACGGCCTGCACACTGGCAGTCGAGGCCGAGGCGCATTTTGTCAAGACCAGCACCGGCTTCGGCCCCGGCGGCGCGACAGTCGACCATGTCCGGCTCATGCGCGAGACCGTGGAGCAACGTGCCGGCGTGAAGGCGTCCGGCGGCATCCGCGACCGGGAAAGCGCGCTCGCAATGATCGAGGCCGGTGCCACGCGCATTGGGACTTCCTCCGGCGTGACCATTGCCGGGGGCTGAATGCCCCGGTTATCCACGCGATTCACCCCGGAAACTCCCCGGCCATTCACCGGGTATTCACAGCCACCGGGCGTTGTGAATAAAAAAAGGGCGTTGTGAATACATTTCATTTGGAAAAGCACCGGGCATGGACTACGTTCGCCGGGTTGGCGTACTGGAACCGTGAGGAGAATCGTTTACACTTTTGTTTCCGCCTGCAGCCGCTTGTTTTCCACCCGGCGCCCGCCGCTGTCCTCTTCCCGCCTGATGAGCATGTACCTGAGCCAGGCTAACAGCAAGACGATCTACACGCCCCGGTTTCAAGAGACGCGCACCCGCCGCAACGGCAAATACGGCCACGTCCGGAGCCACTGACCCCGGGCGCTCACTCCCCGTTGAAATTCCACACTAGGTTTGCGCCCGCATCCTGCCGCAGGATGGACGCGGCCGTCAGCGTGTCCACACGGCCATCGGCCATCATGAGGTTGCTCCGACCCGTGTCGTCGCCGTTGGCCCCGTGCCGTGCCAGCACCGGCTTGAGTTGGCTGGGCTGTTTGCCGATCATCTCCGCGACGAGGTCGCGATCGGAGACCAGTGGCGTGGAGCGCCGGGAATCGAACCGGTTTCGTTTCCCGTTCCTCGGGCTGAAAACATAGCCCCGGTACTTTTTCTCGATCGGCCCGCTTGGCGTGTCGGCAAACAACACGGCCAGGCTCGGCTCCGGCACGGACACTAGCTTCGGCTTGGTCGTCGCGCCCTCCACCCCTCGCGGATCGTACGTCGTCGCCCCGTTGTACCCGATCGGGTGCCAACTGCGGTTCGCCCAGTCCCCGCCGAACCGGGCGTTGGGCGCGGACGGGCAGAGAAACACCTCACGGCTGCCGAGGAACCGCTCCAGTGCCGTCACCCAGATTCGTTGCGGCGAAAACTCCGGCTCGGCGAAGTTCGTGGCGATTGGGAGCGCGCCGTCGAGTTCATCGGCATGCATCATGACGCCCAAGCTGATCTGCCGCATGTTGGAAGCGCACTTGATCGATTTCGACTTCGCCTTGGCCTTGGCCAAGGCCGGCAGCAGCATTCCCGCGAGCAGCGCGATAATGACGATCACCACCAGCAACTCAATCAGCGTGAACGCCCTGTTGCCGCACCGCTTCATCGCTTGGCCAAGCGCAACGAGCGCACGCTGATGTCCGTCTCCATCTCCGATCCGATCCTGCCCAACGCGCCGCGCAGCATCCGCGACACCGCGCGCGCCGGGGGCAGCGCCTCATCGCCCAGCACCACCACCCGGTTGTAAAAGCTCTCGAACAAAACCTGCACCCCGAACCGGAACGGCGCGCAGACCTTGGTCGTCATCTCTGCCCAAGTCCGGCTGTCCGGCGGCAGCAGATTGAACACAGCGACGCCACCCGGGTTGAGCTTGGCTTGAATCAACGCCGGCAGCGTGTCGATGGAAACATCCGGCTTGAACACGTCGCCATCCCGGCCAACGGAAAGATCCTCCACTAACAGGTCAAATCCGCCGCGGGCCGAGCGCAGCCACTCAATGGCGTCCGCCTGCGCAAACCGCACCTCCCCTTTCCATCCCGAGCTGAGGCCGCAAAAAAGGTCGTAACCGGCTCGGTCGAGATCCACGCCGCTGATGGAGTGTCCGCCACCCATCGCGCGAAGCGGAGCGATCATCCCTCCCCCGGCAAAGCCCAGAAGCCCCACTCGATCGGCAGGTGAAAATTGGTGGACGGCAGCCGCCAAGACGTCGAACACACTGTCAGTCGCGCCCGGCGCCGCGAGCACCTCACTGAGCACCGAGCCGTTCTGCACAAGCCGCGCGCCGCGGCGAGTTTGCTCCACCACCGGCTTTGCCCCTCCCATGCGCCCCGACAAAACGGGGAACAGCGCGGCTATTGTCTGGGCACACCCTGCTCGTCCCATTCCTGCTTGGAGATCGTTTTGCCACCCTGCCAAGTGGCCTCGGACTGCTTCTGGCCGTTGGGATGCCAGCGCGTCTCGACGCCGTTCAATTGGCCGTTGACGTAGGTTTGCTCCGACCATTTGCTGCCGTCCTCGCGCCAGATGATCCATTGCCCATCGGCCCGGCCATCGACGTAATTGCCGGTGCGGAAACGCTGCCCGTTCTCGTGGTAAAAGGTCCAGGCACCCTGCTGTTTGCCGTTGACGAATTCCCCCTCGACCGACTTGTTGCCGTTGTCGTGATGATCGACAAACTGCCCGCCAAACGGCGTGCCCCCGGCGAGGTATTGGCCATTCTCCCTCGTCAAGCTGCCCTCGCCCTCCACCTTGGCCGGCGTCGCCGACTCTTTCGGGGCAACGGTTCCGGTTGTGATCGGCTTGGCTGCCGGCGTTGGATCGGGAGCCGGCGTGGCCTCGGGCTGGCGCTCCTTCGGCTTCTGGCCAAGCGTCAGTTTCCCCGGCTGTTGAACCTTCTGACCGGCGGGGTCAACGTTCGCGACCGGCGTGACCGTGACGTTGGCCGCCTGCGCCGGCTTGGGCGCATCCGCTGCAGCCGATTCGTCCTGTGGCGTGTCGCCACCGCCGCACCCCGCCAGCACCGTCGCCAGCGACAACAAAAACAGGCTACCCTTCATGCGCCAAAGCAAACCACACCCCTCGCCCGGTGACAAAACCATTTGTTGCCAAGCCGCCGGCTGGATCGTACTTTCCCCGTCCTTGGCTGTGGCGGAAAACCAGCCCGGCGCGACCGCGCCCCCAAAACCGCATGACACCCTTCTCATCACTGGCCGCAGCCTGCGACGCCGTCCGCGCGTTCATCCGGCGTAGCGCCGACGAACCGCGCACGGACCGGTTCGACGAACTCGCGCTTGGCCTGTTCGCGTTTCAATTCGCGCACAACACCCCGTATGCCAACTTGTGCAGGGTGGAAAACCGCACACCGGAAACCGTCACCAATTGGCGCGACATCCCGGCCGTGCCAACGCGCGCCTTCAAGTCACTCGACTTGACCGTGCTGCCGGAGGCTGAACGCGAAACGGTTTTCCGCTCGAGCGGCACGACCCAAGCCGACCGCAGCCGACATTTTCACAACGACGAAACCGTGGCCCTGTATCACGCCTCGCTGTGGCCTTGGTTTGCCGAGCAGTTGATTGACGACTCGCCGAACCGGCTTCTCCTGCTGGTTCCCCGGCTTGGCCAAGCGCTGGAGTCGTCGCTGGCGCACATGATGGACGTCGTGACCAAGCGCTTGGCCAAGCGCGAACAATGTTTCGCCGCCGACGGCGATTGGCGGATCGACGGCCAAGCGGCGGTCAATTTCCTGCACGACTGCGCCACGCAAAACGAACCGGTTACGATTCTCGGCACCGCGTTTTCGTTCGTGCACCTGCTGGACCATTTGGACGCCGCCGCGCTGGAGTTCCAACTGCCGAGCGGCTCGGCGGCGATGGAGACTGGCGGCTACAAGGGCCGCTCGCGCAAGGTGTCCAGAGTCGATCTGCAACGAGCCATCACCGACAGACTCGGCATCCCGGCACGGCGCATCCTCTCCGAATACGGTATGTGCGAATTGAGTTCGCAGGCGTATGACGGCACACTGGGCCAGGCGAACGCCGCCCCCCGCACGTTTCGGTTCCCGCCGTGGGCACGCGCCCGTGTCCTCTCCCCGGAAACGATGCAGGAGGTTGCGCTTGGCCAGGCGGGACTGCTGCAGGTCACCGACCTGGCCAACGCCGGCTCGGTGCTGAGCCTCCTGACCGGGGACTTGGCCAAGCGCCGCGACGACGGTTTCGAACTGCTGGGCCGGGCCGAACCGGCTGAGCCCCGTGGCTGCTCGCTAATGAATTTGAACCATGCCTGAAACCTCACTGGACTATTTTTTGGCCGACAAGCCGGGCGCGGAACTATCCGGATCGCTGCTCGCGGAGGCGTGCCAGACACTGCGCCACAACCGCGACGACTATCTCGCCCAGGTCGGCAACGAGCCGATCATCGCCAAGCTCACCGAGGTTGCCGGCCTGTGGCGTTCGCCCGGGTACGAGCTGCGAAAAATTGCCCTCGCCGCCGACCCGGAGGAGACCGGCTTTCCGCCCGAAGTGCTCGCCGCCGGGCTGGACGCCTGTTTCGATGATTGGACGCAGGAGAAATTCTTCATGCTGCTGGCGCAGGAATTCGGCGACGCGACCCGGCTGCAGTCGTTCGCCAGTCAGCCGAACCGGACGCACTCGATGGTTCACGGCCCGCAACTGATCGTGCACATCGCGCCGGGCAACTTGCCGGTGCCGGTGTTCCAGTCAATCGCGTTCGGGCTGTTGCTGCGCTCGGCGCAGTTCGTCAAGTGCGCCTCCGGCAAATCGCTGCTGCCGCGGTTGTTCGGGCATTCGCTGCACACCGTCGAGCCGGGCCTGGCGGCATCGCTCGAGATCGCCGAGTGGAGGGGCGGCAACGAGTCGCTCGAGTCGGCGTTATTCGCGGAGGCCGACTGCGTGGTGGCCAGCGGAAGCGACGAGACGATCCACGCCACCCGCCAACGACTGCCCTTGGCCAAGCGGCTGGTCGGCTACGGGCATCGCGTCAGTTTTGGCTACGTGGAAAAACTGGCCTGCGAGGTGATGGGCACGCAGGCGATCCTCACGCACGCCGCCGACGATGTCATCGCGTGGAACCAGCACGGCTGCCTGTCGCCGCACGTGATTTACGTCGAGCAATTCGGCAGCCTCAAGCCGGAGCGGTTCGCCGAGATGCTCGCGGAGGAACTCGAGGCGCGAAACGAAACGATGCCGCGCGGGCCGATCTCGACGGAGGAAGCGGCGGCGATCACGACGGCCCGGCGCTTTTACAAGATCCGCTCGGCCAACAATGTCGGCGCGCTGCTTTGGGAGAGCGACGAGTCAACCGACTGGACCGTGGTGTACGAGGATGAAAAACAGTTCCAAAGCTCGCCGCTCAACCGCTTCATTTACGTCAAGCCGATTGAGCAGATCGAGGAGGCGCTGCACGTGCTGGAGCCGATCCGCGAGTCTGTGTCCACCGTCGGCATTGCCGCCAGTGAGGCCCGGATGCGGGAATTGGCGGTGCCACTGGCCAGATGGGGCGTGCCGCGGATCTGCCAACTGGGCCAAATGCAGCGTCCGCCACTTGCCTGGCGACATGACGGCCGACCGCCGCTGGGCGAACTGATCCGCTGGAGCGACCTCGAAACCGCGTGACCGAACCATGGAACTCAGGAAAACATTTCAATTTGAAGCCGCCCACCTGCTGCCGCACCTGCCGTCGGAGCACAAATGCCGTCGGCTGCACGGCCACAGCTTCCGGGCGGAGATCGTCGTCGAGGGCGACTGCGATCCCAAGCTGGGCTGGGTGCTCGATTACGCCGACATCACGGCGGCGTTCAAGCCGCTCTGGGAGCAGCTCGACCATCGTTATCTCAACGAAATCGAAGGCCTCGAGAACCCGACAAGCGAGAAAATTGCGGTCTGGATCTGGGAGCGGCTGAAGCCAAGTCTGCCCCTGTTAACCGCCGTGGAAGTGGCCGAGACCTGCACGGCCCGCTGCGTTTACCGGGGACAGTAACCGCTTGGCCAAGCGACGGGTTCCGAAAAAACCGTTGCGCCGAAAACCGGTTTTCCCTAAAGTTTCCGACCCGCCCAAGGGGATTCACATTGGATGGTGACGGATGAAAAAAGTCTACAGCTTGAAGGATATCAACGAGCTGCAACGCAAGGGCGGGCTGAACGGCATTCCTGCCGATGCGATCCTCACACCGTCAGCGCGTGACCGCCTGAAAGAATTTGAAATGAGTGACACAGAAAAAACTGCGCCCGCCAAGGGCCTGGAAGGCGTCGTCGCCGCCACCACGAAACTCAGCAGCGTGCGTGGACTCGACGGGGAGTTGATCTACCGCGGATACAATATCAACGAATTGGCCGGCAACGCGACCTATGAGGAAGTCGTGCATCTGTTGCATCGCGGCAAGTTGCCGAGCCAAACCGAGTTGGACGCGCTCAAGTCGGAGCTGGCCGGTGCCCGCGAGTTGCCCGGTGGCGTGGTGGATCTGATCAAAAATCTACCCAAGGAAGCCTCGCCGATGCGGGCCATCCGCACCGTGGTTTCCGCCCTCGCCTGCTACGAACCGCCCGAAGGGCAAGATTCGCTGGAGGAGCAGGCCAAGCGCGCCATTAAGCTCATCGCGCAGGTGCCGGTGATTACCGCCTACTTCCATTTGGCGCGGCAGGGCAAACCGCTGCCAGAATCCGATCCCACCCTCGGCGAGGCGGCCAACTTCCTCTACCTCATCGACGGCGAAAAACCGATCGAGGAAAAGGATAAGACCATCGACATGTGCTACATCCTGCATGCCGATCACGGCATGAACGCGTCGACTTTTTCAGCCCGCGTGACCATCGCCACCCTAAGCGGGATGTACTCCGCCATCACCTCCGCCATCGGCACCCTCAAGGGGCCGCTGCACGGCGGTGCCAACGAGGGAGTTATCCGAATGCTTCAGGAAATTGGGAGTGTGGACAAGGTGGACGGCTATGTCGCCGACTGCCTGAAGAACAAAAAGAAAATCATGGGCATCGGCCACCGCGTCTACAAGGTGCTCGACCCGCGCGCGCCACACCTGCAGCGCATGGCCCAGCAACTCGGCACCAAGCTCGGCGAAACCAAGTGGCTCGACATGAGCGAGCGCATCGCCGAGATTATGATCCGCGAAAAAAACCTCTACCCGAACGTCGATTTCTACTCCGCCACGGTCTACTACTCGCTCGGCATCCCGATCGATTTGTTCACCCCGCTCTTCGCGATCGCCCGCACGTCCGGCTGGACCGCCCACGTGCTCGAGCAACTGGCCGACAACCGCCTCATCCGCCCGAGCGGCGTTTACGACGGCCAGGACGACCTCAAGTACCAGCCCATCAGCGAACGCTAAAAACACCGCCCTTTCTCAAGGCCAAACGGCGTTTTTTTAAAAACGTCCTGTACTGCACGGCAAGGGAAGGTGACGAACATGGCCAAATCCTTGTCTCCGGGCAGGACAACGGTGGCCGGTGTCTCCGGCGGTCGGGTTACTTCGGCACGTCGGAGGGCTTGTTACGTGGCGTGCTTTGCACTCTTAGCCCGTTTGACAATTCGCCGCCATGCCATTTCGTGGCGTTCAGATTGGCTTCCTTAACCACCGGAAGCAATTCGTTGTTCGGCTCGCCAAAGGGGCTGACGAATCCGCTTTGCTATCCCAACAGTTTGGTTCCGGCCGCCGGCAATTTCACGCGCCAACTTGTAGACCGCGCATTTCGGTGGAAGGGGGGGTTGCGGCGCCAACCGCGTCCACAACACCACCCCATCCGGTTCCGGATCGCCT
>JACNJE010000027.1 GCA_014382705.1 Verrucomicrobiota bacterium | reverse complement strand
CTCGCCAACCCCAATTTCAACCCTTCATGACCCCCTCAGATAAACAGAGTTGCTGAAAGGTGGATGGCATGAACCCGGACGACCAGTTGGGCTGGCCGGAGATCGGGCCACCGCGTTTGTCGAGCATGACGACATATCCTGGCAGGCTTTGGTTCTCCGCGCCCAAGCCGTAAACACACCATGAGCCAATTGACGGACGGCCGATGAAGGTGCTGCCGGTATTCATTCCGACAAGCGCCGAGACGTGGGCGTGGCTGTCCGCCTGACAGGACTTGACCACCGCCAGTTTGTCGGCGTGCCGCCGGACGTTCGGGAAATAATCGGAGACCAACAGGCCGCTTTGGCCGCCGGGCGCGAACGGCCTCCAGTTGGGGGTGAGGTAGCCGATTTTTCGACCGCCGGAATTGATGTATTTTTTGTCCTGCGGCAGCGACTTGCCGGCATATTTTTGGAGTTCCGGCTTGTAGTCGAAGGTGTCCACCTGGCTTGGCCCGCCGTTCATCATCAGGAAGATGCAGCTCTTGGCCTTGCCAGAGTAACTTGGCCGGCGGGGTGTCAGTGGGTTCGATGCCGCTTGGCCAAGCGCGTGCGCGTGCGCGTGCTTCGCAAAAAAACCGTCCGCGCCCAGCAGCGATGTCAAGGCAAGACCGGAAAACCCCGCGCCCATTTCCCAGACAAACTCGCGCCGGGTTTGGCCGCAGGGAAATAGCCTTGATCGGTCGGGTTTTCTCTTAGTCGACATAGATGAATTCATTGGAGTTCAGCAGGACATGGCAGAGGGAGGCCAAGGCGAGGTGGTCGGCGTTTTCTTTATTCTCGAAATGAACCCGTTGAGCACGCAGATGGGCGGCCGCTTGGCCAAGCTCGGAAACGGTGGGGCTGCGTCCGTATGCCAACTGCCATGCTCGTTCGATATGCTCATCAGTGTTTCTGGTTTGCCTGGCCAAGCGCTTGGCCAAGGCTTCGCTTTGGCTGTGGGCGAAATAATTGTTCAACAATGCCAGGGCCTGGGGTGCTACGGTGGTGACTTCGCGTTTCCCGCAACTGGCTGTGGTGTCGCTGAAGTCGAATGCGGTCATGAGCGGCAGCAGGCGCGAGCGCTTGGTCATCATGTAAACACTGCGGCGTGAGCGTTCATCGGTGGGCGACTCTTTCCAGTCACCGGCTTTGCGCGACAACCCCTCCAGCGCTTCGCTCGACATTTTCGGGTAAAAACTTGGACCACCCATTTTAAGATTCAGTTGTCCGCTGACCGCTAGCATCGCGTCGCGAAGGGATTCGGAATTGAGGCGGTGACGGTTGAACTTCCATAAGTTGCGATTCAGGGAATCGCGCTGCGCATACTCAGCTTCCTTGGGGTGAACCGACTGCTGTTGATACGTCTCCGAAAGCATGATCAGTTTGTGGAGCCGCTTGAGCGTCCACGGCGCGCCGCCGTCCGTTGTCGGTTCCATAAACTCTGCCGCCAGCCAGTCGAGCAACTTGGGGTGGGTTGGCGGATCACTCTTGAAGCCGAAATTATTGGGGGTGCGGATGAGTGCCTGGCCGAAATGGTGCTGCCAAAGCCGGTTCACCAGCACACGCGCAGCCAGCGGATTTCGGGCATCAGTGATCCATTTGGCAAACTGCAAGCGGCGATGCGTGGTTTTGCTATTGGCCGACGGCGCGGCGAGCGGCTTGTTGAGATTCGTGACAGCAGAGAGAAAACCGGGAGCGATCTTGGGGCCGGGCTTGTGGCGTTCGCCGTTTATGAGCAGACGGATCGGCGTCGGATTGGCGCTTTTGTCCGTCCAGCCGTAAACGTCGAATCCGAGATCCTTCTCTGTCGGGCCACCCTGGTTGCCCTGGCCAATGTGGCCAGCCCAGAAAAAGCTGGCGATCCGGTAGTAGTCGCTTTGGAGGATGGGGTCAAATTTGTGATCGTGGCAACGCGCGCACTTCACGGTCAACCCGAGAAATGCGGAGGTCGTCGTGTGCACCATGTCCTCGAGCCGAGTGTAGAGGTAGTCGGCCGGGTCGTTGGGTTCGTCATTCCACGTGCCGGCGCGGATCATTCCGGTGGCGATGACCGATTGCTCCGTGCGGTTGGGAATCTCGTCGCCGGCGAGTTGTTCGGCGACAAAACGCGTGTACGGCATGTCATCGTTCAGCGCATTGATCACCCAGTCGCGATAGCGCCAGATGTTTTGCTTGAGTTTGTCACGCTCGTAGCCGTCGGTCTCGGCAAAGCGAACAAGGTCGAGCCAGTAACGCGACCAGCGTTCGCCATATCGAGGAGAGGCGAGCAGTTTGTCGATGAGTTTCGGCCAGGCGTCCGGTGAGGAGTCACCGATGAATTGCTGGAGTTGATCTGGAGTTGGAGGCAAGCCGGTCAGGTCGAAGTAGGCGCGTCGGGCAAGTGTTCGACGGTCGGCATGGGGGGCAGGCTCCATTGATTCGCGCATGAGCTTATTCAGGATGAACGCATCGACTGGGTGCTTGGCCAAGCGCGGCACGGTGGGGCGCTTGACCGGTTGCAGTGACCACCAATCCCGACCGGCTCGGACATCGGTCGTCGCCTCGTAAATGTCGAGCACACGTCCACTTGGCCAGGCGGCACCGGAATCCACCCATGCTTTGAGCAGGGCAATCTCGCTGTCGGGTAGTTTTTGCGAGCGTCCCTTGAGCTTGGGCGGCATTTCACCCTTGGTGACAAGGTCAAGCGCGAGTCGGCCATTATCGGTTCCTTTCGCAAAGCCAACCTCAGCGGTCAGGTTGACGTCGCCCTTGAGGTCGCGTTCGTTGTGGCACTCGAGACAGCGCTTGGCAATCAGCGGCGCAATGTCTCGATTGAACTCAGGTACCGACTCGCCGTTTGAGTATGCAACGAATGCCAACGCATAACATATCATGATCATTTGCCGCAAATAGACCATCGTTTTGAACCGTTTTGGTGCGCGAATACTCGGGCGATTCACAAAGTGAGTCAAGCTGGCCTAGAATGAGTAAATGATGATTTCTCTCTTCTTTGATTGACTTCACTAAATTTTAACTCAGCATCAACCCGCTCACACTTAGGCGGATGAACAAACGGATTAAACCTGATAAAAGAGCATTCACTTTGATTGAGTTGCTGGTGGTCATTGCGATCATCGCCATTCTGGCGGCGTTGCTTTTACCGGCTCTCGGCAGGGCCAAAAGAAGTGCGAATATAACATCATGCAAGAATAACGAGCGTCAGTGGCTTCTTTCTCTGAACATGTATGCTGATGATGAGGGCGGTAAATTCCCCACAGCCGGACACCATTTGCCCTACTGGATGCTCCGATCGTTCCGGGATACTATCATGACAAAATATTCATTGCCTCGTAAGATGTTTTATTGCCCGGAAAACTACGGTTGGAACAATGATCAAATTTGGGGAATTGGAGGTACAGGCGCTCCTTACAGCGTTATGGGCTATTTTTATTGGGCAGGTTCAAGAATCTATGGAGACAATTCGGCGATCACCAGGATGAGACCCAAAAAGCCAGTTTTTGCTTTGAACCAGACGGACGCTCCTCATTTTCAGGTACTGCTGACCGACTTGACCAGAAAATGGGGGGGGGAGTTGGGGGCGCCGGGGATTGGTGATGGGCCCCATGGGATTACTTAAAGAGAAAGGCGTCAACCACTACAATGACGAAGGAGATGCCCCGGAGGGTTCCAACCATGCCTATCTTGATGGGCACGTTGAATGGAAGAAGGCGGCAATATTTGCGAAATATCCAAAACTGATCTTCGGCGCGGGAAACGAATTATATTTTTAAACTAAAACAAAATGAACGTATTATCAAACAAAATACGGAAACCTTTATTAAAGGGTTTGTTTTCACTGCTGCTCACTTCAGTTGGAGCAATGGCACAAGATGGACTTTTGGTTCATTTAAAGTTGAATGAAGCGGGTGGTGAGTTGGCCAAGGATTCCTCAGGAAACGGTCACGATGGCACACTTGTGGGTGTTGCGGTTGCAAACAGCCAGTGGGTGGATGGAAAATCTGACAATGCAGTCTCCCTCGGCGTAGGGCATGTGGCGGTAACTAATCTGCCGGAAATGACCTCGACCACTTGGGCCGCCTGGGTTCGTCTGGATGCGGATTCATCTTACGGAACTGCCATTTCAGCCGCCTTTGATGGTGCGGGCGCGGGACATACCCTTGGGTTTCATACAGGGGGGAATGTGAGAAAACCCCGGGTTTTATGGAATCATGCGAATGGACATATATCAATCATGTCGGAAGAGCCGGTTGAACTTGGGGAATGGAACCATATGGCTGTCACGTATGATGCAGATTCCGAAGAAATAGTTCTCTACGTGAATGGCGAGGCCAAGGCGGATGGCACGGTTGGCACTACGGCTTTCAGTACGGTGAACTTGGGTCGAAGAGCCTCGTCAAAAAATTGTCCACTTAATGGGGCGTTGGATGATGTTTCGATTTTTGACCGGGGGCTTTCGAGTGATGAAATTGGCCAATTATTCGGTGGGGAAGACATTGCTGACGGCTTGGTTCTGTCCTGGGGATTCGCCGAGGAAGAAGGGTTTGCCTGTGCTGATTCTTCAGAAAACGGAAATGATGGTTCGTTGGTTGGTTATCCAGCCGGTGAGGTGAGCAACTGGGTGGAGGGGGAAATCGGCGGCGCCTTGAGCTTGCCTCAAGCCTCAGAGCATTTGGAAATCACGGGGCTGCCAGACGTGACATCGACGACGTGGGCTGCCTGGGTTCGCTTGGATGCAGATTCATCTTACGGAGCAGCCATTGCGGCTGCCTTTGATGGTGCGGGCGCGGGGCACAGTCTTGGATTTCACACCGGCGGGACTGTGCGGCACCCAAGGGTTCTTTGGAACCATGCCAACGGGCATATTTCCATACTTGCTCCGGATCCGGTCGAGCTCGGTGAATGGAATCATCTTGCCGTCACTTACAACGCAGATTCCGAAGACATCACCCTTTATGTAAATGGAGAAGCCAAGGGGAATGGCAAGGTTGGCACCACTCCGTTTTCAGTGGTTCACCTTGGCCAAAGGGCCTCATCAAAGAATAGCCCCTTAAACGGGTCATTGGATGATCTCAGGATTTTTGACCGAGCCCTGAGCGCTGATGAGATTTCCAGCCTTGTGGAATACAACGCAGGTCCAGGACTGGTTGCTCACTGGAAATTTGACGAAAAATCGGGAGAGCTTGCATTCGATTCCGGGCACAACAGCAATATGGGCACACTTGTGAACTTTGAGGGTGACGATTCGCAGTGGGTGGAAGGCAAGGTGGGTGGAGCCATCAGCTTTAATGGTAGTAACTATGTTGAGGTGCCGGATGATCCCTCCATTGGCGCGGATCTGATAAATGGATTTTCTGTGTCTGCTTGGTTCAATTCAAACGTGGATCTTGCGGCCGATGGCAGCGGCAACCGCATGCTGGAAAAGGGCAACAGCTATTTCTTCCTGCAGGGCGTTGGGAGCGGCGGTATGAACTTTTTGGTTAAAAAGGGTGGGGCAAACAAAACAGCCACTACAGGAGAGACCATTGATGCCGGTGTGTGGAATCATATGGTCGGGGTGTTCGATGGTGAAAATGTGATTGTGTATCTCAATGGGGAGCAGAAGGGCAGCATCGCTGTTCCCGCGCCTGTTGATGATGCCGGGTTGCCGCTGCGCATTGGGGCTGATGACAGCGGTAACTTTTTCGATGGTTCTATGGATGATGTGATGATTTGGAACAAACCACTGAGTGAAGAGGAAGTGAGTGCACTGTTTACCAATGAACTGAACCCGGATACAGACACTGTCCCGACAATCACCCAGGATCCCGGTTCGATGGAAACCTATGAAGGGGGCTCTATTATTCTGGCCGCAAAAGCTTCCGGGTCGCCACCGATCAAATATCTTTGGCTTAAGGGTGATGAACCGCTTCGCTGGGCCACGCAGAAAACCCTGATGATTGAAGACTCCACGAAAGAAGACTCAGGATCCTACAGGGTTCGTGCATCAAACTCGGCTGGGGAGATTTTCAGTGAGACGGCAAATGTAACCGTACTTTCGGTGGAAGGATTGGGCACAGCCAGGCAGGCATTTTGGAAACTTGATGAGAAAGAGGGCCTGGTTGCGGTTGATAGCTCAACAAATGATAACAACGCGGACTTGATAAATTTTTCCGATGAGTCATCCCAGTGGGTTGAGGGTAGGGTCGAGCAGGCATTGGCTCTGGACGGGGAGATGACATATCTCGCAGTATTTGATGACGAATCTTTAGCACTAGGGGCAGAAGCCACGTTCTCCTTCTGGATCAAACCCGGTTCTTATGGTCCCGTGGAAGATGCAGGAACTTACACGAGATCTTCAAGTTGGATATTAAGGAAAGGCGATCATCTCTCCCTTCGGTTGATTGACGATCCGGGATCTGTGAGGAAATCCTTGGTTGTAAGATCTGATACAGGTGGGATAGCAAGCACGGTTAACAGGAAAGCCAACGAGGTTAACACTGTCCAGGGTTCTGTTGTAATTGATAATTGGCAGCATTTCACTGTTGTCTACAAGGCAGGCAAGATCATCTTCTACAAGGACGGATTCCGGATAGGTGAGCCCGAGGAAGGCGTTTTGGGTGAGTCCAATTCTGATGATCTGTTCATTGGGAGTTATGACGATCAGGGTTTAGCGAGAAAAATGGATGGCATACTGGACGAAGTCGCCATCTGGTCCAGACCCCTGTCGGAAGCGGAAATACTGGAGTTGGCGGGGCGCGATATTGCCGGTGCACCCGTGGTAATCTCCCAACCCCGGTCCCAGAAAAAACTGGAAGGCACCACCGCCGCGTTTGAGGTTATGGTTACTGGAAAACGGCCCATTGCTTATCAGTGGTATTTCAAAGGGGAAGCCATCGATGGAGCGACTTCAAGCTCGCTTGTGCTGACAAAACTGAGCGCTGATCAAGCCGGCGACTATACTGCAAAGGTCACAAATGAACAAGGAAGCACAACCAGCAATGTGGCCGGCTTGAAGGTCGAACGATTGGATGCCATTACCAGCGGGTTGGTTGCTTATTACACATTTGATGAGTCTGTAGGAGAGACGTTAATGGATTCAAGTGGGAACAACATAAACGGAACGCTTGAAAACTTTGATGAAGGTTTTGGCGTTCCAGGGAGGATTGGAGGTGCAATTGCTTTTGATGGGGATGACGACCTTGTATCCGTTCCCCATAATGACCTGTTAAATCTGGCTAATGAAGCTACCGTGTCATTGTGGATGAATATTGAAGAGTTTGAATCCTATGATCGGGTTTTCCGGAAAGCAGTCAACTTTGACATGGTCTTGTTGGGCGGGGGAGTAATTCGCACCCATGGAGTCAACAAAACACCTTATTCTTCACCGGGCAACACCTGGGAAATTGGTGCGTGGCAGCACTACGCCTTCGTCTACAAGGGGGGAAAGGTTCAGTGGTTCAAGAACGGCGAAGCCGTGGGGCAGGCCATGTCAGCCCAGATGGGAGCTGCTAACAGTGATCCGCTGATTATCGGCAATTACGGTCCAGGCCTTGATATCGCCCGCCTGTACGATGGATTGCTGGATGACATGGGTATCTGGCAGCGGGGCCTGAGTGAAGTGGAGATATCAGGCATCTATCAAAACGGCCTGGCAGGAAAGCCGCTGAATGAGGAATTTGAACCGCTCAATATCAAGGCTATCTCCTTGAATGAGGCCGATGTGAATATCGAGTTTTACAGTCCATTTAGCAGCAGGAATTATCTGGTTGAGACCAAGCCCGGGTTAGGTCTGCAAGAATGGGCAGAACAAGTTGGCGTGGACGTAGGAGATCTTGGGGATGGTGGTTATAGGGCAACCTTTTCAAAGGACCAGAATGCGAATAATTTTTATCGGGTTGTGGCACTTGATCCGCCCCCGGTCTTCTTCGACGATTTTGAAGGCGAGGGAGAAGGCTGGACGCATGGTGGGGACGAGGATAACTGGGAACTGGGTATTCCCACCACCGGGCCGGGTAAGGCGTTCAGCGGGGACAAAGTTTATGCGACTGGGCTGGGGGTTGATTTCGCAGCTTTCACGGATTCATATTTGCGCTCACCAATAATTGACCTTAGTGATAAGAAGATTCAGGCAACTTTGAGTTTTTCAGAATTCAGAAAGATTGATCCTGAAATTTCGTTCCACCGGGTTTCCGTGGTTATTCTTGATGCCGAATCAGAAGAAATTCTTGAGGAACCCTATGAGGCTTCCGGCGCGACCAATGATTGGGAGGCTCAATCCTTCCGTCTTAAGCCGGATAGCTTGGGGCGAAAGATTATAGTTGAATTCTGGTTGTCTACAGACGACTTCAATTTACAAGAAGGCTGGTTCATCGACGACGTCAAGGTTGTTGCTGAATAGGTGACTTGCAGAACATTCGCCAACCGAGGCTGGGGTTAGGTCAGCCTCGGTTTCAGTGGTATGTATCGATTTTAGGGTGACTGAGATAGGAAGCGTTTCCAATGGCGAGATGTGATAGCTCGCATCCGCAGTTATGCAAAGAATCATGCTCGCCGTATTGCTGTTCTTTGCAATGCCCGTGTTCCAAGCGGTGGGATTGTTTATGATGGTAAATTGATGTTTGATTTATATTCATTTCCATCACGGCCCAAGTCGTTTAAGAGGCAACCGCATAAAGCTATTTTGGAAAAGGGATTCAGTGATAGTATATATGGTCGCAGTTCTGGAGGACTTACTCGTAGTGGCTGGTCTCGCGAGTCTTTTGCCATATATTGTTTAAATCGATAATTTCGGCAATTCAGATTATGCCGGCAATATCGTGAATCTAATAAAATCACGTGTGGGGTTGGGGTGAAATTAATTGGTTCATAAATCAGCCAGAGTCATATCGAAATGAGTGGTTAGAATTTACTTACAGTTGGGTGAGAGAGAATGACCCTATTGGTTACTCCAATTACCATTGAGAAGATTTGAACACTCCTCCGCAGTATGAGTAGCCAAAAAGGCAAAAAGCAGGAAGAAGTTATAAAGAAAAATTGCGCGAGCTTAATTGATATAAAATGATACACCTCCTACTCACAACATTCGCAGCCGTGGTGCCGGTAGGGTGTGTTAGGGCGAACCCTGAAGTAGACCGTGTACTACATGATGCTATCAATTATCGGAACATCAAAATATAAAAATGCCTAATCTCAAATTTTCAATTTTAATTTTCACTATCTTTTTTTCGGTTGCCCAGAATGAGGCTGCTCCCACTGTGCTAAAAAATAATTACGACATAATTGTCATAGGTGGAACGCCTGCTGGAGTAGCAGCGTCTATCGCCGCAGCACGTGCTAACAAAACTGTGCTGATTATTGAGCAGTCGCCATGCCTAGGAGGTGTTCTTTCTTCTGGAGTACTGAGATTGGACGACAAATACGTGGAATCCAACAGCGGAGTGATGGAGGAGTTCCGCAAACGGGTTAAAGCATATCACCGCACGGAAATGGCAGATGATCCTTTAGTAAAGCAACATATAAATCGGAATCCTCAGTTGCCGTGGAACGTTGCAGAAGGAAGAGCATGGGAGCCGCACACAGCCGCCAGAATATATGCTGAAATGACGACTGAGCACAAGAGTGTCTCGAAGCGGTTTAACGAGGTGGCTGTGGACGTAATAATGGAAGGTCGGCAAATCACGGGTGTCATTACTCGCGAGCGCGACAATCAGGGCAACCTTGGATCTCAGTATTCATATGCCGCCAAAGTAATCATAGATGCTACCTACGAAACCGACTTGGCCGAGTTTGCGAAAATACCTTACCGCATCGGAAGGGAAGCCCGGTCAGAGGAAGAACCACACGCCGGACACATTTATACCAATTATTTTCGAAGGGTGCCTAAAACGTTGCCAGCCACCATCCTTCCGGCGAGTACTGGTGAAGCCGATCATAGATCACAGGCTTTTACATACAGAATAACGGCAAAGGATTACGGTCGACCGGATCATGCTTATCGCCTAGCTGGGCCACCTCCCGGATATAATCCAGCCATGTATAGTTGGAATGCAAATTCTAAGCCTATCATACCCAATGAAAAATTTGATCTTTTGGGAATCAACTGGGGAGGCGACCTCGTAGGGTATGGCACCCGTTGGGTTCTAGCAGACTGGAAAGCGCGAGTAGAAATAGAAAAAATATACCGATACCATGACCTAGCCTGCATTATTCATCAAAAAAGGTTTTCGGCGACTTAACTTATTGTGTATAAGTT
>JACNJE010000126.1 GCA_014382705.1 Verrucomicrobiota bacterium | reverse complement strand
TCGTGCTCTTTCACGCCGCAAATCATATCAAGGTATAAATCTAATGTCTACTTACTTACGCACTCCTTAGTAAGCCTATATCATGAGAAATGCCAGGGCCAGCTTGAATCAAAATCATATTATCCAGATTAGCAGGATGCTGCGGCCCAAAAACCCCTTTATTTTCTCCCCATTCCAAAATCTTGCCATTCTCCAACAACGCTATGACATGGTGCCTAGTAGCAGAAACAGCAATCACGTTATTTAATCCCTTCGGGAAATCCATCGGCACATATGCACTTCTCCCCCATGCAGCAACCGTTCCATCATCCTTTAATGCTACGTTATAATTATATCCGGAGGTGATTGATTTCACCTCCTTAATGTTATTCGGCAACTTTAAATCGGGTGGAATCTGTTTGCCCCACATTTTGAGTGTGCCATCATTGAATAAGATGAGGCATCGGTCTGGAACGACTGAGTAATCAACCATTTTCACATTTTGTAACGAATTCAAAAATTCAGCTAACCCTTCAGGAAGTTCACCCCAAGCAATGACTTCTCCACTACCAAGCACGGCTATCACGAATTTATAATTTAAATCTAGAGAAGTCACGCACGATAGTTCTTTCGGAATTGCTTTAATAATATCCATACTGCCCCATCCCACAACGGTACCATCATCGTTCAAAGCCAGGCTGTATGCGGTACCGGCATACACATTTTTTACACGAGCCAGATCCAGTCCTAACGGGATTTTACTGGACAATGCTGACGAATGTTCGCCCCCCCAAGAAACAACACCAAGAATCCCTAGCGAGAATTTTGGCGGAATGTTACTCGTTTGACTATTCCCTGTAAAACATGTAAGGATGCCCAAACAAAAACATAGAATCACGCGATTCATTTCAACCACTATCAATAAATAACAATGGGGCTTGACTAGATAAGGGGGGTGGAAGCACTCTTAAGTCTGGTTGGGTTAATGAGTTGCATATACATAAAACGAAGCCGAATTTCGAACGCTAAATTTAGACAGTTTTTGAGGGTCTTTTGTCTTGATCTGACGGCGACACAAATCGCCACTATCTCTCATTTGAACCGCAACACCGTAAACCGCCTGATCACCCCGGCAATGACGGTACAAAAATGGTGTATCCTCCTTCGTCACTCTCCTCGAGTATTACTTTGAATCGCATCGCCCGAGCATCGTAAACAGCTTCATGCAACCCGTCAATTTCACAAAGCCACAGTTTGGCCGCTTGGCCAAGCGTGGCTACTGTGGCTTGGCCAAGCGCTCGAGGACGCTGTATTGGCGGTAGCTCAGGTTGCGGAACGGCACGCCGTCAATCTCGATGCGGAACTTGGCCGGCAGCTCCGGCCCGGTCAGCGGCTTGAAGGATTGCTTCCCCACGTACGGGACGTGGTAGATGGTGTACAGCATGCAGGCCAGGCGCGCGTACATCTTGTCGTTGGCGTTGATGACGACCCACGGGCTGGCATCCGATGCCGTCCGCTCGAGCATCTGCGTCTTATAGTTGGTGAATACCTCCCACTTGGCCCGGGCCTTCTCGTCATTCTTCGAGTACTTCCAATACTTGAGCGGATGGATGATCCGCTCCTTGAAGCGGAACAACTGCGTATCGCGATCCACCGACAGGTAGAACTTGATGAGGATCAACCCGTCGGCAATAAGCTGTTCCTCCCACGACACGACACGCTTCATGAAGTATCGGTACTGCCGCTCGGTGCAGTAGCCCATGGTCGGCTCGATGAGCGCTCGGTTGTACCAGGAGCGGTCGAAGAAAACGATCTCCCCCTTTTTGGGCATCTGCTTCTCGTAGCGGCGAAACCAGTTGCGCGACTCCTTCTCCGTCGGCACACCGAGTTCCACCACGCGCAAATATTTTGGCATGAGGTACTCGACGAAGCGCTTGATCGTGCCACCCTTGCCGGCGGCGTCGCGTCCCTCGACGGCGATGGCGACGCGCTTTTTGTTCTCGACCGCCCAGCGCTGGAGGTTGAGCAGCTCCGCCTGCAACCGGCGTTTCTCTGCGTCGTACGCGGCCCGCTCCAGGTTTTTGTAGGCCGCGTAAAACTTTTTTTTGACGTAGTTCGCCTTGGCCATGGCGGTCAATCCGTTTTGAGGGACCGATAGAAACCCTTCTCCCAAACCAAGCCGGCCAGCGACTTGGTTTCCGGCTTGGTGAACAACGCCACCACGACGCCCACCACCGCGCAAATCGTCAGGCCGTAACAGGCCCGCATGAATTTGTACTGCTTCACCCCGGCGAAGAGTCCGTCACCGGCCTCGCCCATTGGCACGCCGTGCGCGAACGGTGTGATCACTTCCGGCACGAAGAACGAAAAGGCGATGGCAACCAACCCAACCATCAGCGTGGCCAGAGCCGCCGGCGCGGTAAAGCGTTTCCAAAACACGCTGAAGATGAACGTCACCACCAGTGGCGGCGTCACCGCTGCCGTAAACGCCCCGTGCGCGTCGTAGATCGAGTCGAAATTCATGAACACCGGCACGAGGATGATGCCCACCACCGTCGCGCCGATCGCCGTCAACCGGGCCGTCGTCAGCGCTTGGCGTTCGCTCATGTTTTTGTTGATGTATGGTTTATGAACGTCGTTCACCCACACGGCGGAAATCGCGGTGATGAGCGTGTCCACGGTGGACATTAGCGCGGCAATCATCGCTGCCAAGATCAGCCCGAAGATGCCCGGTTGGCTGATGAGCTGTGTGGCGGCATAAAACGACTCGTCCGCCGGCATGCTGGCAGGCAGATCGCCATGATTGGCCAAGGCCTTGGCCAGCCAGCCCGCGCCGCCCACCACGCAGGCCGCCAACGGCATCAACACCACCAAGTGCGTCACCACCGCCTTTTTGCAGTCCACAAACGACCGCGCCGACATATAACGCATGATCGTCCCCTGGTGCAAAAAGCCGAACATGATCGAGTTGGCCAAGCCGTCCTGCCAAAAAATGCCGACGCTCGGGAAGCCGGGGTCGCTGTTGAAATTATGAAACACCTTTCGCGAGTCGCCCGGCAAATTATCCCAAAACACATCGAACCCGCCGAGGTACGCAATGCCCAACCCAAGGATCAGCCCGCCGGTGATGAGCAGCATCACCCCTTGGAACAGGTCGGTCATGATCACGCTCGTCTGGCCGCCGCTCGACACGTACGACATCGACACCAGCGCCACGATCACCGCGCCGACAAAAATATCCCAGCCCAGCAAATGGTGCAGCACCTTGCCCATCGTGAACAGATTCACGCCGACGTAGCCGACCATGTAGACCATCAGGCACACCGTTGCCCAAAAACGGACCTTCGAGTTGAAGCGCTTCCCGAAATACTCCGGGATCGACGTGACGCGGGAGAAATACAAAATCGGCAGCCAGCAAAACAGCAGCAGCGGAAAATAAAACCAGTCGTTGCTGTACGTCTGCGTGCTCGAGAGCCCGTACTCGTACCCCTTGCTCGAGTACTTCAAAAAACTATACGAGCCGATCGTCGTGGCAATCATGCTGAACGCGATCAGCCACCAGGCAAACTTCCGGCCGCCGAAGAAAAAATCGTCCGTCGATTTCATCTTCCTCCCGAAGTATGCGCCCATGATGACGATGATTACGAAGTAACCGATCATGATTGCGTAATCGACCGGCGCGCCGCGATAACCCTGCTCGGGATCGACCGCCGCTTGGCTGGCTGGCGTTGGATTGTACGCGGCAGGCTCGGCAGCGGGCATGCCGGGTGCCTTGTATTGGAGGAACGCCTGCAGGATGAAATAAAAACTGAACACCCCCAGCGCGAGGCACAGGTTGCGCCGCCCCCTCCCGCTCAAGCCAAGGCTGCCCTGCCGCCACGCCAGCACGAGACCGAACACAAAAATCACCCCGCCACAGACGAAGTTATAAATGAACGGATCCAGATCCATGCGTACGGTTTGTGGGGCGTTGCTCGCGGCTATTCCAAGTCTCCGAAATCGTACACGACCACCCGGTCGCAGACCTGCTTGAACACCTTCTCCACGAACGCCACGTGCTGCGGGTGATCCTGATAGGCATCCTGCACGATCTTGTTCTTGAACGTGATATTCAACGCGACCTGATAACTTTGATCCACCACTGGCCGGTCACTCGGAGCGCATCGACCCACGTGCATCGAGATCACGCCGGGGATGTCCGGCAAATAATGGTTTAACCCGTCGATCAATTGCTGCCCGGCCTCCTCCACGTCCGGCTTGGTCCAGAAAATAACTATGTGCGAAAACATCACCGCCAGTGAATCCGATGCCCCAGCCGAAAGCAAATCCCATTTGCCAACCTACGGGCAGATTCAACAAGTAAACGAACCAAGCGCAAGTGCGTTGATGATTCCTTCTCCCTCACGGAGAAGGTGGCCGCAGGCAGGATGAGGGTGGAAGCGCTCGGGTGTTTTGTGTGAATGCCATGCTTTCTCCCTCTCCCCAGCCCTCTCCCGCTGGGAGAGGAAGCCTAAAACTGGGTCCTTCGACATTCCTTGTTGGGTGTTCGATATTGGTTTCTCTTGAGCTGTTTGAATGATGAATATCGAACAAGGAATGTCCAACCCTGAATCCCCCGATCCCGCGCCGCTTGGCCAAGCGCATGCACATACGGCTGAATTCCTTCTCCCGCTGGGAGAGGGTATCCGCGCAACAGCGGTTTTGACTTTTCCGGCCGCTTCCCGTAAGCCGTCCGGCATGCAACGCACTCTCATTGCGCTCGTCGCCGGGCTACTGCTCACCAACAACACGTTTGCCGCCAAGTCGCCGAACATCGTCCTCATCATCTCCGACGACCAGGCGTGGGGCGATTACAGCTTCATGGGCCACGAAGCCATCCAGACACCGAACATCGACCGCTTGGCCAAGCAGAGCCGGTTGTTCAAACGCGGCTACGTGCCGACCAGCCTCTGCTGCCCCTCCCTCGCCTCGATCATCACCGGGCTTTACCCGCACCAACACCGCATCACCGGCAACGAGCCACCCATCCCACCCGGCGGCAAAAACACCGACGAATACCGCGCCCAAGTGCAGGAATGCGTCGGTTTCATCGACACCGTACCCACCCTGCCCCGGCTCTTGGCCAAGCGCGGCTACGTCAGCCATCAGTCCGGCAAATGGTGGCAGGGGCACCACTCGCGCGGCGGCTTCACCCACGGCATGACCCACGGCGACCCCAAGCGCCGGGGCCGTCACGGTGACGAAGGATTGAAAATCGGCCGCGAAGGATTGAAGCCGATCTTTGACTTCATCGCCGACGCCGGCGACAAGCCGTTCTTCGTCTGGTACGCGCCGTTCCTCCCGCACACCCCGCACAATCCACCCAAGCGGTTGCTCGACAAGTACACGAAAAAAACCGAGTCCAAATTCATCGCCCGCTACTGGGCCATGTGCGAATGGTTCGACGAAACCTGCGGCCAATTGCTCGACCATCTCGATGAAAAAAAACTGACCGACAACACCGTCGTCCTCTACGTCACCGACAACGGCTGGATCCAGCGTGCCGACAACGGCCGCTACGCCCCCCGCTCCAAGCGCTCCCCGTACGACGGCGGCCTCCGCACCCCGATCATGATCCGCTGGCCCGGCAAAGTGCCGCCAAGCGAACGCCCCGAATTGGCCAACAGCATCGACCTCGCCCCGACCCTCCTCAAGGCGTGCGGCCTCGAGCCGACCGCCGCCATGCACGGCATCGACCTCCTCGACGACACCGCCTTGGCCAAGCGCAAAACCACCCACGGTGCCTGCTACCTCCACAACGCCGTGAACATCCACAAGCCAAGCGCCAACCTCACCCACCGCTGGATCATCAACGGCAACTGGAAACTCATCCTCCCCCACAAACCCAACACTAACCCCATCGCCGCCCCCGAACTGTACAACCTAACCCAAGACCCCCACGAAACCCAAAATCTGGCCAAGCGCAAACAAACCAAAACCAAACGTATGGCCGAGCAGCTAAACAAACTCCTCCCGGAAAGTGACAGGCTGTAAGCCTGAGTCTTAGGTGCCCCGTCGGGGGACTTCAACACCTCAACTTAAGATCACGCTTGAACACCCCCTTCAGGGCTGGCGGATCGGCGCCATGCGTAGCCGGGGGCGTTGCCCCCGGCTACGCAGTAGTCGCCTTTCAGGCGACAATCACGGCGCTGACCCAAGCCAAGCGCTTGGCCAAGCGGCTCAACAACTCTCCGAATACTGTTTGCTTTTATTACAGTCTCTTGGCTATTTTCCCCGCGTCGTATTTTACCCAATCCAATACACCATAAAATTGGCGAAACTAACCTGCCCCGTTTTAAATCTCACGTTATGAAATTAACATCCCCGTTAGCAGTCGTTGTCGCGACGATTGCATTTTCCACGACGGCCGTTGCGCAAACGCTGCCCTTCCTAACAACCCAAACTCCGTTGACGTTGTTCAGCACGAACGACGGCGAATTCAACCAGATCTTCCAGTTGACCGAGGATCAGACGACGGATTGGGAACTGAAAACGAAGGATTCCTTCACGGTGATCCATCTCGGGCCGGATCATCCGCCGATCATCAAGACGGTTTACGACACGGTGCCCTGCGCGATCGCCGGGACACCGACGATGGCCATGTCCAGCGACGGACGTTACGCCTTGGTTGCCAACCACGGTTTTCGGCTCGGGAAGATGGTGAAACTGCAACTACCGGACGGGCCTCAAACGAACGCTGACCTGACACCGAAAATGCTCAAGCAACAAAAGATGACGGCGCAGCTTGTGAACATGCTATCCCTCATCGACCTGTCTACGCCAGAGTACCGCGTAGTGGACCGCGTGCTTTTTGATGATCGCCCGATGCATGTTTTATCTCATCCAGATGGGCAACGATTCATCACCGGAGGCGACAAATATTTCTACGTCCACCAGATCGAAAACGGCAAGTTGGTCGAACTCAGCCGGAACCCGCATCCGCATGGGCTGAACGTTTTCTGGATTCACCCGAAAGGCCATCGACTGATCGCGACACAAGGCGATCCTGGCCATAATGCAACCGTTCAGTGGTATTCCATCGAGGGCAACCGGATCGGGCATTTAAGCGAAGTCAAGGTTGCTCCCGGAGTCCCCACGAAGCTCACGGGCGCCTCATTCATCCTTCGAATCAGCCTCGACGGAACGAAGGCGCTGATCTGCCAACGCTCGCTCGGGAACGGCATTGACCTCTCCGACATTCTGGTTGCCGACCTGACGCAAACCCCACCTGTCATCAACGCAGTGGTCAAACAGGTGTCGGACGGTTCCGAGAGCTTTGCCTTTCATCCCAACGGAAAAATGGCGGTGGCCACCGCGTTAAACAGGGATCATAACTGCATCGCCGTCCTCGACATCGCATCCAACCCGCCGCGACTGCTCTACACACTGGATGCCAAGGGAATGAGCCAGGGTATCGAATTCACGCCCGAGGGCGACAAACTCTTCGTCGGCTCGCCCATTGCTGGCCGTATTGAGGTTTTCGATGTCGTGGGCGATTTCCAGCTACGGAAGAACCCCAAGTTCCTCAACGTCGGCTTCGGCCACAACAGCCTCACCATCGGGTCGCGGTATTTTCCGAAATGACAATCGATCAATGACTGCGGTGATCATTAAGAACAAAAAACAGGACTCCCTCGGCTGGGGAAAAGGCATTCTCATCTCAGTGCTGGTACTGGCGAGTTCGTGTGCCTCGACCAAGCCAACAACGTCGGTTTCATCGCCTGAAGTTGCCGAGGAGATTCGGGAGCATATGCGGCAGTATGTTGATATTTTCAACAACGAACAGGCGGGGCAGATTGCCAAGGAGATTTATTTGGCGCCGGTGTTAACGTCGGAATCCGCAGAGCAAAAACTGTATGCCGATCTCACCGAGAAGGATGTCCGAGAGGACTTCGACGACGCGTTCGTTGCAATGAAAGGAAACGGCTGGAACCGATCTGTGATTCACGGCATCGCGGTTCACCCCAAGGGGAAGGATTTGGCGTTCATCGACATGGAATTCTCACGGTTCAAGGCAAACGGAGAAACCATCCCTCCGGCACCAAAGAGTTGGAGTTACGTTTTGGCGAAGATCGAAGCCGGATGGCGAATCATCTCCGCCCACGAACAATCTGCTCAAGCGCCCCCATCGCCATCACAAATGATGAACGAAGTGAAAGCCCACATGACTCGCTATCTTGGTCTATTCAACGACGGCCAAGCCGAACGGATTGCCAAGGAGATTTATTTGGCACCGATGCAGATGCGCAAATTCGGAGATGAGACTCATGTCGTTGCATCGACAACAGAGGAAATTCACACACAATTCAACGCGATGTTTGAAACAATCAAATCCAAAGGGTGGGCACGTTCGAAGCTGCACGGGATGGATATTCGGTTGGGCGGAAACGATTTGGCGTTCGTCGACATGCGGTTTTCCCGGTTGAAAAACAATGGGCAACCGATCCCGCCAGCACAACGAATCGCCAGCTATGTGCTTGTAAAGCGTCCCAACGGGTGGAGAATCGTCTCTGTCCTTGGCCAATCCCCACCAACTGAATGAAAAGGCCTTGCCCAAACCAAGCGCTTGGCCAAGCGCGAAAATTATCATGATCAGATCAATCACGCTCAAGATCGGACTTTGCGCCGCTTTATGGCTAGGCGTGCTTGCTGAACGTAGTTTCGCTGAGGACTCCCCTGCCACCCTTTATTTCGACCACTTCATTGAGATCGATTTGTCCAACGAGGTTGGATTCAAGGCAGCCATCGAACTACAAACCGGGGACGTTACTCCCGGCAGGAGCACGGGCGTTTGGGGTACGCACAAAATCATCACCGGCCCAAGGGCCGGACAGTACGTGCGATGGTTTGGGCCGCTGCACTGGAGCGCTCTGGATCAACAAATCGATGGCGCACACTCGTTCTCGCCCGAGTACGAGGCATTCAACCGTTGGCCCGAAACGGTCAGGCCTTTCTTGAAAAACATCACCACGGTAATTTATGATGCGGATTTGGATTCGCTCTACGAAGGCCTTGGCTCAAGCGACATGCCGCTCTACTTCATGGTCGAAACGAGAAAGGTTAAACCGGGCATGAACCAACGCAAGATGGCGATGGATGCAAAGTTGGCCAAGGCTTATGAAAAAGCGGGCGTCAAAGCGAACATCATTAATTCAAGAATCCTCTCCGGCGGCGACACGCAAACTTACGTGACCTCTTTCCTGTTCAACTCCATGGCGGAATTCAGGAAAACACAAAAGGCAGACTCCTTCAGCAAACACTACGAAACCGCCCACGGAGTTGGAAGTTGGAAACGGCACCTCAAGGAATACAACACCATCCTTCAGGAGGAGCCGGTCGAGTCCGAGTTGTGGCGATTCCTCCCGGAATTGAGTAGTAAGGGAGAATCAATCCAAAGTAATTAGGCTGATTGAGTCAACAGGAGATGCGCTTGGCCAAGCGGCAAAGTTCACGAAAGAGCCACTTATTAAAATCGTTTACGCCATTCCCGGTTGTGCCGCGCAGCGTGAAGCACTGCCGCGACAAGCACGGTTTTTTCCAATTCACCCACTTGATACACAATTCGGTAAGGGAACCGTTCGGGATATCGCCATCGGATATTTTTGGCAGAATCCCGTCGACTGTTTAGCAATGGATTTTCTGCCAGCGCATCCCAAACACAGATGACTTCCTCCACAAACTCTGCGCCCAAACCCGCTTGGCCAGCCTCATACCAAGCGGCGGCCTCTGCCACGTCCTGCTCCACTTCCGGGCGGAACTCTACCCGCCAACTCATTTCGGGAAGCGGGTGCGTAGGCGCGTTTTAATCTCCCCCAGCGGAATGGCCGAGTCGGGGTTTTCCTGATGCTCAGCAATCCGTTGCTCCACTAAAGCGGTGTCGGATTCCGACAATCCCGACTCATCCAACTCCAACGCCCGCCGAATCAGCAACTGCCGCTCCGCCACTGAAAGCGCAGGCAACTCATCCAAAACTTGATTGAAACTCACGGCCAAAACATACCGCGCCACCCAAAAATGTCAGCCCCAAAATAAGGTTACAAAATCACCAGTGATGGGGCAGCACGGTCGTAAGCGCTGGCTTGTTTATCCCGTTGGGATTCTTTTGTTCATGCCGTTGCGACTTCGCGAACCCGTAAGGGTCAGTTCTTGTTTTTGACAAGTCGCGCTTGGCCAAGTGGGGTGCCCCATCGGGGCGGCACAAAAACAAACATGGACGGACAGGGTGATTTTGGGGCGATTTTCGTGCGGGATCTCTGCCACCCCGCCGGGGTGGGTTTCGTTCGTCGGCGTTTCCGGTGGTGGCGCTCGCTTACCACCGGCTATTGGCTGTGAAGCCTCCGGCTTCGTTAAAATCGAAAACCGATCGTGACGGGAATCGTTGAGGACGGTCGGGGTACTTCAATCCGCATGACTAGATTACATTGAACACCCCCTACGGGGCTGATGACTCGATGCGGTGCGCCCCCCGAGGGCGTTCCCCTCGGCTACGCAGAGGTCGCCTTTCAGGCGACAACTCGACCGCTTGGCCAAGCTGGAACGATTCCGGCGGGACGCCGGAATCCGCACGCGAGCCGCGTACGCTCCCCAAACCAATCTCCCCCTCCCGGGAAGTGGGTTGCATCGGGGGCAGCTTTGCGCTTAATGTCCCGGCCGTTTCACACGAAACTTTTGACTGAATACACCGTAGAACCATGGCAAAACCGATTTATCACAGCAGCATCGAGGGCGCGCAGCACGGCGGCAAGGGGCTCGAGGGATTCCTCGCCTTCGCCAAAGAAGCCGGAGCCGCCGGGGCGCAGCCAAGCCATTATATGTTCGAGGATGGCGACACCGGCGAGGCATTCAAAAGCGCACAGGACATCCGCGACACATTCGAGAAACACGGCCTCAAGCTCGACGGCGTGAGCGGCCACTGCGCGTTTTGGGTGCACACCAGCGCGTGGACCGGTACCAAGAGCGGCCATCCGTTTATCCACGGCCCGAATCAGGACAAAAGCCCGGAGGAACTGGAGCAGTGGTACGAGGCGTACATCCTGCGCCTGATGGATTTGTGCGCCGAGCTTGGCCTGAAAATTTTGCCGATGTTTTGGGGCGTCTCCCACGGTTGGGAATTGGCCACCGGCTACCCGTGGGGGTTTTGGGCCGGGCCGGGCTTCGACCTCGTCAAGGCCGGCGAGGAGCGATTCGTGGAGAAAACCTCCAAGATTCGCGCGCACGCCAACAGCCTCGGCATCCGGATCGCACACGAGATTCATCCCGGCACGGCCGCGATGTGCGCGGAGGAGTTTGGCCGGCTCGTCGAGATCTGTGACGGCGACGAATGCCTCGGCGTCAACGCCGACCCGTCGCACTGCTGGGAGGGCGAAGACTGGGAAACGCGCTTCACCCACCCCGCCGTGCGCGACCGCGTCTACGCCTGCCACGTGAAGAATTTTGTCGTCCGCCCCGGCGTGCCGCTGCGGCGCATGGACGGCGACTGGCACAACCGTGCGATGCAGTTCACCGACCTCGGCAGCGGCGACCTGAACATGGTGCGCTACGTCGAGATGCTCATCAACATCGGCTACCCCGCGAGATACAACAAGATCATGGGCACCGAGACCGCCCCGCTCATCGCCGAGACCGAGAGCGCATACCGCGACGCCGACGCCACCGCCATCGAGGGCATCCAATACGTCCGCGACAACCTATGCTTCCCCGTCGCCGAAGGCTCCTTCGAGGACGACATGGGAGCGTAATAAATCCGATAGTTACAAAAGCAAAAAGGTCCGACAACAGTCGGGCCTTTTTCTTTGAATTTGGGTTGAACTACGCCTTCAACTCGTCCACTTCCATGAAGGCGTAGCACAGCATGTGGGCGATGCCCATTTGGCAATCCTCGGCGCGGCCGTAGTGGGTGTCGTCGATCACGATCGTCTCCTTGGCCAAGTCGGCCAGCTTGCCGCGCTTGCCGCCGACGAGCGCGATGGTGTGCAGGCCGTTGGCGTTGGCCCACTCGAACGCCTTCACCAGGTTCGGCGAACTGCCGCTCACGCTCATCGTCATCACGATGTCACCGGCTTGGCCGTAGTTCTCGAGTTGCCGCTGATAAATGTCGTCGTACGAGTAGTCGTTGCCGATGGCGGTCATCCAACTCACGTTGTCGTTCAGCGACAAAACCTTGAACCGCTTGCCCAGCGCGTCGGACGAGCCTTTGCCCAGGTCCGTGGCGAAGTGAGACGCGTTGGACGCGCTGCCGCCGTTGCCAAACACAAAAATCTGCCGCCCCTCGGCGTGGGCTTGCTTGAACTTGAGGATGACCGACTCGACCTGCCCGACCGGGATGGAGTCAAGCGCGGCCTTCTCGGCCTCGATGTAATTGGCGATCCATTCGCGCATGAGGCACACCGTCGCAGAACTCACCCGGCGTTCAAGGCCAAAAGCAGCGCACCAACCGGCACGGCGTCCTCGCCGAGCTTGGCCAAGCGAACGCTTGGCCCCGGCTTGAGCACGTCCATGACCGCACGCCCAAGCGCGGCTTCGACACCGGCCCGCAGCGGCTCGCCGATCAGCGACAGGCCGCCGCCGAGGATGATCGCCGCCGGGTTGACGAGGTGCACGACGTGCGACAGGCCAAGCGCGAGACCGGCACAGGTTTCGTCGAAAATTGCCTTGGCCCCGGCGTCACCGTCGGCCATCGCCTTGGCCAAGTGACACGCCTCACCGCCCTCGCCATCGAGCCGCTTGGCCAAGGGCGAATCCGGGTTGGCGGCGGCGTGCTCGCGGAGCCGCCGATCCACCGCCCAGCCGGAGCAGCGCGACTCGAGCGTCTCCCCCGCCGGGCCAAGCCGCACGTGGCCGATCTCCGCCTCGGTCAACGAGTGGCCGTGATAAATCTTCCCGTCGATCACCAGCCCCCCACCGATGCCGCTGCCCAGCGTGATGTAAAAAACCGGGTTTTGCCCCTGCCCCGCCCCGGCGAGCGCCTCGCCGAGTCCGGCGGTGTTGCCGTCATTCTCGATGGCCACCGGCACGCCGGCGGCCTGTTCGCGGAGCCAATCCCGGAGCGGGAAGTCATCCCACCCGGCGACCTGATGCGAGCGGCAGATCCGGCCGGTCTCGCGATCGACCGGCCCGCCGAAGCCGACGCCAATCGCGGTGATTTTTTGGTTTCCGCTGATATTGGCCAACGCGGCGGCGAGTTGCTCGCGGATGCCTTCCGCGCCCGCAACCGGGCAGGTGGCAAAGCGTTGCCGGCCGGTGATTGACGCATCGCCATCGCCGGTGACCACCTGGATCTTCGTGCCCCCAATCTCGATGCCAACCAAAACAGCCTCCATGAATGCCGCCGCTTTATTGCCCGAGCCGCCGCCAAAGTCGAGAGGAGCATTTTGTCGTTGCCATTTTCAGCGAAATGGCTTGGACTCCGGCGCATGCACTCCTTGCACTTTATTCGATCAGTCGCCCTTGGATTGACGCTGGCGTTTTCGACTCAAGCCTTCGCCCACCCGGACGAGGCTGCGGCGGCGGACATGGCCCACGCGGCCAACGCCTTCCTTGCCACACTCAAGCCGGAGCAAAAAGCCAAGGTGACGTTCAAACTCGACGACCCCAACCGCACCCGCTGGCACTTTGTCCCGACGGAGATGCACCCGCGCCACGGGTTGTCGTTTCGCGAGATGACGACCGAGCAGCAGCACATGGCCTACTCGCTGCTGGCCTCGGTGTTGAGTGCGCGCGGCCTGCAAAAGACGGCGCAGATCATGAGCCTCGAGCAGATCCTGCACGACGCCAACCCGAAAGGCCGCTTTGCCCGCGACCCGAAGTGGTACTTCATCAGCATCTTCGGCAAGCCAAGTGTGGACGGCACCTGGGGCTGGCGGTTCGAGGGGCATCACCTGTCGCTGAGTTTCACCGTGGTGGACGGCCACATCGGCGGGTTGACGCCGTTCTTTTTTGGCACCAATCCCGGGATCGTGCTCGACGGCCCGCGCAAGGGGCTGCAGGTGCTCGCCGTGGAGGAGAACACCGCCCGCGCCCTGGCCAAGTCGCTCGATGCCGGGCAGCGCAAGGTGGCCATCGTCGCCGAGAAAGCCCCGGCGGACATCATCACCAAGGCCGACCGCAAGGCCCGAACACTCGAGCCGCTTGGCTTGGCTGCGTCGGGGATGAACAAAAAACAGGCCGATTCGCTACTGCGATTGATCGGGGAACAGCTCCGCAACTACCGCCCCGACCTCGCTGACGAGGGCGTCAAACATTTCGAGGGTGTCAGCCTCAGCAAGATCCACTTCGCCTGGGCCGGCTCGCTCGAGCCGCGGCAGGGGCATTATTATCGCATCCAGGCGCCGCATTTCCTGATCGAGTACGACAACACGCAAAACGGCGCCAACCATGTCCACTTCGTCGTGCGCGACCTGAAGCACGACTTCGGCGAGGACCTGCTCCGGCAGCATTACGAGCAGCACCATAAAAAGTAGGTCGCTTTTCACACAACAGTCTTTCGCAAGGCCGGCGGTGCGGGTAATGTGCCCCGGCCTTGGCCCTTCCATTTGGGCTTGGCCAAGCGCAACCCTGCTTTGAGCGACACGGCAACCCCAACTGCGAAAGAGGACCTCACCCGACCGGAGGTCGGCCAACGGGTCACGGTGCGCATCGACGACGTGGCCTTTGGCGGCGAGGGCGTCGGGCGCGTGGATGGGTTTGTGGTGTTCGTGCCGCTGGTGATCGAGGGCGAGACGGTCGAGGCCGAGATCACCGAGGTGAAGAAAAACTTCGCCCGCGCCGACCTCGTCAACGTCGTCGAGCCGGCGGAAAGCCGGGTCGAGCCGGCGTGCGGTTATTTCGGCGACTGCGGCGGCTGCCAATACCAGCACATGGCGTACGAGGCGCAGTTGGCGATGAAGCAGAAGCAGGTTGCGTCGCTCTTCAGCCGCATCGGCGGTTTCCCGGAGGACCGGGTGGCACCGGTGGTCGCCTGCCCGCAGCCGTTCAATTATCGCAACCGCATCCTCATCCGCAGCCAGTGGAACGGGAAGGCGAAGAAGCTGCTGGTCGGTTTCCGCAAACGCAACTCCCACTGGGTCGTCGAGGTGGACGACTGCAAGATCGCTGAGCCGGCGTTGAACGCGCAAATCCCGCAGGTGCGCAACAACCCGCCGAACAAGGGCGGCGTGAAGGTGAACCTGCGCGTGGCACCGGAGGAGTGGGTGGTGCCGGATCACTCCTTTTTCCAGACCAACTATTTCATGCTGCCGCGGATGGTCGAGATCCTGCGGAAGATGTTTCAGGCGGGCGGCTCGGACTACCTGATCGATGCCTACTGTGGCGTCGGGTTCCTGGGGATCGAGTTGGCCGGCTTGGCCAAGCGCTACGCCGGCGTGGAGTACGACCACCGTGCCATCCTCGCCGCCCGCGAGAACGCCACCAAGTTTGGCGGCGACAACGGCGAGTTCGTCGAAGGCCGCACCGAGCATCTGCTGCCGGGGCTCTTGGCCAAGTTCTCGGACGGCAACACCACCGTCATCCTCGACCCGCCCCGCAAGGGCTGCGCGGCGGCGGCGCTTGGCCAACTGCGCGAGATTCGGCCGGCCCAGATCATTTACGTCTCGTGCCACCCGGCCACGCTGGCGCGGGATTTGAACACTCTCTGCGCCGACGGGGTCTATCGACTGGAGCAGGTCGTTCCGCTGGATATGTTTCCCCACACCCAGCACGTGGAGTGCGTGAGTGACCTGCGGCTCAACACCAGCACGTGAACCACGGCACAGAAAACCGGCCCGCCAAAACCAGCCTTGCAAAGGATGGGCGGGTGGGGTTCAACTGTCGCCGCATCCGAGTCGATGGCACAACATAGCAACCCGCTGAAGTCATTCGCTGCCACCCGCCTCCCCTGGGCCGTTGCCCTTGGCATGGGGGTGCTGTATCTGCTCACGCTGCATTCGTGGATTAGTTTCGCGAGCCTGCCCGCCGTGTCGAACGTCGGGGGGTGGACCGGCGAGGCGCCCTTTGAGGCCCCGCTGCTGTACCTGCTCACCCTGCCGCTGCGGTTGTTGCCGGCCTCGGTGATGCCGACGGCGATGAACGCGCTGGCCGCGCTGTTCGGGGCATTGACGCTGGCGCTGCTGGCGCGCTCGGTGGTGCTGCTTCCGCACGACCGCACGAAGGAGCAGCGGCAGCGCGAGCAGACCGCGCACTCGCTGCTGAGCCTGCCCGCCAACTGGGTGCCCGCCCTGTTTGCCGCGCTGGTGTGCGGGCTGCAATTGAGCTTCTGGCAGCACGCCACGGCCGGCACCGGCGAGATGCTCAACGTGCTGCTGTTCGCCTACGTCATCCGCTGCCTGCTGGAGTACCGGGTCGACCACAAGGCGCAGTGGCTCACCCGCGCGGTGCTCGTCTACGCGGTCGGCATCACGAACAACTGGGGCATGATCGGATTCCTGCCGCTGTTCGGTGTGGCGCTGTTGTGGACAGCCCGCATGCGGTTGTTCCAGGACGGCCTGCCGCTGAAGCTGGCGTTGAACGGCCTGGCCGGCCTGTCACTCTATCTGCTGCTGCCGCTGGCCGCCGTGGCGTTCGGCAGCGGGGAGAGCTTCACGGACGTACTGATGGCCAACCTCGGACGGCAAAAGTCGTTCGTTGCGAACCTGTTCAGTCAGCGGCTGATGGTGATGGTCATGGCCTCCACGGCGATCCTGCCCCTGTTGCTGGTGAGCATCCGCTGGCCCGCGACGTTTGGCGACACCAACGCCGCCGCATCGGTCATTACGACCGGCCTCCTCCGCTTGGTGCATTTCCTGTTTCTGGCCGTTTGCGTCTACGTGGCGTTCGACCATGTGGTCAGTCCGCGCAAACTGGTCAATCTGCCGCAGGTCACTGGCATCGGCGCGCCGTTCCTGACGTTTTACTATCTTGGCGCATTGAGCATCGGGTATTTCCTGGGATACCTGCTGCTGTTGTCCGGCAAGGAGGAACTCCGGCAATGGCGCAAGCCATCCGAACTGGCCAAGGCGCTGAACCGCGGGCTGCACATCGGGTTGCAGATCACCGCAGCGGGGGTCATCGCCGTGCTGGCCTGGCGGAATCTGGAACCGATGGTCGATCACAACAAGAACGGCATCACCCATTCCTACACAAAATGGCTGGCCGCAAATCTCCCCGACGACAAGGCCATCCTGTTCACCGACGACGACATGACTCCGCAAAGCCAACTCCTGCGGGCGGAACTGGCCCGGTCCGGTGCCGGAGACAACATGTTGCTGGTGGAGACGCACCAGTTGGCCTCCCCGGAATACCAGATGCGCTTGGCCAAGCGCGATACCGCCTGGCCGGAATTGACTGACGAAGTGGCCAGTTCCAAGCATGTGGACGTGTTCCTGATCCTCGACCGGTTGCAGGCGGTCAGTGCCAACACTCCCATCTACTATCTGCACCCCAGCTTTGGCTACTTTCTTGAACGGTTTTACCTCAAGCCGGAGAAGGGGATTTTCCGGTTGATGCCGTACCCCACCGAAACCGACTCGCTGGATAAACCATCCCTGACCGGCGAGCAGGTCGCGACCGATGAAACCCTTGCAGATGACATCCTGGAACGCTTCGCAACGGTCGCCGAGCAAAGCGAGACCCTTTGGAAAAACAAGTTTCTCGACTCACTTGTCATCACGGGTTGGCTCTCCCGAAACCTGAACCACCGGGGAGTCGATCTCGCCAGGAACAAAAACCCGAAGGCTCCGAAGGCCGCAGAAAAGCTTTTCCTCGCCGCCTGCAAACTTTACGAGGGCAGCCCAAAAGGCAACATCATTGCCCAAGCCAACCTTCGCCAAGTCAACCCCGAGTCCAACTACGGATTTGATGAGGATTTGGATCAACTGATTGAAGCGAACGAGTTGATCGACGCGAACAGCGACGGGGAGTTAACCAATAACGAAATTGACTATACTCTAAAGACATATGGCCCCGTCGATGTGCCGCAGGCCTGTTTTCAGCTTGGCCGTGACTTCGCGGAAAAGACTGAAATACGACAGGCTTACCACGAACTGACGCGCGCCGCCGAGCGAGCTGCCACGTTCCCGGATCCGGTCTTTTTCATCGCGGACATGTTTGTGTCGTACGGGCTGTCCGAGAAGGCGAAACTGTTCATCGAGCGGCTCGAGGCGATGAACGAAGCAAACCCGTTTATTCCCGACCAGCAAATCAAGTTGATTCGCCTCCAAGCCGGCCTGATGCTAGCCGATTCCGATCCCATAGAAACCGAAAAGTATTTGCTCAGCCAGTTAAAGCCGCACATGGACACCGTCCCCGGCCTCAACACCCTGCTAGAATTTCACCTGGATCACGACCAGAACACGAAGGCGCTGGCGCTGCTCGACAACTGGCTCAAGGCTCATCCTGACGACTCGGAACGGTTAAAGGTCAAGGGCAACCTGCTTTCATGGTTGAAGCGTTATGACGATGCGATCGAGCTGTTTCAGTCAGCCCTGCCGCAGGCCGATTCACAGCAAAAATCCAACCTGCATTCGTTGATCGCCGCGGCCTACACCGAAAAGGGAGATTTCGACCTAGCGCTTAAAAACATCAATAACGCCATCGACAGAACGGGCAGGAAAGGCTTCGAGTTCCAGAAAGCGGTAATCTACCAGCGAATGGACAGGCACGAGGACGCCATCTTGCTTTTGTCTGAACTGCTGGAAAACGGAGCCTACAACCGCGAACTCCTGGCGCATCGTGCCACCTCATACATGGCGACGAAACAGTATGACAACGCCAGAGAAGATTACGAAAAACTTCGCGAGTTTCACCCCGATGCCATCGGTATTTATTTGCACCTCGCCGAGATTGCCGAGGCGAAAAGCCAATCGGCCGAGGCACTCAAGAACTACGAGCTGTACCTGAAATACGCCGACCCCGAGTCCGCCCCGGCGGAGGAACTGCAGCGCGTGCAAACGCGGGTGAAACAACTGCAGGGCGGCACGCCGTGACGCCCATGCGCGTGGCGCATGTCATCACCCGCCTCATCGTCGGCGGCGCACAGGAAAACACCGTCGCCACCGTCCTTGGCCTGCGCGAAAAACCGGACGTCGATGTCCGGCTTTACTGCGGCCCCACCGCCGGCCCGGAAGGCTCACTCGAACCCCTCGTCCAAAAAGTCGACGGACTTTTTCATCGCGTTCCCCGTCTCATCCGGCCCGTCCGGCCGCTGAGCGACTGGCTCGCCTGCCGGCAACTCCAACGCGCGTTCGAGTCGTTCCGGCCGGACATCGTGCACACGCACAGCGGCAAGGCCGGCTTCATCGGGCGACTTGCGGCCAAGCGCGCCGGTGTGCCGAAGATTATCCACTCGATTCACGGCCCGTCGTTCGGACCGTTTCAAGGCCGCTTGGCCAACGCTCTGTTCCGTGGCGCCGAGCGTTACGCCGGGCACCGCACCAACCACTTCGTCACCGTCGCCGACGCCATGCGCGACCAATACCTCGCCGCCGGAATCGGCCTCGCGGACGACTACTCGCGCATCCCCAGCGGCTTCGACCTCGAGCCGTTTTTGCGGGCCGAGAACTCAGCGGCCAAGCGCGAGTCGCTTGGCCTTTTGCCGGGCGACTTTATCGTCGGCAAGATCGCCCGGCTGTTCGAGTTGAAGGGGCACGACGACCTGTTCGCCGTCGCCCCGAGCTTGGCCAAGCGCATTCCCAATATCCGCTTCCTGCTCGTCGGCGACGGCATGTGGCGCGGGCGGTTCGAGCGCTTGGCCAAGGAGATCGGCTGCGAGAAAAACTTCATCTTCACCGGCCTCGTGCCACCCACTGAGATTCCGTCGCTTGTCGGCGTGATGGACGCGCTCGTCCACCTATCCCGCCGCGAAGGCCTGCCGCGCGCCCTGCCCCAGGCCATGGCCGCCGCCAAGCCGGTCGTGGCGTTCGACTGCGACGGCGCGGGCGAAGTCTGTCTCGACGGCAAAACCGGCTGTCTCATCGAGCCGGGCGACTTGGCCAAGCTGGAGGCGCGCTTGGCCAAGCTGGCAGAAGATCCCGCGCTGCGAACCGCGCTTGGCCAAGCCGGCCGGGCGCGCGGGAGGAAGGAGTTCCCCGGCGGGCAGCGCGTCGGGCGCCAAGACGGGCGGTACCGACGACTGTTGGACTGGGCGAGAATGGAGCTGATGTGGCGGGCGTCGCGCTTGGCGGGGCCGAGCCGGCCGTTGGCGCCCACGGCCCCGAGCATCGTGTTGTACACGTCGAGCCCCTCGGCGCCGACGTCCACGATGCCGGACTTGAACCGGCCGTTGGCCCCGGTGATCGCGTGGAACACGCCGGAAAGCTCGCGCTTGGAGTCGTTGTGCCGCCCGTCGCCCGACTCGGTGGAGATGGTGATCATCGAGTTCTCAAGGATCGACCGGCCGTTGGCCTCCTTCTGCTCGTCGAGCCGCTTCAGGAAATAAGCCACCTCGCGCATCTTCATGTGGGCGTGGGCGCGCAACTCGGTGTTCTTTTTTTTCTCATTAAACTTGTGCCACCACTCGTGGCTGCAACCCTTGTCGGCGGTGGCGTTGTGCTGCGTGGCATCGTCGAACTGGAAAACTTTTCGGCCGCCATATTCGTAGTCGCCCTTCAGCCGAATCCTCTCTCCGGCGGCGAGGAATGTCAGCGAGCCGAACCGCACGCGGTCCATCTGAACCGCCAACGCATACAGGTCGGCCATGAGGCGCCACTCAGTGGTGAGTTCGTCGAGCGTGATGTCGATGCCCATCCCGCCCGGGTCGGCCGGCCCGCCGTGGGCAACCTTCGAGCGCGGCGGCAACGACGGGGCGCCGGGGAGTTTCTTTTTCATCTCGAACGCCCGCTGCTCGAACTCGCGGATGCGTTCGAGGTGCTCGGTGACGCGGGCCTTGGAGGCCGTGCCCAGCGGGGAGTTGGCACCGGTGTAAAACTTGTACTGCCCCACAACCGCGTCGAGCACGCTGCGTTTGAGCCGCTGCTTGCGGGTGTCGCCGCCGGCATCGACCGCAACCATGCCGAACACGCGGTCAAATAGGTCGCGCGGTTTTTCCTGCATCGTCCCGGCGACGGTGCCGTCGGCGTTGTAGCTGTGCACGTAGCGCCCGACGCGGCTCCGGCGGAAATACGTCCCACCGATGAGCGTCGGCACCATGCCGGCCGGCATGCCGCCGGGATAAAATGTCTTGCGGATGACCTGGTCAACGGACGGCCCGCCGGCCTTGGCCTCGCCGCCCGCCGGCATGGCGGTGAACGAGCCGGTCGCGCCGTCGAAGTGGGCGTTGATGCCGCTGACGTCGCACCGCACCTGATCGATTTGGCGCATGACGAGCAGTTTGTCGCGGAGCGGCTTGAGCGGCTCGAGCACACCGTCGAATCCCTCCGTTTGCAGCGGGGCCGGCACGCCCAGCCCAAAAAAGACGTTGAACGCCCGCACCGGCACGGCCTTGGCCTTTGCGGCGAGCGTCATCTCCTCCAGCAATGGCAGGCCGATCGTGATGCCGCCCAGCCCCTTGAGCGCGGTTCGTCTGTTGATCTTGTTCATCAGTTTGCCTCGGTTTGTGTTTTTTGCACCAAGTCGCTTTTGATTATCGCCCGCATGAGGCTGGCATAGGTTCCGCCCCCCTTCTGCGCCGCTTGGTGAACCTTGTCAAGCGTGCGGGAATCGGCCGGGCCAAGCGGCCGGCCCAGCGCGAACTGGGCCACCTTCCACGTCAGGCATTGCTGAACGCGGTCGCTGCCGGCGAGCAGGTTCATCAACTCGGCGGACGAACGGTACGGCACCGGCTTGGCCGTTCCGGGAAACAGGATCTCGCCGTCATCCCGGAGCCGGTTGCCGTGCTCGTCCTTCTCGTGATACGCGCCGATGCCGTCGAACTTCTCCAGCCCGAACGCCAGCGGCTCGAACTTGATGTGGCAACTGCCGCAGGTCTTGTCGGCGATGCGATCCATGGCGATGTCGCGCTGGGTCAACCCGGCCTTCGACGGCACCGGCTCGGTGTTGACCGATGGCGGCGGATCCTTCACCCCGCTGCGCAGGAGGTCGCCCAGCACGAACAGCCCGCGCGTCACCATCGACGCCTCGTCGCCGCCGAGGGTCAGCACGCTGCCTTGCGTCAGCAGGCCGCCCCGCTCGGGGACGGACTTGAGGTCGTAACGCGCCAAGCCCCCGCCCTGCACCGGCAGGCCGTAAAGCTTGGCCAAGCGCGGCGTGGCGTAGGTGAGCTTGGCGTTGAGCAGGTCGCCCATGGGGCGGTTTTGTTTCCAGACCACATCGTCGAAAAAGGCAACCGTCTCCGAGCGCATGTCGTTGGCCAGGTCGGCGTTCCACAGCGGATACTTTTCCGGGCTGGGCTTCATGTTGGCCAAGCGGCCAAGGTCGAGCCATTCGTGGATGAACTCGGTGGAGCGCTCAGCCGCGCGCGGGTCGTCCAGCATCCGGGTGAGTTGCGCCTCCAGCCCTTGGTCCTCGAAGAGTTGGCCATCCTCGGCCGCCTTGAGCAGCTCGGCATCCGGCGGCGCGCCCCAGAGGATGTAGCTCATCCGCGAGGCCAACTCGTACTCGCCCACCGGCCAGGCGGTGCCGTCGCCGCGCTGGTTCTCGACCCGGTAAAGGAAGCGGGGCGACTGCAGCATCGCCTCGATGAGCAGTGAGAGTGCCTCATCGAACGTCCCCCCGGCGGCGGCCGCGGTGGTGGAAACCCCGCGAAACGCCGCCACCTCGTGTTCCTCGAGCGGGCCGCGCAAAAGCCATTTGCCCATCTTGGCCACGAGATCGCGCATGATATCGTCGGTGAACCCCCGTTTCTGGGAGAAACGCTTGGCAAATTGCCGCACGTTCATCCTGCCAACGACGAGCCCGGCAAGCCTTGAGTAGGCCTCGACGTGCTTGAGATCCACCGAGAGGTTGTAGGCGGTGTTGCTGAAGCCGTCGGCCCGGATGTCCGGTGGCAAGGTTTTCCGGGCCTCTTTCGCGATGTCCACGCCGGTCAGGCTTCGTACGGTCTCGATGTATTCCGTCACCGTGAGGCGACGCACCCAGTTTTGGTTGGCGCGCCGGTCGTGCGTGTGGGCCAACGGGTCGATTTCCTCGCCGGCCCAAACCGCCCCGTTGTCGATCCAGCGGCGGAGTTTCATTTTCTCGTCGGCGCTCAACGGGTCACGCTCGTCCGGCATGTCATCCGCCTCGACGACCTCCCACAAAAGGCTCTCCGCCGACTTGCCGGGAACGATCACGACCTCCTTTTTCGACGTGGCGAACGCGGTCGATTTTTTGGACAAGTCCAGCCGGCCCTTGTGGTTCACCGTGTCGTGGCACTCGAGGCAGTGGCGCGAGAGCAGCGGCGCGATTTCCCGCTCAAAGAACCGTTCCTTCGGCGACTGGGTTTGCCCGGCGAGTTGCGCGGTGGCGGAACGGGCGTTCACGCCAGCCTTGAAATGGGCGGCGACCTCCCCGGCCGACAAGTCGCGGCTGTATATCGCCACGAGATGAAACGTCCCCAGCCAGGGCCGGTCCTTGGAAAGCTCGTTGGCCAAGGCGAGGCGGTAGTTCGCGTTCCAGTTGCTCGTCGCGCCGGTGATGCGTTTCTCGGCCCGCTGTTTGCCGTTGATGAAAAGGCGCGCCCGTCCGCCACGGCTGCGCGTGTACATGATGTGGGTCAGTTTGGGGGCCAGGCTCCGCTTCGGGCCACCCAGCGAAGGGGCACCGTTCCCGCTGGTCTTGGTGGTGCGCAGCCGCACATCGACCGTGTCGCCTTCCTGGCCAAGCGTGAAGTTGCGCTCGGACGTGTTGCCGGACAGCGTGACCATCCGCGCCGGGCCGTCCTGCCGTGTGTTGGCCGGGCGCACCCAAGCTTCAATCGTGATCTCACCGGATCGGCGCACGGCGTTGAACACCTTGGCCGCCGGCTTGCCAGAGCGGATGAGCGCCGGGCCGCGCACCTCGAGGGCACCCTCGGTACGGCGCACGTTTTTGGGGCTCTCGATTTTCAGGTCCAGCGGCTGACCCGCGCCGGAGCGATCCTTGACGACGTTGCCCTTGGCCAAGCGGAAGTCGTACAATGCCACCAGCCCGTCCCCGCTCCTTCCGGCCGCCGGCGCGGTTGTTGGCTTGGCCAAGCCGGCCAGGACAAAACAGGCGGCTAATCGGCTGCAAATGGCTTTCATACGTCCGGACTGAAGGATGCTCCCGGCCCCCGGGCTATGCGATCCTTTTGCGTCGCGGAAGCCTGCCCCGGCGCGGGCAACGAAACAAGGGATTTCAACCGCCACAGTAAGCCTTTCCCCGGCCCGGCGGTTTCGCTATCATCGCCCCTTGATCTGACGTCGTGGCCATGGTTCCCGGTTCGACCAGCGAGTGAGGCACCGTGGCGGGCACATGAACTCAACCCTTGTCATCCTGTTGCTGCTCGTCCTTTTGGCGTCGTTGGTTCTGTCCATCCTCCTCTTGCTGGATCGGCGCAGGAACAAGGAAACGCACTTGAATTTCGCGGATGGGGTCGGCGACTCGGAATCCAGACCCGGCACAGAGGAGGCGCCGGTCTCGATTCATGAAGCCTGCAAGACGGGCAACATGAGGGAACTGAACCAGTGGCTCTCACTGGGCACGGATCTGAATCAAAAGGATAAGAACGGGTACGCCCCGTTGCATCATGCCTGCGAGAATGGACAGGAGGACATGGTGCGAAAACTCCTCGAGCACAAGGCCAAGGTCAACCTCCTGACGACCGCCTCGCTGTTTAGCCCGATGGCCTGCCTCGTGATCGGCAGACTCGACAACAAGGTCACCGAGCCGGAACTGCTCAAGATCATCGGCCTCCTCCGGAAAGCCGGAGGGGACATCAACCCCACCTCGGAGGAGGCCGTGCCGCCGGTAAAAGCGGTCGTCGCGCGGGGCAACATGGAGCTGCTGGATTTCTTCATGTCGCTACATGTGCACATCTTCGTGGAGGACAGCGACAAGCGAACCATGCTGCATCACGCCGCGCTCAACCCGAACGAAAACTCCCTGGCGGTCACGGAGTTTCTCGTCGGGAGGGGGCTGGACGTCAACGCGCAGGACAGCGACGGGAACACTCCCCTGCACCTGGCCCTCTCGCCCTTCCAGCAGGATGTGGCCAAGTACCTGATCAGCTCAGGTGCCGACCCGGAAATAAAAAACTGGAAGGGCATCAGTCCGCATACGATGGTGCAACAGGACATCGTCAATTTCCTGAGCCACTCTTGAACGGGAAGAAGAAAATGGTGGAGCCGACTGGTCTCGAACCAGCGACCCCCACAATGCCATTGTGGTGCTCTACCAACTGAGCTACGACCCCACCAGGGGCACCGAATTGTATGGATAAGCGATTGACCGTCAAACGATTTTTCAAAGCGGAACAAACTTGCCTGAAACATGACGCATTATGAACTGAACCATGTCGCGCTGCACGTTGCCGACGTGGAGAAAAGCAGCGAATTCTTCCGCAACGTCCTCAATCTGGAACCGATGGAACGGCCGGCGTTTGACTTTCCCGGTGCCTGGTTCCGGCTGGGTGAATTCCAGGAACTGCACCTGATCGGGGGCCGCGATGCCGCCGTACATTCCCAGCCCCGCAGCAACCATTTCGCCCTCCGGGCCGACAACCTCGACGAATGGGAGGCCCATTTCAGGAGCATTGGGCAGGAATACGTCCCGCGCCGCACCCGCCCCGACGGCGCCTTCCAGATCTACGTCGCCGACCCCGACGGCCACCACGTCGAGCTGTTCACCGGCCCGTGAGCCCGGCCAAGCGCTTGGCCAAGCGCTATTGCGTGCTGAAACTCTCGGCCAGCGCCAGTGCCTTGATCATTGCCTTGGACTTGTTGACCGTCTCCTGAAACTCGTTCTCCGGCACCGAGTCGGCCACCCAGCCGCCGCCGGCCTGCACATACGCCTTGCCGTCCTTCAGCAACGCCGTGCGAATGGTGATGCAGCAGTCCAGGTTGCCGTTGAACGAAAAATAGCCGACGCAGCCGCCGTACGGCCCGCGCGTCGTCTGCTCAAACTCGGAGATGATCTGCATCGCGCGAATCTTCGGCGCGCCGGAGAGCGTCCCCGCCGGGAATGTCGCGCGGATCAAATCGTACGGCGTGTGCCGCGCTGTTAGGTTGCCCTCCACCTGCGTGACGATGTGCATCACATGGCTGTACCGCTCGATGATCATCAAGTCCTTCACCTCCACCGAGCCGTAGTCGCACACGCGGCCGATGTCGTTCCGCGCCAGGTCGACGAGCATCACATGCTCGGCTCGTTCCTTCGGGTCAGCCAACAACTCCTCCTCCAGCGCCAGGTCCTCCTCCGCGCTTTTGCCGCGCGGCCGTGTGCCGGCGATCGGGCGAATCTCCACCCGCCGCTCCTCGCAACGCACATGAATCTCCGGCGACGCCCCCACGAGCGAGTAGCCATCGAACTCCAGCAGAAACATGTACGGCGACGGGTTGATCGAGCGCACCGCCCGGTACACGTCAAGCGGCGACGCCTCCACCGGGGCGGAAAACCGCTGCGACCCAACAATCTGGATGATGTCGCCGGCGTTGATGTACTCCTTGGCCTTCTCGACGTTTTCCAGAAAACGATCCTTCTGCTGGTTCGACTGGAACGCCTTCTCCGGCAGCTCGGCCGGGAACGACACCGGCTTGTACTCACTCGGCTGCTCGAGCAGTGCCACGATCCGCGCCACCTCCCCGGTGGCCCGCTCGTGCACCTCCGCCGGCGAGTCGCCGGGGCCGATGATCCCATTGACGATGATCGTCAGCGTCTGCGCCACGCGGTCGAACACCAGCAGTTGGTCGGCGATAATAAAACAAATCGTCGGCGTGCCCAGTTCGTCCTCCGGCGGACGCGGCACGACCGGCTCGATGTCATGGATGAACTCATGGCCGACAAAACCAAGCGCGCCGCCGGTAAACCGCGGCAGGCCATCGACATCCACCGGCCTATAATTGGCCAAGACTTTCTCGACGACCTCGAGCCCGTCGCAGACTTCGCCCGCCGCCTTGGCCGCGCCACGGCCGACGACCGTGTACGTCTCCCGCACTTGGCCGCCCTCGATCCACTCCACCGTGTCGCCGACTTGGCGAATCATCCCGCGCGGGTTGCACCCCACGAACGAGTAGCGGCCAAGGTGTTCGCCGCCCTCGACCGACTCGAACAGGAACGACTCGCCTTGGCCCCGAATTTTGCGATAGGCCGTCAGCGGCGTTTCTTGGTCGGCCAACAGCCGGCGCGTGACCGGGATCAGGTTTCCCTGTTCGGCCAAGCGGCAAAACTCATCCTTGGGTGGACGACAAAACTCCATGCGGCGGACAGTCTAAACGGCGCCCCTCCCGGAACACCAACACAATACAGGCCAAGCGCTTGGCCAAGCGGCGCTCACGGGTAAACCTCGTCCGGGTTGACGAGCTGCTCCTCAGTGATCTCGAACTCCCCACCCTCACGGGTCGATCGGAAGAAACAAGATTTGTACCCCTCATGGCAGGCTGCGCCGTGCTGCGCGACTTGAATCAGCAGCGTGTCGCCGTCGCAGTCAAACGCGATATCCTTGACCTCCTGCGTGTGGCCACTCGACTCGCCCTTCATCCAATATTTCTGGCGTGAGCGGCTCCAGAAATGCGTCTTGCCGGTCTCAATCGTTGATTTCAGCGACGCCTCGTTCATCCACGCCATCATTAGCACACGGCCGGTTCCCTCCTCCTGAACGATCGCCGGAATGAGGCCATCCGAGTTGAACTTTAGTTTCCCGATGAATTTCATCTGCAAAATTATACCGTGCGGACAGGGATGCCATCCTGCCGCAAAAACGCCTTCACGTCGGCGACACTATGCTCGCCAAAATGAAAAATACTGGCCGCCAACACCGCGTCGGCCTTGCCCTCGTGCAGCACCTCAGCCATGTGCTCAAGACACCCGGCGCCGCCGCTCGCCACCACCGGCACCTCCACCGACTCGCTGATGCGCCTGGTGACCTCCAGGTCGTAACCGGCCTTCGTGCCGTCGGCGTCGATGCTGTTGAGCACGATCTCGCCCGCGCCGAGTGCCACCGCGCGCGACGACCAGTCGATGACGTCCAGGCCGGTTTCCCTGCGGCCGCCGTGCGAAAAAACGCTCCACCCGCCGTCACCCGTTCTCTTGGTGTCGACCGAGACGACGATGCACTGGCTGCCAAACTTTTCCGCGCCCTCGCGAATTAACTCCGGCTTGGCCAAGGCGGCGCTGTTGATGCTGATCTTATCCGCGCCGGCCTTGAGCATGACGCCCATGTCCTCCACCGTTCGGATGCCGCCCCCGACCGTCAGCGGCATGAAGCAGCGGCTGGCCACCCGCTCCATCACATCGACCATCGTGTCGCGCCCGTGCGCGCTGGCGGTGATGTCGAAAAAAACCATCTCGTCGGCGCCCTGCTCATCGTAGCGAACAGCCAACTCGACCGGGTCGCCGACGTTGCGCAGTCCGCCCTCCTCCGCGCGACCAAACTGCACCCCTCGCGTCACGGCTCCGTCGTGCACGTCCAGGCAGGGTATCACTCGCTTGGCCAACATTTCAAAAAAATCCCGGCGAACTTGCCGCCGGGAAATGCTATATCCTTTATCCAACCGCTATTCAAGCCCGCCGGTCAAACGCAACGGACGCGACAGGCGCAAAAAGGCGTCAAGCCGCTGTAAACTTGCCCTTGTTGTTCTTGAATGCCTTCTTGTTGCTATACAGCATCACGCGAAGGCCGTTGATGGGATTCTTGCCACCGAACTTGTGGCCCGCCTGCTTGGCCCCTTGAAGGATTTGCGCGGCGGTCAGAGCCTTGCCCTTGGTCAACTGGAGAGCGACCTCCTTTAGCGACCGCTTATTTTTGCCACCCTTGGCGACTTTTCTGGCCGTTTTCTTGGCGGCTTTATTTGCCTTTTTGGGTGTCTTCTTGGCGGTTTTTTTCACCGCCTTTTTGGATGTTTTCCTTTTCGCCGCTTTCCGTTTCGGTGCCGCCTTTTTCTTTACAGATCGAGCACGCTTGGCTGCGGTCTTCCTTGGCTTGCGACCCCGGCGCTTGGCTGGGGCGGAACCGGCCCCACCCAAGGCAGCCTCAATTTCGGCCAGCCTTTTTTCAGCATCCGCCGCAGTTGCCTGTGCTTCGGCCAGTGTCTTCGACAATGCAGCCTGTTCCTTTTGCAATGCCGCACGAGCCCGTTGGTATAACTCAACCGTATCCTTGCTCATAATCTTTTTGGTTACAATACGCCATTTAATGGCGCAACCGGGAATGGTACGCTATAGCATCCCATTGACAAGAGGTATTATAATGTTTTTCCACGATGAATCTGGGGGTGATGTTCCTGTTTTATGGCAATATGAATGCTCATTGTTCCCGCCATGATCTCTATAACCTGAACGGAGTGATAGCCCATGTCTCGAAGAACGGCTGCCACCCCTTTCTGCGCGGTATATTTTTTCAGGGACTTTAGGATATAGGCGTAGGCTGACGCGTTGCCGCAACACAGCCAGCCAAACACCGGCAGCATCAATGCGAGGTATAGAAAATAAACCGACCGGATGACGCGGTTGGCCGGCTTCCCGAAATCCAGGATCAACAGACGCCCCCCCGGCTTCAGGACGCGTGTGATCTCGCGCAGGCCGGCTTTCAGGTTGGCGAGGTTTCTCAGCCCGTAACCGACCGTCACCAGGTCGACGGTGCCATCCCCAAGCGGGAGGTTCAAGGCATCCGCTTGGGCGAGACTGACCTGATTCCTGCCCCGCTTGGCCAAGCGGCCGGCGGCTTGCCGCAGCATGGGGTGGTTCATGTCCATCCCCACCAGCGAGCCGCCCCGCTTGGCCAAGCCGATCGCGAGATCGCCCGTGCCGCAGCACAGATCCAGTCCGAGTTCCCCCTCCCGGAATTCGGACAGCGCCACCACGCGGCGTTTCCAGAGCCGGTGCAGGCCAAGGCTCTGGATGTCGTTGACCAGGTCGTATCGCCGGGCAATCGCGCCGAACAGTTGATCGACCTTTTTTGCGTGGCTGGCTGTCTCCGTTCCGGTTCCCACGGGTTGCGGACAAGTACCATCCGCCAACCCGGCAAACCAGAACATCCTGCGCGTTGGTTTGATTCTCTGAAGATTAACAGCGACACTCCCTCCCGCATGTTGTCACTTGAAGAAGCCGTTGAACGGTCGCTTGCAGCCGCTCCGTTGCCCGGCACCGAAACCGTCCCCTTGGCCGGTGCCACCGGCCGTTTTGCCGCCGCCGACGCCAACACCAACGTGTCGCTGCCGGGCTTCGACAATTCAGCCATGGACGGGTACGCGGTCAGGAGTGCCGACCTCAATGGCGCCACCCCCGAGTCGCCAGTCGATCTGAAATGTCTCGGTGTAATCCCGGCCGGAGCTCAACCGGCCGACACACTAGGTGAAGGCACCTGCATGAGGATTTTCACCGGCTCGCCAATCCCGCAAGGCGCCAACGCCGTGATTATGCAGGAGGATTGCAGCACCGTTCCCGGCGAGGACGGCACTGTCCGCTGCAACGACTCGGTCAAGCCGTGGGAGAACATCCGGCTGAAAGGCGAGGACGTCCGCGAAGGCGACCTGGTGGTTGCCGCTGGCGCGCGCATCACAGCCGGCACGATCGGGTTGCTGGCGGCAACCGGGCACGATTCGATCGAAGTGGGGCTCCGGCCGAAGGTCGGGCTTGTGGCCACCGGCAGCGAATTGGTCGAGCCGCCCTCCGGCTTGAAACCGGGCGAGATTTACGAGAGCAACCGTGCCTTGCTGGCGTCAGTCGTCGCCCGGACTAACGGGCTGCCGATACTGTACCCGATTGTGCCGGACTCGCTCGACGCCACGGTGGCTGCGCTGGAGCGGGCGTTCGCGGAGAACGACGCAGTGGTGACCTCCGGCGGCGTCTCGGTGGGTGACCATGACCATGTGAAGCCGGCCATCGAACGGCTCCGTGGCTCGCTCGATTTCTGGAAGGTCGCCGTCAAGCCGGGCAAGCCGTTCGTGCTGGGCCAAGTCGGCGGCAAGCCACTGTTCGGCCTGCCGGGCAACCCGGTCTCGGCACTCGTCACGTTCCTGCTGCTGGTTCGGCCTGCGCTGTTGAAGATGCAGGGTGCCGCCGAGTGGCGCTTGGCCAAGCGGCCGGGGCGGCTGGCGGATGAACTGGCCAACCGGGGGGATCGGCGGCATTTCGTGCGGGTGACGATCGATGCAAAAGGGCTGGTCTGGAACGCCGGCGGGCAGCGCTCGCACATGCTGGGCAGCTTGGCCGAGGCCAACGGCCTGGTCGATCTGCCGCCGGAATCCCGCTTGGCCAAGGGCGACCCGGTGGACGTGCTGCTGTTCGAGGAGTGATCAGTCGCCGCCCTGCCGGAGTTGATCGAGCTTGGATTTCGCGGCAGCCCGCTTGGCCTCCTCGTCGCGGATCACCTCCTCGATAGACCGGGAAACACAAGACGCCATCAACTGTGCCGGGGTTTTCCCGGTCACTTCGGAAGCGGCCTCAAGCAGATCGGTCAATCGGCGAGGCAGTTCCCATTCATCGGTGCCTTTCGGCTGATCCGTTGAAGGCTCGGCCGGCGGCTTCTCGTCCGGATTCACCACGTTGCGAATGGTGCTCCGCATGAAGCCGACCATTTGTTTGCCTTCGTTGTCGGCAAACGACTTCATCTCCCGCAGGAGGTTCTTTGGCACCCATGTGTCCTTCTCACTGGGTTCGTCTGGTTTTGGGTCTTTCGTCATGATGCCGCTGTCAAGGTTTTCCCTTGGCCATGGTTGCGATCAACCGGTCGTTCAACTCGCGAGCGGGGTTGTACCCGGCGGCACTCAACTTCGCGTTGAGGGCGGCCACCTCGATCAACCGGGCCAGGTTTCGCCCGGTACGAACCGGGATGCTCACGTGCCGTACCTTGATGCCGAGGATTTTCATGTGATCCTCATCCATCCCGAGACGGTCGATGTCCTTGACCTCCTTCCACGCCTTGAGGGTGACCACGAGGTCGAGGCGCTTCTCGGTGCGGATGCTCTTCGCGCCGAACATGGCCGCCACGTTAATGATTCCGATACCGCGCACCTCCATGTGGTAGCGGGACAACTCGGAACTCGTCCCAATGATTTCCCGACTGTCCAACAAGGTGATCCGGGTGAGGTCGTCCGCAACCAGGCTGTAACCGCGCTCAATCAACTCGAGTACGGTTTCGCTTTTGCCGATACCACTCTCGCCACGAATGAGCACCCCGATCCCGTGAACGTCCACCATGCTCCCGATGAGCGTGTCCCGCGGCGCGAACAGCAGGTCGAGTTCGATCGTGGCCACACTCACGAACCGCATCGTCACCATCGGGGTCTGAAGAACGGGCACGCCGAACTCGTTGGCGATCGATTTCAACTCCCGGTCGATCGGTAAATTTCGCGTGTACACGATGCAAGGAATCTTGTACGAGCACAGTTTCCGGTAGCTCTTGACGCGTTCCCGCATCGGCAGCGACTTGAGATAGTACGCCTCCGCGTTGCCGATCACCTGGATGCGCTTATAGGCGATGTACTTGGTGAAGCCGGCCAGCGCGAGGCTCGGGCGGTTGACCGTCGGCTCGATGATCGTCCGGCCGAGGCCGCTCTCCCCGGCGATCAGTTTCAGATGCAGATGCTCGGCCTGCTCGCTGTAGAACCGCTCGGTCGTGATCTTCTCCCGTTTCGGTTTTTTCTTTGTCGCCATGCTACAGGTTGAACTCCGGGCCGAGGTAGATTTCCCGCGCGGTGGGATCGTTCACGAGGAACTCCGCCTCGCCTTCACAACGGACGTCCCCCTTGTGGATGATGTAGGCGCGATCCACCAGCTTGAGTGTTTCGCGGACATTGTGGTCGGTGATCAGGATGCCCATCCGCCGCTCCTTGAGCTTGCGCACGATTTTCTGCACCTCGTACACAGCGATCGGGTCGATCCCGCTGAACGGCTCGTCGAGCAGCAGCATCCGCGGGCTGGTCACCAGCGCCCGGGTAATCTCCAGCCGCCGTTTCTCCCCGCCACTCAGGGTGTACGCCTTGTTCCGGGCAAGGGTGGTCAGGTCGAGTTCCTCGAGCAGGGATTTGAGCCGGGCCTTCTGCTCCAGCTTGTCGGAGGTGCAGGTCTCAAGGATCGCCAGGATATTCTGCTCGACCGTCAGCTTGCGGAACACCGACGGCTCCTGCGTCAGGTAGCCGATGCCCCGCCTCGCCCGTTGGTGCATCGGCAGGGCGCCGATCGATTTGCCCTCGAAGAGCACCTCGCCCTCGTCCGGCCGCACCAACCCGACGATCATGTTGAACGAGGTCGTCTTGCCGGCGCCATTCGGGCCGAGCAGGCCGACCACCTCCCCGGGCGACACGGTGATCGTCACGCCGTTGACCACGCGCCGTTTCTTGTACTCCTTGGCCAAGCCGTTCGCCTCAAGCAGGCTCATGGTTTTGTTTCATCCAGCGGCTCGGTTCGCCCTCGCATCTTGGCGACCGTGTTCGGGTTCAGCGTCATCTTCCAGCGGCCGGTGGCCTTGAGTCGCTTGGTTTGCGGGTTGAACACAATCTCGCGGCCGCGCAACTCGCCCTCGGCGGTTTTCAGCACCGGGTCGCCCGACAGGCGCAGCCACCCGGTGCCCAAGTTGTAAATCGCCGCTTGGCCAAGCGCAATCACCTCCGCGCCGTCGCGACGAGTCCGAATCTCCACGCTTGGCCGGCCGGTCAGGTGCACGGTCTCGTCCGACGGGGTGTAAACGAGGCGGTCGCCCGCATACCGCATGGCGTTTGCGCCGGTCGTTGTGGCGACCAAGCCGCCGGTGGCGTCGAGCGACACCAACCCGGCTGCGCCCGGGTCGATCCCCATCGCCACCCGCTGCGCCTGCACTCGCGACCCGCCATCGCCACTCAACACGACCTTGCCGTTGAATGTCGCCGAGTCCAGTCCCTTGGCCTTCGCTGCCTGCCGGTACTCGAACGAATCGCAGACGACCAACAGCGGCTCGCCGCCGGGTTCCGTTTTTGCGCCGCTCGACACCAGAAACTGTCCGTCTCCCCCGGGCCGGGGCAACTGCATCCTCACCCTGCCGCTCGCGCGGAACACGCCATCGGCCGGGGACAACTCGACCAAGCGCGCCCGGCCGCTTTGTGTGCCCCAGTTCCACTTCGGCTCGCCAAGGAACCGGATCGTATTCTGCGCCAAGTCGTAAGTGGCCGTCTGTGCCGTGAGTTGATTCTCCCCCTGCATCAGCCTGACGCCGACCGCGGCATTGACCGATTCCACGACTCCGCCGACGCCCTTGGCCAGGCGCACGTTCAGGAAACTGCACCGCAGCCGGCCTTCGCCGCGGGCCAGCCGAACCGCACCGATATACCGCGCAAACCCGGTTTTATCCGGGGTCGCGGACTGGTACAAAAAAACATTGGAGCGAATCTCAAGCGGGAGTCCGCCCGCCGCCCCGTCTCCCGGCGCGGCAAAGTCCAGCAGCCCGCCCTCCGCAACGGAGTCTGCCGGGAGTTTCATGGTGACCTCCCCCTCGGCGTTCACGGATTGCGACTCTCGATGGATCATCAGCAGATCAGCCCGGCCGGAACGCTCGCCCATCGTCCAGCTTGGGTTGCCCTTGAGCACAATCAACCCGGCGGACAGGTCGTAGTCGGCCTGCTCGCTGGTGGTTTGGATTTGCTCGGCCCGCAGCACCACGCTGCCAGTCGCGCGGATCGTCTGCACCTCCCAGTCGTCCTCCCCCATGCCAACCGCGATCGAGTCACTGCTCAGATTGCCGTCGGCGTCCTTCACCAAAACCGAGCCGCGAAATAGCGCTTGGCCCGGCTCGAGATTGAACTGGTCAGACGTGATTCGGAGCGGCTCCGAGGCTGGGGTTTCCTTCTTTTTACGCGCTTGGCCAAGCGGCCGACGACTTGCTTTTTTGTCCAGCCTGGCCTCGACGTCGCTCGAGACGGACAAGGTCGGCCCGACCAAATTCCCGGTAAACCCGATGCCTTTAAGCTGCATCTGGCCGTCACCCGTGGCGAGCGAGAGTGCGCCGGGCGAGCGGATTGTTTTTTTGTCCTGATCGTAAAGACACTCGCTGGCGGTGAACACGAGATTGGTCTTGCCCTCGTCCGTAACGGTGACCAGTCGCGGGTGGGTCAACAGCATGCCATCGCCCTGAAACACCGCCTCGGAGCCGGTGAGGATGGAGATGCGTCGGCTGTCCGCGGACTTTTCCGTAATGCGAAACCGGCCCGTGCTGGCGCCCTCCTGGCCAAGCGCGCGGCCTGGCTTGGCGGTCAGGAGACACGCCGCAACAACCGGGATCACCCATGGTGCCTTCGACAACACGACTGCGGTGAGTGTGAAATCGCCGCACCGGCTTGCAAAGGTTTTACTGCGCGCCATCGAAAAAACTCAGGCCCCGGGCGGCAACTGTACCTCGTCCGCGTGGTACGAGCTGCGCACCATCGGGCCGCTGGCCACGTGCCGGAAGCCCATCTCCCGCGCCCTGTCCCCGTACTCCTCAAACTTCGCCGGCGTCACGTACTCGGCCACCGGCAAATGGCAGGGGCTCGGCTGCAGATATTGGCCCAGCGTCAGGAGGTCGCACTTGGCCAGGCGCAGGTCGGTCATCGCCTCGAGCAACTCCGCCTCCGTTTCGCCAAGGCCAAGCATCAGGCCAGACTTGGTGTAACCGGCACCGCCGCCCCGCTCCCTGGCCTTGCACAGCACCGCGAGCGACCGGTCGTAAAGGGCACGGGAACGCACTGCAGGCGTCAGCCGGCGCACCGTCTCGAGGTTGTGGTTGAAAATCTCCGGCTTGGCATCGAGCACACATTGCAGCGCGTCATCTTTTTCGAGAAAGTCCGGCACGAGCACCTCGATGACGATGCCGGGATTCCGGCGGCGCACCGCCTCGATGGTGGCGTGAAAATGACCGGCACCCCCGTCGGCGAGGTCGTCCCGGGCGACGGCGGTGATCACGACGTGCCTGAGCTTCATGCGGTACGTCGCCTCGGCGACTCGCTCCGGCTCGTCACCCTCGAGCGGCAGCGGCTTGGCGGTGTTCACCGCGCAAAAGCCGCAGGCACGCGTGCAGCGGTCGCCAGCAATCATGAACGTCGCTGTGCCCCTGCTCCAGCACTCCCAATGATTGGGGCACTTGGCGCTCTCGCAGACCGTGTGCAGGTTCAACTCCTCCAGCAAACTGCGCGTGCGCGAGAAGGCGCTGCTGGTTGGCAGCTTCACGCGGAGCCACTCGGGGAGGCGTTTGCGTTGCTGGAGAGGGATCGTGTCGCGCATGCGTTGTTGAACTGTCAACCGAGCTCCTCCCAAAACCGGGCCAGCTCGGACGCCCCGAAGTCGGCAAGCATCTCTCCATCGACCTCAATCACCGGGGCGCAGGTTTGGCCGCTCAACCGCACCATCTCGTCCCAGGCGGCGCGGTCGGAGGTCACGTCAAGCGTGTTGTATTGGATCCGGTTGCGGTCGAGCCACTCCGTTGCCTCGGCGCACCAGCCGCAGAATGGCTTGATGAACAGTCGGACAGTCGTGGGTTGATACATCACCTTGGCCTTGGCCAAGCGCACTGTGCGGGCAAAGCCGGGCCGATGCAATCGTTCAAGCTTCGGCCGGCTCGGTCAGGACGGTGTCGTCGTGTTCGTAGCCCGGCGCACAGCAGCAGAGCAGACGCAACGGCGCGTCGCCGGTGTTCCAGAGCTTATGCGCTTGGCCGGGGGGAATCGCGATGGCATCACCGGGCCGCACCTCCCGCTCCGCTTGGCCAAGCTTCATCCGCCCCGTGCCGTGGGTGATAAAGTAAATCTCCTCCGCCCGGGGATGATAATGCTCTATCGTCTCGGCGCCGACCGGGATCCGCGCCTCTGCCAGGCTTTGGTTGCGTATCGCGGAATTGCGGTGCGCCAGCAGCTCCCTTATCTCCGAGCCGTCCTTGGTCCGGAACGACACCGCCTGGTCAAGGTTAACGATTTCCATCGGGCTAAAGGGTCGGGCCGAGCATCCACGGGGCGAACTCCTCATCGCCCATTCCGGCCAGTTCACTCTTGGTTTTTTCGCCACTGGCGACGGCGAGAATCTTGTCGTAAATCCGCCGTCCGACCTCCGCGACCGTCTCGGTGCCGTCGAGAATTGTGCCGGCATTGATGTCCATGTCCTCCTCCATCCAATTGTACATCGGGGTGTTGGTGGCAACCTTGATGCACGGCGACGGCTTGCAGCCGTACACGCTGCCACGCCCGGTGGTGAACACGCCAACGTTGCAGCCGCCGCTGACAAGCCCTGTCATGCTGACCGGGTCGTTTCCCGGTGTGTCCATGAAACACAAGCCCTTGGCCTCGATCGGCTCGGCATAGTCGTAAACGGCGGACAACGGCGCCTGGCCCGCCTTGGCTACGGCACCGAGGCTCTTTTCAAAAATCGTGGTGAGGCCGCCGTCCTTGTTTCCCGGAGAGGGGTTGTTGTCGATGGTCGAGCCGAACATTGCGGTGTGCTCCTCCCACCAGCGGATATGCGAAACGAGTTTCTCGCCGATCTCACGCGTCACCGCACGGCGGGTGAGCAGATGTTCCGCCCCGTAGATTTCAGTGGTCTCGCCGAAGACAGAGGCCGCTCCCTGCCTCACCAGTTCGTCGGAGGCGACGCCAAGCGCGGGGTTGGCCGAGATGCCGCTGTTGGCATCGGAGCCGCCACAATTCATCGCCAGTGTGAGTTTGGAAACCGGTTGTGCGGTTCGCCGCTGCGCGTTGACACCGGGCAGCATTTTCTCAACCGCCTTGACGGCGGACTCGACGGTTTTCCGGACGCCGCCGGTTTGCTGAATGGTCAGGAACGCCGGCGCCTGCTCCCCTTCCCGCAACCGATCAAGGTGATACTTCTCCACCAAGCCGGGTACCTGATTGACCTCGCAGCCCAGCCCAACCAACACGTACCCGCCGATGTTTGGATGGCGCGCCATTCCCGCGATGACACGCTGCAACAGCTCATGGCCGTGGTTGGGGTCGTAACTGCACCCCCCCTTGTGCGTGAAGGCGACGACACCGTCCACATCGGCAAGATCACCGTTGAAGTCGCTGGAGCGAAAGCGGTCGGCCACATACCGGGCCACCGACGCGGAGCAGTTCACGCTCGATATAACGCCAATATAATTGCGGGTTCCGGCCCTGCCGCCGGGCCGTGCAAAGCCAGAAAAAAAATCCTGATCTCCCTCCCGTGCAGGCAGTTCGGCATTCTTTTCGCAAAAACCGTAATCCCGGTCGACCTCCTTCAACTCAACATTGTGAATGTGCACCCACTCCCCCGGCGCGATGTTCGTCTTCGCATAACCAATGACCTGGCCATATTTCACCAACTCCCCACCCGTGGCCACCGGCGTCAGGGCGATCTTGTGGCCTCCCGGGACAGTCTGGCTCAACCCAACACAACCATCATCGACAGCCACCGAAGCACCGCCTTTGAGCGTACGACGCACAGTGGCAACGTTATCTTTTGGGTCGAGAATATTCAGGTCCGTCGAGACGTTCACCATTTATAGGGCAACAACGGTTAGTACAAAAAAAGCCCGCCGTTAAGCGGGCTTTAAAAATCGGTATCGAAGCGACGATCAGGGAGCGTTGTAACGCGCGGGATCAATACCCGGGGATGCGGTCACCGGCGTCGGCGCGGTCGATGGAAACGTGACACTTGAATCGGCCACGGATCCGTCGGCACCCAGCGCCGCAATCGGGGAATCCACCGTCGTGATGACACCCTTCGAATCGGAACTGCCTCCAGCGAGCACGGCTTGATTGACTGTCATAAACAGGGACGGCACCGCCGCCACAACTGAGTTGTAAACCATCTGGTGTTTTTTGACGTTGGTGGCCTTTAGAATCGCGATCGCGATCTTGTCGATCTTCGCCGGGGCAGCCTTGGCAGCCGCCCGGGCAATATCCTTGGTATATTGCGGGGTCAGCTTCACCGCCTCAGCAGCAATTTGAGCCGCAGCGTCAGGCACCAAAGCACAAATGAAACTAACCACTGAAACGCAAACGGCCGGCTTCTTGGCGACCGCAACACGCAAAACCTCCATCGCAGTCTCGGCCTTGTCGATCTTCTTCGCCTTCGCCACCAACGTGTTGGCAATGTAAGGCATCTCAGCACCGGGCGCCTTCAAAAAAGCCGCCTTGATTGCATCCTTGTCTACGGCAGCTGTGGCAGAAACCATTGATCCACCAATTATTGCTACTGCAACGCCAATAATCACACGTATGTTCTTGTTCATGATTTTGTTGTTAAAGTCTTTTACCGCGAACGGCTTGCGAAGTTTCCGCATCCATTCCGCAACTGTCAACCCGAAAAAACAAACTTTTTTCATTTTTATTTCCAGCAAAAAACAGCCGCTTTGCCCTTGTATTACGGTAAAACCGCCCCATATTGGCGTCACATAGCCTAGCAATTACCATGCAAACTTCTTTTTTTTCACGGAAAACCGTCGCTCTTGGAATCTTTGTCGCCGCCCAAGTCGCACACTCTCAATCACTTCCCGAAGTCCATGACGTGGCTCTTCAGCCGCTGAAGGCGCAGATTCAACGGCTCGTTGAGGCCAAGGATTATTTGGGCGAACCGTTTTCTCCGAAGGTCAAAAAACGGCTCAACCAAGCGCTTGGCCAAGCGGACGCCACCGAGGCTGTCGCTGAAGTGCAGCGCATTCTCGACGCCCATTGCCTCGTTGATATCCACATCAATCCCGAGTCGCGAGTCAAGGTGAATGCCGGCCCGGCCAAGCACGAACTGGTTGAGCAAGGCTGGCGTAATTTCCTCGTCAAGGTACGTAATCAAGCCGGAGTCACTGCTGAACTGCGCGCCAGCAGCCCGAACTCCCGCCCTCACGCCGGATCGCCACAGAGCCAGATCGTCGATCGATGGCTTGGATTGGCCGTGCACAATGCCCAGCCACTCACCAAGACGCTCAGCGGGTTGTCGCTTGAGTATCGCATCGTGCAGCTTTTCAGCCGCGACGCCGGCAAGCGGGATGCCAAGCTCAGCTTCGACGTCGGCCAAGGGACACAGGATCTCGGGTTCCGCAACGAGATCAACCTGCTCTTCGATTGCCAACCGGCACACTCACTCCATCTCAAGGTGCTCGATGAAAACGGCAAGCCGACGACCGCTGGGTTTGAAATCCGCGACCGCTTCGGCCGGGTGTATCCATCGCAGGCCAAACGGCTTGCGCCCGACTTTCACTTCCATCCCCAGATTTACCGTGCCGATGGCGAGCATGTGAAACTGCCAAGCGGAACCTACACCATCCGCTTTTACCGTGGCCCGGAGTCGCTGCCACAAACTCGCGCTATCACCATCGCCGATTCCGATACCACCGAGACGTTCAAAGTCGAGCGCTGGATTGATCCTTCACTGATGGGCTGGTGGTCGGGCGATCACCACATTCACGCCGCCGGTTGTGCCCATTACACCAATCCAACCGAGGGCGTCCACGCGCCGGACATGATGCGGCACTGCCTCGGCGAGGATCTCAAGGTCGGCGCCAACCTCACTTGGGGGCCTTGTTTTGACTATCAGAAACAGTTTTTCACTGGCAAAGATGATACCGTCTCCCAGTTTCCCTATTTGCTGCGCTACGACGTTGAGGTTTCCGGCTTTGGTTCGCATCAATCCGGCCATTTGTGCCTGTTGCGCTTAAATAACCAGATGTATCCCGGGGGCGAATCCAAGCACCATTGGCCCAAGCTGTGCCTGAACACCCTCCGCTGGGCCAAGCGGCAGGGCGCGCTCGTCGGCCCGGCGCATTCCGGGTGGGGGCTCAACCAAACCGGCCCCACTCTGCCGACCTATGAGGTGCCCCCATTCAACGGCATCGGCGCCAACGAATACATCGCCGACGTCACACACAGGGTTCCCGGCCCCGACGGCAAACCGGTTCCGGCCGTGGACTTTCTCTCGATGGTGGACACGCCGTCGGTTTGGGAGCTCAATATTTGGTATCACACCCTCAACTGCGGCTTCCGCACACGCATCAGCGGCGAGACCGACTTCCCGTGCATCTACGGCGAGCGCGTCGGCCTTGGCCGCTCGTACGTCAAGCTCGACGGCAGACTTACTTACAACGACTGGTGCGAAGGCATCCGCGCCGGACGCAACTACGTCGGCGATGGGCGGAGCCACTTGATCGATTTTCAAGTCGACAACGTGCAGATGGGAGTGGACGGCAGCGAGCTGCGCTTGGCCAAGGCGGACACCGTGCTCGTCACGGCCAAGGTCGCCGCGCGCCTCAACGACGAACCGATCCCCGGCTTGGCCAACCGCAGCTATGCCCGGAAACCGTACTGGCACATCGAGCGTGCCCGGCTTCATAACACGCGCAAGGTGCCGGTCGAAGTGCTCGTCAACGGCTACCCCATCGCGAAAAAAGAAATCGTCGCCGACGGCGAATTGCGTGACATCGCCTTCGAGGTGCCGATCGAGTTCAGCAGTTGGGTGGCATTGCGCATCCTGCCGTCGTCGCACACCAACCCGGTGTTCGTGCTCGTCGATGGCAAGCCGATCCGCGCCTCCAAGCGCAGCGCCGAGTGGTGCCTTGCCGGAGTGAAAAAATGCCGCTCACAAAAACGCCGCTTCATGGGCGAAGACGAAATCGCCGATTTCAATGCCGCCTACGACCATGCCGAGAAAACCTACCGGCGAATCATTGGCGAAAGTATCACCGACTAGCCGAGGAACAGGTTCGTCGACGGGCCGCTGACTCCCGGCTTGCAACGAAACACCCCGCCGGCAAGCGGCTGCGCCGCCCTGCCTGCCTCGTCGAGGTCGCGGCTGGAGGTGGTGATGTACAGTTCGTCCCAGTTTTCGCCACCAAAACAGCACGACGTCACGCACTCGACCGGCACCTCCACCTTGGCCAAGAGCGCCCCGCCCGGCGCAAACCGCGCCACACCCCAGCCTTGCCACAGCGCCACCCAGAGCATCCCTTCGTTGTCGATGCACATGCCGTCCGGGTAACCCATGCCGTCCGGCAGTTTGAACGCTGTCCGCCGAGTCGACACCGTGCCGCTGGCCATGTCACAGTCGAACACATCCACACGCCGCGTCGGCGAGTCGATGTAGTAAAACGATTTTTGATCGCCCGTCCACGCCAGGCCGTTGGAGATGCTGACCTGGTCAAACAACTTGTCGGCGGAGAGATTGCGGTTGAGCCGGTAGAGGCTGCCGACGTTCGGTGACTCGTCCATGCCCATCGTGCCGGCCCAAAGCCGTCCCTCCGGATCGACCTTGCCGTCGTTGAACCGGTTGTTCGGCAGATCCTGCTCCGGATCGATGATCGGTGACAACACGCCGCTGGCCAAGTCGAGCCGCACGAAGCCAACGCTTGTGCCGAGGATCAAGTCGCCGCGCTGGGTCGGGACGGCCAAGCCCGGTTTTTCGCCGACATCCCACGTTTGGTTTTCGCCGGTGGCCGGGTTGAAGCAGCAGACGCGGGCACTCTCGATGTCCACCCAAACCAAGTCCTGCGTCTCCGCTCGCCAAACCGGCCCCTCGCCGAGGATCGCCTTCGCGTCCAACACACACTCTGCCGTCAACGTCTGCACGGGCTCAGCTTGGCCAAGCGCGTGGCCAAGCGCAATTATCGATTGACCATCGAGACATCGAGCGTGCCGCTGATCGATTCCTTGCCGGTGGAATTCTGGAATGGCGCCAGCCCGAACTCCGGAATCACGGCCAGCAGATGATCAAAAATATCGGCTTGGATCGCCTCGTACTCGGCCCAAACCGTCGTGTCGGTGAAAATGTAAATCTCGATCGGCAACCCGTTGTCGCCCGGCTCAAGCTGGCGGATGAGGAACGTGCGATCCTGCCGAATCTGAGGATGGTTTTTCAGGTAGGCCATGATGTAGGCGCGGAAGGTGCCGATGTTGGTCAGGCGCCGGCCGTTGACCAGTTCCGACAAGTCGGTGTTGGCCGTCTGGTTGTGCGCGTTGACCTCGTCGAGTTTCGATTGCAAGTAATTCCCGAGCATCTCGAACCGCTGAAACTTCCCGAGCAGCGCCTCGTCGGCAAACCGGATCGAGCGCATGTCGATGCGGATCGGCCGCTTGATCCGCCGCCCGCCGGAGTCCTTCATCCCGCGCCAATTGCGGCAGGCGTCAGTGATCAGTTTCGACGCCGGGATGCTGACCACGGTCTTGTCGAAATTCTGCACCTTCACCGTCGTGAGCGACACGTCGATCACGTCGCCGTCGATGCCATATGCCTTCATCTCGATCCAGTCGCCCTTGCGCACGGTGTCGTTGGTGGCGAGTTGAATCCCGGCCACCAAACCCATGATCGCGTCCTTGAACACAAACAGGAACCCCATGACCATCGCGCCCAAGCCGGCCATCAGCGTGCCGACCTCGCGGCCCATCACGATCGAGATGATAAACACGCCCCCGACAAAACAGGCCACCAGCATCACCGCCTGCAGCAGGCCCTTGATCGGGATGCGCTTGGCGATGTCGAAACGCTGGTAAATCGTCTGCAGCCCATTGAGCAGCGCCTGAAGCGTGAACAACAGCACCCCCACGAGGTACACCTTGGCCAAGCCCTGCACGAAACCGACCAGACTCTCCACCCCGGCGAACACCACCGGAGCCAGCACATGCGCCACGAGGGCGGGAACCACATTGGAGAGACGGGCGAACACCTTGTGCTCGACGAGCACCTTGTCCCAGCCAAAGCTGGACTTGCTCGACAGGAACCGGATGGCCCGCAGCACCACCCGCTTGGCCAAGAGATAGGCCAACCAACTTAGGAAGATGAGCAATGCGGCACCGACCACGTTCACCAGCATGCCGGCCAAGCCGGGGTCGATCCCGGCCCCCTCAAACTGCACTCTCAGCCCGTCGAGCAGGCTGCGAAGGCTCTCGATCGTCTCGCCGCCGGACGCCGCTTGTTCCACCGTGTTCGCCTCGTTCATAGTCGGGGCGGTACGCTAGTCAAAACACCCCGACGATGAAACCCCTTTTCCACGCTTGGCCAAGGGATGCCGACATCCAACTGGGAGGGACGAGTTCCACCTCGTCCCAAACGAAAT
>JACNJE010000061.1 GCA_014382705.1 Verrucomicrobiota bacterium | reverse complement strand
ACACGGCGGCTCACAACGACAACAAGCGGGCCCGTGAGGTGTGCGCCGGGCTGCAGGAGGGCGAAATCGCGGTGTTTGACAAGGCGTACGTCGATTTCAAGCATCTCGTTGACTTGGCCAAGCGCGGGGCCTACGGGGCCGAGCCGGGCAGGGTGTCCTTCGCCAACAATTGCCTGCTGGCTCGGCGCTTGAGCGAGAGTGGCGTGCGGTTTGTGCAGTTGTACGAGAAAGGCTGGGATTCTCACGGCGAGATTGCGAAGCAACACACCGAGCGTTGCCGCGCGGTGGATCGGCCCATCGCGGCTCTGATCGCCGACCTGAAACAACGCGGCCTGCTCGACGAGACGCTGTTGATCTGGGGCGGCGAGTTTGGCCGGACTCCCATGGCGCAGGGTGACGGTTCCGGATACGGACGCGACCATCACCCGCACGGGTTTACCGTCTGGATGGCCGGGGGCGGCATCCGGCCGGGAATTGTCCACGGTGCGACCGACGAGTTCGGCTATTTCGCCGAGCAGGACAAGGTGCATGTCCACGACCTCAACGCCACCATCCTGCACTGCCCCGGCATGGATCATGAACAATTCACCTATCGCCACCAAGGCCGCGATTTCCGGTTAACCGATGTCCACGGCCAGGGGGGCCATAATCTGTTGGCGTAGTTTACTTATGGGTGTTGACCAAAGAGGGGTTGGGTGCGGATGATTTCGCGCCGATGAGTTCGACTATTTTTCGCGGGTGCCTTCCCGCCTTGATGACGCCGTGTGACGCCGGCGGTGTGCCTGACTTTGATGCACTGGTGGCCACGGCCAAGCGCCTGGTGGCAGCCGGGATGCGGGGGGTAGTCTATTGCGGGTCGATGGGCGACTGGCCGTTGCTGACCGGCGGGCAACGGCAGGAAGGCGTCAGCCGCTTGGCCAAGGCCGGCGTGCCGGTGGTGGTCGGCACCGGGGCGCAAAGTCCGCGGCAGGCGGCAAGCCACGCGGCGCATGCGCGGGAGATTGGGGCGGCCGGGTTGATGGTGATTCCCCGGTTGCTTTCGCGGGGCGTTTCCCCGGCGGCGCAGCGGGCGCATTTTGCCGAGGTCCTGCGGGCGGGCGGTGATCTGCCGGCGGTCATTTACAACAGCCCATACTACGGTTTTGAAACCAGGGCGGAGTTGTTCTTCGACCTCAACCGGGAGTTCCCAAACCTCGTCGGCTTCAAGGAATTTGGCGGTGCCGCGTCGCTGACCTACGCTGCGGAAAACATCACCAGCCGTGACCCCGGCCTGTCGCTGGTGGTGGGGGTGGACACGCAGGTGTTTCACGGCTACGTCCGCTGTGGCGCGGTGGGGGCGATCACCGGCGTGGGCAACGCGCTGCCGACCGAGGTGCTGCGCTTGGTTCAACTGTGCGAACAGGCGGCCAAGGGCGACGCCGAGGCGAGCCGCTTGGCCAAGGCGCTGGACGATGCCTTGTTGGAATTGGCCAAGTTCGACGAGGGGCCGGACTTGGTTTTATTTTACAAACAACTCATGGTGCTGGAAGGCCACGCGGAGTACGGGCACCCCATCCACTCGCCGGATCGACTCAGCGACAGCCAGCGAGAACACCTCCACACCCAGTGGCGGCAATTCAAAAACTGGTGGGTGAATTGGGATGGCGCCCCGAAAACGTAAGGGCGAAGTGACCCTATCGGTGATGTATTTTTTGAACGATGGAGCATCTGGAAACGATTGAAATAACACTCAAAAATAAGAGTAAAATTAGGTTCCAATATCCTAGAGCCGAAAAAGAGATGATTTTTTCAGTGCTTCAGGGCAACGATTATCCATTATCAAATGTTAAAATAAAATCAAGAAATCCAATCATTCTGGATTTGGGAAGTAATTTTGGAAGTTCAATCGTTTACTTCAGGGATAATTATCCGAATTCAACGATTTACGGTTACGAGCCATCCCGTGATACATATGCAGTCTTGGAAAAAAATGTTGAGGAATTGAGAAACGTTCATCTAAACAACATTGCTGTTTGGAACCAAAACGGAAAATTTAAGTTAAATTACGGCCCTGAAAAAAGAACCGGTTCGTTCACTCTGAAAAAATGGGACGAGGATTTGGGGGGTGAGGATGTTCAAACCACAACCATCCGGGAAATCGTTGATCATCATAATCTTGAATCAATAGACCTCTTAAAGATGGATATTGAAGCAGTGGAGCTGGATGTGCTGTTCGATATTTTTTCCAACCCCATTGATTTCACGATCCATAATATATTCATAGAATATCATGGCATTTTTGTTTTAAATGAAATCAGGAAAACGTTTTCTGCCCTTTATGAGATTATGGAATGCAATAGTTTTTCGGGGAGCCAAGGTGTGGTGTTGATGGTTTTAAGGTGAAGAAAGACTTCTGTGGGTGTGTTCAAAAAGAGGCGATTGAGTGGTTGTCGGGTTCCCGGAAGGCTCGTTTTCGGTACCCGCATGCCTGACAGATCTACAAGGGCGTGAAGTTCACGAAGAATAATTCGCGTGGTTTCAAAACTTTCGTTGTGAATTTGAAAACCAAGCGCTTGGCCAAGCGCTGCGTGTCAGTCGGCGATGATGACCTGCGTGCCGGCTTGTTTCAACTCAGCGACGAGGCCGGCGGGAGCCTGGGCATCGGTGACGATGGTGTCGACGGCGTCGAGTCCGCAGAGGGGGGAGACGGAGCGGCGGTTGAACTTGGTGTGGTCGAGGCAGAAGATGATCCGCTGCGCCGACTCGAGCATGGCGCGCTGGATGTCGATGAGCAGCGCGTGGGAGTTGGTGATGCCGTCGAGCGTGATGCCGCCGGCGCTCATCACGGCGACGTCGGCGTGCATGCCGGACAATGACTCCGCCGCAAGCGGGCCGACCAGCACGCCGAGCCTTGGGTAAATCACCCCGCCGGTCACGAGCACCTCGACGCTGTTGTCGGAGCCGAAGTGGTTGGCCACCGGCAGGGAGTTGGTGATGATGTGCGAGGCGTTCCCGGCCAACTGCTTGGCCACATGGTAGGTGGTGGTCCCGGCGTCGATGATCACGCCCTCGTTTGGCCGGATGAGTGCGGCGGCGGCTTGGCCAATCGCCTCTTTTTCGTCCAGTTGATGCGTGTCGCGGGCGGTGAAGATAAACTCGTCCGACTTGGGCGCCACCAAGCGCGCGCCGCCGTGTGTGCGCCGGATGGTGCCCTTGGTTTCAAGCAGGGTGAGGTCGCGCCGGACGGTGGAAACCGACACATCGGCCTTCTCCGACAACTCCTCAAGGGAGGCAAACTCCACTTTTTGGAGGTGCTGTTCGATCAATAATTGGCGTTCTTCTGCCTGCACAGGCACGATAATTGGAAGATATTGAAATTATTTGCAAGTTTTTTGTTGACGATCTTTCAAATAAGGCCATTCTCACCGCCGACGAGCGATTTTATGGCTGTTGAGACGAATCCAGTTCATCGAGCCGTGGTCGAGCATTTGGTTCGACAGGCGGTGTATCTGCGGATGGGCAAGCCGGTGCCAAGTACCGGGAGTGCGCCCAATCCGTTGGTGGTGAACGTCAGCGCGCGACATTGCCACCTGACGCAGGAGGCGGTGGAGGCGTTGTTTGGCAAGGGGCATCAGTTGACGCCGATGAAATGGCTGTATCAGGAGGGACAGTTTGCGGCTGAGGAGACGGTGACGCTGGTCGGGCCGCGCAGCCGGGTGATCTCCAACCTGCGCATCCTCGGCCCGTGCCGGACGCTGAACCAGGTGGAACTGGCGTACACCGACGCGATCGCGCTGGGCTTCGACATTCCGCTGCGACAATCCGGCAAGATCGACGGCACACCGGGCGGGATGCTGATGGGGCCGGAAGGTTTTTTTGAGATGGCGGAAGGCATCATCCGCGCCGAGCGCCATGTGCACATGCACCCGGAGGACGCGGCGCATTACGGTGTCGAGGCAGGGAGCCGGATGAAGCTGAGGATCGGCGGGCCGTGCGCGGTGACGTACGACGAGATGCTGGTGCGCGTGGACGACCGTTTTAAGCTGGAGGTGCACATCGACACCGACGAGGGCAACGCGGTGAACCTGCAGCCGGACACGCCGTGTGAGCTGGTGAACTGATTTTTTTAACCCAAGACATATTATGAGCGAAGCATTAGGAATGATCGAGACCAAGGGGTACGTTGGCAGTGTTGAGGCCAGCGACGCCATGGTCAAGGCGGCCAACGTGAACCTGGTGAAGACGGTGCCGATCGGCGGCGGTTTCATCACCGTGTTGGCCAGGGGAGACGTCGGCAGCATCAAGGCCGCCGTGGACGCCGGCACCAATGCCGCGGCCCGCGTCGGCGAACTGGTCAGCTCGCACGTCATCGCCCGTCCGCACGAGGATCTGTTGAAGGCGTTCAACAACCCGCCGGGCAAGGCGAACAAGTAACCGCAACCATCACGCAAAAAACATCATGGCTGAACAAGCAATAGGAATGATCGAGTGCAAGGGCTTCTGCGCATTGATGGAGGCCAGCGACGCCGCCCTCAAGGCGGCTAACGTCACCATGACCGGCTGGGACAAGGTCGGCAGCGGCTTCGTGACCGGCTTTTACCGGGGCGACGTGGCCGCGGTGAAGGCCGCGACGGATGCCGGGGCCGCCGCCGCCGCCGATGTCGGCGAGGTGATCAGCGTGCAGGTGATCCCCCGACCGCATGAGGATCTGAAGGCTTTGGGCGCGTGGCTGCAGTGAGCCGCCGCTTGGCCAAGCGCTTGGCGTAAGTCGCGTGAAGATACTCGTCGCCAACCTCGGGTCGACCTCGATGAAATACCGCCTGTTCGATTTTTCAGGCGGCGACGGTGAGTTGTTGACACGAGGCGGGCTGGAGCGGGTGAGCGACCACGCCGGGGCGATCGGGCAGGTGCTCGACGAGCTTCGGGCGGGCGACTGGATCGCCTCCGAGGACGACCTCGCGGCGGTGGGCTTCAAGACGATCATGGCCGAGGGGTGCACCGGTTGCCTCGAGTTAACGACGGACGTCGTGGACGCGATGGAGGCCTGCAACCACGTCGCCCCGGCGCACAACCCGCCGTACATCCGGGGCATCCGGCTGTTCGCGGAGAAAATGCCAAGCGTGCCGCTGGTGGGGCTGTTCGAGACGGCGTTTTACCAGTGGGCACCGGAAGCCTCGATGCGCTACGCGGTGCCGCCGAGTTGGCACGATGCGGGTGTTCGCCGCTGGGGGTTTCACGGCGCGAGCCACAAGTTCATCGCGGAGCGCTCGGCGGAACTGCTCGGCCGCGAAGACGTGGCCAAGCGCGCCCGCAACCTGTACGTCGATGACGCCGGGTCGCCGGTAAACGGCCCGCCGCTGCGGGTGGTGTCGTGCCATCTCGGCGGCAGTTCGTCGATTGCCGGCATCCTCAACGGGGCGGCCGTCGGCAACAGCATGGGCCTGAGCCCGCAATCCGGCCTGCCGCACAACAACCGCGTGGGCGACCTCGACTCGATGGCGGTGCTGCACATGATGCGGCGCGACGGCCTGTCGATCGATGAGGTCGAGACGACGCTTTGCAACGAGAGCGGCCTGAAGGGATTGAGCGGCGGCCACAACGACATTCGCGACATTGTGTCGGAGGCCGGCTCCGGCAACGCGGATGCGCGGCTCGCGCTCGACGTATTCGTGCAATCGGCGCGGCATTGGCTCGGCGCCTACTTTGCGCAGCTCAACGGGCTGGATGCGCTCGTGTTCACCGCCGGCATTGGCGAGAACCGCGCCGGCATCCGTGCCGCGATCTGCGCCGAACTGGATCAGCTTGGCATCCGGCTGGACGCCGAGAAAAACGAGGCGGCCGAGGCCGGCGAGACGGTCATCAGCGCGGATGATGCACCGGTCCGGGTCATGGTCATCCCGGCCAACGAGGAACTGGTCGTGGCGCGCGAGGTCAAGCGCTACCTCGACCACAGGCGAAACTGATTTTTTTACCGTACAAAAACCAATACAAAAACTGATATGTCACAACCAGCAATAGGACTGATCGAAACCCGGGGCCTCGTCGCCCTGGTCGAGGGAACCGACGCCATGCTCAAGGCGGCCAACGTGGAGTTGTCCGGCCCGATGCAGCAGGTGGGCAGTGCGCTCGTGAGCGCCTGCGTCACCGGCGATGTCGCCGCCGTCAAGGCGGCCACCGACGCCGGCGCCGAGGCCATCAAGGCCATCGGCGGCGAACTGGCCAGCGTGCACGTGATCGCCCGTCCGCACAGCGACGTCAACATCGTGCTGCCCAAGTCGGCTGGGAAATAGGAAGGCGAAGGAATGTTCCTTGCCCGAGTAGAGGGGTCGGTGGTGGCGACCAAGAAGGACGCCGGATTGAGTGGACGCAAGCTGCTGCTCGTCCGGCCGCAACTGGTCGACGAAGATGATCCCACCCGGTTTCGCCCCGGCAAAAACACCCTCGTCGCGGTCGACTCGGTCGGCGCCGGCGAGGGGGAACTGGTGATGTTCACCCAGGGCAGTTCCGCCCGGCTGGCGCCCAACATGAAGAGCGCCCCGGTGGACGCCGTGGTGGTCGGCATCGTCGATTCCGTCGACGCGCTTGGCCGGGTGATCTTCGACGCGAAGAATGAAAGCGACGCCTGAGCGCCCTTGGCCAAGCGGTTGGCCAAGCGGAACCACGAACCGTTAAAACGAGGAAGACAACATGGCAAACGCAGTGAATGAAACCTTGATCCGCGAGGTGATCGAGGACGTGCTGGGCCGCCTGGGCGGCGGCACGACGGTCGTCACAGAGGCACCCGAGGCCAAGCCGGCCGGCGACGACGGCTCCTGCTCGTGCCAGTCCAAGCGCGGCAGCGGGAGCCGGGAGTTTGGCGTGTTTTCGACCGCCGACGCGGCGTGCGACGCGGCGGCCCAGGCATTCCGCCAACTGCGGGAGCAGGGCGTGGAAGCCCGCCGCAGGATCATCGAGATCGTCAAGAGCCTGTGCGAGGACAACGCCGAGGAGTGGGGCCGCATCGAGCTGGAGGAAACCAAGATCGGCCGGCTCGACCACAAGATCGAAAAGCTCCAGATCATCCGCGGCGTGCCGGGCGTCGAGTGGCTGCACCCGGAAGGGCGCAGCGGCGACCACGGCATCACGCTGGAGGAGTTCACGCCATTCGGGGTGGTCGGCGCGGTGACGCCGTCGACCCACTCGATCCCGACGCTGGCTGGCAACATCGTCAACATCGTCGCCGCCGGCAACGCGGTGGTGTTCAACGCCCACCCCGCGGCGAGCCGCTGCGCCGCGATGGCGGTGCGCCAGTTCAACGAGGCGATCCATCGCGCCATCGGCATCGGCAACATCGCCTGCATCATCGAGCAGCCGACGCTTGAGTCGTTCAGGGAAATGTGCGCCAACGACCACGTGCGACTGCTTTGCGTGACCGGCGGGCCGGGCGTGGTGGCCGCCGCAATGCAGACCGGCAAGCGCGCCATCTGCGCGGGGCCGGGCAACCCGCCGGTGCTCGTCGACACCACCGCCGACATCGACCGCGCGGCGCGCTGTGTGGTGCAGGGAGCCTCGTACGACAACAACCTGCTTTGCATCGGCGAAAAACAGGTGTTCGTCCTGGACAGTGTCGCGGATGCGTTCATGTCCGCGATGGAACGCCACGCGGCAGTCCGGCTGAACGGGTCGCAACTCGATGCGCTGACACAGGCCGCGTTTGTGTTTCCGGAAGGGCAGGGCGCCGGCTGCGGTCATGCTGCGACCAACAAGGATTTCATCGGCAAGGACGTTCCCGTGCTGGCGCAGGCCGCCGGGGTCAATGCCCCGGCCGGGACGCAATTGCTCTTCGCCGAGACGAGCACCGATCATCTTTTCGTTGAGGAGGAGCAAATGATGCCGATGCTGCCGATCGTGCGCGTGGGCAGCGTCGAGGAAGGCATCGAGGCTGCCAAGAAATCCGAGCACAACTACCGGCACACGGCGATCATTCATTCGCACGACGTCAACCACATGACCGCCATGGGCCGCGCGCTTGACACGACATTGTTCGTGAAGAACGGGCCGAGCATGGCCGGGCTGGGCTTGGGTGGCGAGGGCTATCTGAGCTTTTCCGTCGCCACGCCGACCGGCGAGGGCGTGACCAATCCGCGCACGTTCACCCGCGTGCGCCGGTGCGTGATGGTGGACAACCTGAGGATTTACTGAGCATGCGCCTGGCACGAGTCGAGGGCAACGTGGTCGCCACCCGCAAACATCCCAGCCTGGAGGGATGGCGGCTCATGGTGTGCCAGCCGATCAACCTCGAGGGCGAGGATGACGGCACGCCGATCATCGCCATCGACCCGCACGGGGCTGGCATGCACCAGCGCGTGATCGTGTCGTCCGACGGCCTGGCCGCGCGCCGCATGGTCGGCGACAACCGCAGCCCGGTGCGGATGATGATCACTGGCATCGTCGACAAGACGGAGGAGGACGCCGCGTGAGGCTGGGAAAGGTTATCGGCCGCGTGACGCTGAGCCAGGCCATTCCGTCCTTCGAGGGCGGCCGCTGGCTGGTGGTCAACCCGTACACGGGCGACCGTTACCAGAACGGCACCACGCCGCCGGACGGCTTGAGCGCCGAGCCGAGCCTGGTCGTTTTCGATGCGTTGGGTGGCGACGTCGGCCAGACAATCGGCTTCATTGAGGGCCGCGAGGCCGCCACCCCGTTCCCGGAGCCGACACCGGTTGACGCGATCTGCGCCGCGCTGGTGGATACGGTGTATCACGACCCAATGAAATAATTTTTGGCCTATGAAAAAAGTTTACAGCGCTAGGGACATTGATGAACTACACCGGGGTGGGGGCTTGGGGAGCATCCCGACCGATGCCATCCTGACACCGTCGGCCCGTGACCGGATGAAGGAGCTGGGCGTGGAGCGGGCCAAGCGCAACGGCAGCCCGGCCAAGGGGGGAGCCAGCGACGGCGGCATCGACCCGTCCGTCCGCGCCAGCAGCCCGAAGGCCGACCTTGAGCGATTGTTCAACAGCCCCGCCGTGCACGCGCTCAAGGAACAGATTTGCGAGATTGGCCGCCGGCTCTGGCAGCGGGCCTATGTGGACGGTAACGGCGGCAACCTGTCGATTCGCCTGACCGAGGACGTGGTGCTCTGCACGCCGACGCTCGTCTCGAAAGGCTTCATGAAGCCGGAGGACCTCTGCCTCGTGGACCTTGACGGCAACCAACTTGCCGGCATGAAGAAACGCACCAGCGAAATCCTGATGCACCTCTCGATCATGAAGGCGCAGCCCAAGGCCCGCGCCGTGTCGCACGCGCACCCGCCGTACGCCACCGGCTTTGCCGTGGCCGGCGTGCAGCCGCCGACCTGCATGATCCCGGAGATCGAGGTGTTCATCGGCCGCGTGCCGATCGCCCCGTACGAGACTCCGGGCACACCGGAGATGGGGCTCAAGGTGGCTGAGCTGGTGGACAAGCACAACACGGTGCTGATGGAAAATCACGGCGTCGTTTCGTGGAGCCACACCATCGAGGACGCCTATTTCAAGATGGAGATCGTCGAGGCGTACTGCCGCACCGTGATCGTGACCACGCAGCTCGGCGTGCAGCCGAAGCAGTTTTCGCCGAAACACCTGAAGGATCTGCTCGACATCAAGCAGACGCTTGGCGTGCCGGATCCGCGCATCGGGCTCAAGGAATGCGAACTGTGCGACAACGACGAATGGCGTCCGGGCGTGACCTGCGCTGTGCCAGCCAAGGACGGCGGCAGCGGGACGACGTCTGATCCCGAGGCCGAGAGCGTCGTGCAGGCAGTCACCGCCGAGATCATGAACCGACTCAAGAGCTGAGCCGCCGCGCTTGGCCAAGCGGCCCCGAAATGAAATCGCTGGATGCCAAGCTTGCCGACATCCGGGCCAACCCCGGCTCGAGCAAGGCATTCATCATTGCCGACGCCAAGGATCCCGACATGGCGTTCGGCGTCCGTGCGCTTGGCCACCGCCGTTATCTCTCGGCGAGGGGGGCGCATCCTGCCCAGTTCTCGCCGGAACTTTGGACGCGCGACGAGTTTGGCCACCGCAACCTGCCGGAGTTCCTCGACATCATCCGTGAGGTCGTGGCGCAGGGGCTGGTGGACATCGTGCTGATGTCGGCGCATGTCAACGAGCAGTTGACTATCCGGGAAGGGCTGTTTCGCGATTCAGCCATCACGCCCGCCGCCCGCGCCAATGACGCCACCGACGTCTGGGCGGCGCGCCACGGCAACTACTTGAGCCACGCCGCGCAGCCGTTCCGCTCGGCCAGCATCGACCACATCCAGTGCGGCAAACTGGACTGCGACCGCGA
>JACNJE010000028.1 GCA_014382705.1 Verrucomicrobiota bacterium | reverse complement strand
GCGCGGGGGTTCGAGGCGGCGAGGCAGGACCGGGCGGGCGGGGGCGGGGGCCCCGAGGAAAGGGTGGGGCAGGTCTTGGGCGCTTTCAATTGCCTCGGGCGAGACCCCCCCGCCCGCACCCAGGACGGAGTGTTGTGCGGGAACCGGGGCTTTCGGGGGGTAAACCCGGCTGGTAATTCGGGCGGCCGATAACGCTCCCGCCATGAATTATTTTCTGGAACGAGAGGTGAAGCCGATCCAGGTCGATAACGGCCTGTCGCTGCATCAGCGATACCAGTCGATGCGGTACCGGGCGATCCGGTTTCCCGGCAGCGAGCAGGCGAGCGCCCGCCCGGCAGCAATCGACACCCGGTTCGGCAATGCCCCCAACGTGACCTCGCCCTTGGCTGGGGCGTCGCTTGGTCAAGCGAGCGGGCGTCTCGCCACCCAGCCGTTCGCCGACTACGGCCAGCCCGAGTTTACCGTGGCGCGGCGCGAGGTCGCCTACGGGGTCAACCCGTTCCCGTCCGCCTTGAACGAGGTTGGCTAAGCTTCGATGAAGGATACCAAGGTTGCCACCGTACAATTCGAGCACGCGCCCGGCGACAAGCAGGCGAATCTCGACAAGGTGCGGCGCTTCACCGCCGAGGCGGCGGAGCAGGGCGTCGAGTTGGTGGTGTTCCCGGAGATGTGCGTCACCGGCTACTGGTTTCTGCGAGACCTGACCCGCGACGAATTGCTGAAACTGTCGGAGCCGGTGCCAAGCGGAGCGACGAGCCAAGAGCTGCTGCGCTTGGCCAAGCGGCACAACCTGAGCCTCGGGGCCGGCCTGCTCGAGATCAGCGACGCGGGTGAACTGTTCAACAGCTACGTCGTGGCGATGCCGGACGGGCGGACGGTGTGCCACCGGAAATTGCACGCCTTTGTCAACGAACACATTGCCAGCGGCAGCGAGTTCACGGTGTTCGACCTGCCCAACGGCAACCGTGCGGCGATCCTGATCTGCTACGACAACAACCTGTTTGAGAACACGCGCATCGTGGCGTTGCAGGGGGCGGAGATTTTGATCGCGCCGCACCAGACCGGCGGTTGTCGTACGCCGAGCCCGCGCTGCATGGGCGTGATCGATCAGGCGCTGTGGCACGCCCGCCGCGAAAACCGGGAGGCCATCGAGGCCGAGTTTTATGGATCAAAAGGCCGCGAGTGGCTGCTTCGCTGGTTGCCGTCGCGGGCGCACGACAACGGGATGTTTCTGATTTTCAGTAACGGCGTCGGGATCGACGGGGACGAGGTTCGCACGGGCAATGCGATGATCCTGAATCCTTACGGAGAAATTCTTGCAGAAACTTGGGCAGCCTCCGACAAAATGATCGTTGCGGATTTGGAGGCTGACCAACTGAGAATGAACATCGGGATGCGCTGGATTCAATCCCGGCGTCCCGACCTTTACGAGAGCTTGGCCAAGCCGACCGGCCGCGAGATGGACACGCGGACGGTGCGGTTCAAGGGCATCGACGAGGGGAGCTGAAGCTCCGCTTGGCCAAGCGTTTGGTTAATTCGTGATCTCCACCAGAGCACTCCATTCTCCCTTGTAAAAAGAACGGGCGTGGAGCGATTTGCCGACCGGCATCGTCGTGCTGTTCGACTTCACCAGTTTAGCTGAGGCAGAAGGCTTACCGCCGATCTGCCGGGGGTCGCTGCCATCCGTGGTGATGAATATTTCGCCGTTCGAGCCTTGAATCGAAACCTCCGACTTAGCCTTGTCGAGTTGATAGGTGGGTGCGGCTACGTCAGAAATCACCCCGTGCCGATAGAGCTGAGACAGAACGATCTCGCTGCGCGCGGGGAAGTATTCGTTAAACAGGCGATTGATCTCGTGAATCCAGTCGTCGTCCCGGTTGCGGGCTGGCCGCGCGGTCGAGGCTCGGCCACCGGAGGGCGTGTAACCGGAGTCCCCCCAGCGCGCGGATTCGCAGACGACCGACATTTCGATTTCCTGAGTGCGCTCACGGAACCGTTTCAACACCATTTCCGGAGTCAGGACACCGCCGTTGCGAAAATGTTTTTGGATACGGTCACCGACACGAACGCGGAACTCCTCGTTGTCGAGGCATTGTTGCCATATCCACTGGGGGTTGCTGGTGGAGTAGTGATTCCCCGCCGGGAACGGACCGGTGCGGTCTTCCCGTACATCGCGAAAGGTGTGCTCTGCGTCCCACACAAAAAACCGGAAACCTTCACGACGTTTGCGATGGCGCAAGCCGTACCAATTGTTCGAGCCGAAGTTTTGCCCCCAAGCGCTGACCGGAGCGTCGTAGTTGCCGCCGTAAAAAATCACCAGCATGTAGTCGATCAGATTGTCCACCTCGAGCAGTCGTTCGTATTCAGGGTTTTCTGAGCCGTCCGGGTTTTTGCCGAGAATTTTGAAATATGCCTCGTTTGATCCGAGTCCTTCGTGAGCGATGTCGCACAACCGCCCCCAAGCGTCGAGGTTGCCGTCGTTGGCCATCACGCCAACCGACATTTTACGATCCTCAAGGTAGGTGCGTCCTTTTTTGATGGCGTCGTAGTTTTCTTTTTTGCCACCGAGATAGGATGCGCCGTAGGAAGCCTTTATGCGTTCGCAGGTGTTGAACACGCCCCAGTAATGTCCGTTGATGAACAGGTGGTAAAACTCACCCCGCGCGGCCGGTTGCCCCATGGCGAGTTGCAGGTCGCGATTGAATTGATCACGTAAAAAGATGGTTCGTTCCTTGTCGCCGATGTGCCACGAGTAGTTTTGGAACGTGCGCAGATCGATGTTATCGAATTTCTTCGCCCCTTCGTCTCCGAAAAGCGGGTAGGTTAGTTTCGACGGGCCGTAGGTGTCCCGGAAAAACAGGCGGAACGAATGTTTCGGGTTTGAGCTGCGCCGACTGAACCCACCGCGAATTCGAATACCGCAGTCTATTTGGAACCCCTTTTTGCCGTCCGGATTGATCAATTCGATCGAGCAGGGTCGCTCGGCTTCGCGGCCGTCCCGTTCGGCGTTGGCGTAAATGCCGCGCTTACCGTCGAATAGGTCGTCCAGATTCATGACCAGAGAAAATGTAGGCAACGAGTTGAACCCTTTGATCAAATCTTTCGCGAAGCGAGGGTCGTTCACGATTCGCTGATCCATCCCGTAGTCGACTTTGTTTTCGCCCCAAGTGAACGGAAAATTTTCAGGGGGCAGACCGTCGGGTGATTGCCGAACGATGTCATTCAAAAACAAAAACGTACGTGTGGTCGGTGTGGAGGGTTTGTGTCCTTTTTTAAATGCAGCCGCACGCAGGGTGGTCGTCTTGGTGATTTCAATTGGGCTTTCGTAGACGAGGCTGTTTTTTGTGTTGGGGCGAGTTCCGTCGAGCGTGTAGCGGATGGTTGCTCCCTTGGTTTTTGTCGAGAGACCAAGTTTGAATGGCTGCTCATGCCAACCGCGTTTTTCACTGAACTTGACCGTTTTAGCCGAACCTTGAAGTGGTCGTGCGTTGGTTTGCCCGGGGGTGGGGGTGATGAATCCCACCGATCGATCTTCCGCTTGGGCGAGATTTTGTTCGGGCAGGTAACCGAAGGAAATGTCCTGTTTTTGATCCGGATAATTCGGGGTGAATTCGTGAATGACCGACTTGCCGTCGGCGGCTATTAAGCCAAGGTAATCGCCCTTGCCGCGAAGTGCGAAGTTCGAGTGCAGCGGTTTCTCTGCTGCACGGCGATCTTTGCCGGACATGAATACGAGCAGGAATTGTCCCGCCTCCAGCTTGGTCTCTGGGAGGACCCACTTGGCCAAGCGCTTGCGGTTGTCAGTCAGCGCAGCCCCGGTGAGGTCGACGGTTTCTGTTCCGAAATTATGAAGTTCAACCCAGTCCGAAAAATCGCCATCCTCATCCTGCAACCCGGAGTCGTTGATGGCGGTGAATTCATTAATGACGACTGTTTGCTCAGCCGCTTGGCCAAGCGCGAACGTGGTCGACAGTAGAAAGCCGAGAGCGAAAAAACGGGTGATCATGGCTTCTCCTGCGCTTGGCTTTCGTTTTTGCGAATCGCGGCAAGTTCTTCACGACTCGCTTTGCCGTCCCCGTTGCCGTCGAACTGTTTCCAGCGTGAGCGTTGTTCCCCTTCGCTGCCGGAGCGTTCACCCCGAAGTCCTGCAATGATCGTACGGATGTAATTGTCGTACGGGCTGTAGTTGTTTTTCTTGAGGTTATCCCGGACGCGTTGTTTTTCCTCATCGTCGATCTTACCGTTTTTGTTCGCGTCGTATCGTGCGGTAACTCGCTTGAGTTCACTGCCGCGTGCGTTTTCCCATTCGTCGCCGTCGAACTGTCCGTTTTTGTTTTTGTCGTAGAGCGTCAGCCACCGTTCTGGCGGCTTGGGCGAACTGTTTTCACGCCCTCCTCGGCGTTCCCTAGCGCGGCGGATTTCGGCGTGTCGTTCATCCGAGAATTTCTTCGTGGCCAAGCGCATGGCGTTGCGTTCGGTTTTGTTGAGGAAGCCATCCTTATCAGCATCGAATTTTTCGAGCATCGCCTTTCGAGTGGCGGCGAACGGAGCGTCACCGGGGTTTTCCGGGAAGGCGTAGAGGAAGGGGCGTGGGATGCTCGATCTCCGCGAGCGGGAGTCTTGGGCGAATAGATCAGCAGAGAGGATCAACCCGCAGGCAAGCATAGCGATTGGCAGTAACGTTTTTTTCATTTTGGGCACAGGACGATTGCGTCACTTGTCATCGGGGGAGGGGAGGGTTCCATTCGCTTCCCTAAAAAACAAGCCGTGAATCCGCTTGGCCAAGCGCTTGGCCAAGGCGAGTTAATCCTTTTTTGGAACCAGTTTCAGGGATTTTAAATCGATGACAAATCCGGTTATCGGGGTGACGGCGCGGACGGTAGCCCGGTGCTCGCCTTCATCGAGTTCGAGTGTGCCAATGCGGGTCGTTTTGTACTGATCCCAAGTGCCGGTGCTATCGACGGCATGGATGATCTCGTCTTCCCCAATCCGCAACCGAATTCGGTTCGTGTTTGCTTTTCCGTCGAGAGCCCAGTTCAAGTAAACTTCATAAGCGGCGGACTGTTCGGTTTTGAGTGACCAAGTGGCTCGATCATTCTGGGCCCGCCAAAAGCCGAGGTTGCGGTGCTTTTCCTCGAACATCAGCGAGTCGCCGTAAATTTCGGCGCTGGACGCAGACAGGATCAACGTGCCGTTCTCGTCTTCGGTGACGAGAGTCGGTTTGTTGTCCTCGAACGACTTTGGCGGGTGCGATGAGGCACCGATGTATGCGATGAGGTCAGCCAGATTTTGGTTGTTGAAAACCTGCTCGAACCCTTCTGGCATGAGCGAACGCCCGAGGCCGGTGAGGGACTTGATGTCAGCGCGAAGGACTTGGCGTTGCTGCCCGTTCAGGTCCATCAACGTCACGCTGTTGGCACCTTCGCTGGTGATCATGCCGGCGAGTTGAGTGTCTTCATTCGTGGTCAGTGCGTAGACGCTGAAGCGATCCTCGACTGCTTGGTTTGGGTTGAGGATGGCGGTGAGCATGGCGCGCGGGGTTTTGTCGGCGACGGCTGCCAAGTCCGTGCCGGCGGCGTTGCCGATGTTTCCGAGTTTGTGGCAGACAGCACAGTGGGTGGTGAAAAGCAGTTCGCCTGCTGCGGAATCACCCGTGAGCGGGTTGACTGTCGTAAGTCGCTCGGCAACCAGTTTGTCGCGTTGGGTGTTTTGTTGGCCGAAAAACTTGGCTGCTTGTTTGCGCACTTCAGCGTTGGAATGTTGCTTGAGCAACTGACGAAACGCCGCGCTAATTTCTCCCGGTAATACCAATCTGTTGTCGATCGCGAACAGTAGGCCGAGGGTTTTGTTTTCGTCATTGAGAATGTGCTGCAGTACGCGGTTTTTGCGGTTGGGCGAATAGCTTTTCCAATTCGTCAACAGTGCCGCGGTGGAGGAGTCCCGTTTGTTCAACTCGTCCAACGCGAAGTCGAAGAGTGGGGTGGGGGAAGTCGCGTTGAGTTGTGTGTGGAGGATCATCCTGACCCGTTTTGAGTTTTCCGATACGTTCGCGAGTAATCGCAGAGCGGCGACGCGATCTCCGGTTTCAGCCGCTTTGTTTTCGACGATGAGATTCAGCGAGTTGAGCAGGTCGTTGCCGAGGCCGGCTTCAGTCAATGGGAGTTTTCGTTTGCGTGCGTTTTCGATTAGTGCAGACAGGGCCTCAAGCCGCCAAGACTCGAACCGTTTTGTGTTGATGGTGAGTTTGGCGAGTAGTTTTTTGATTTCACCGGCGGAGGCCTCGGTGCCGGCCAAGGCGAGCAGATTTCCGGTGAGCCTGCCGAACGAACCCACTTCGCCGCTGTCAAACAGTTCGTCGAGTATGTTCACGGAACGGCCGGTAGCCGATGAAGCGATGGCGGTTTGGAGGTCGGGTTCATCGGGGGAACGCTTGGCCAAGCGGCCGAGTAGGGTCGCGGCCTTGGGGGATTTCCACTCGCCGAGCGAGTAAGCCAGTTGGGCGCGAACGCGAAGGTTGGGGTCGGTAGCGGCTTGGCCAAGCGCTTGGCCAAGTTCGTCCGCTTGGTTCGTGCGGAACAACGGCTCGGCAACCCGAATGGCATTTTCCCGGACGCCGGGATGCGGGTCAGCCAAGCCAAGCTGAATGTGTTCCGGTTTGATTTGGCCAAGACCTTCGAGCGTGCAATGTACGTGCAACCGGGTCGTGGCCCGTTCGCTGTTTTTGAGCAACTTGGTCAAGTGCGGCACAGCGGCGGTGTCGCCTTTGTCGACCAGCAGTCGTTGGGCCGTGTCCCGTTGCCACCCGCTTGGGCTGTCGAGTGCGGCGACGAGTTCTGCGGTGTTGTGATTGGCCAGATTGGGAATGGCGCGGGGTGTTTTGTTTTCCGGATAGATGCGATAAAGGCGGCCCCGATCAGAGCCGGCGCGGAGTTGCAATTTGCGTTCAACATCGTCGGGGATCCATTCCGGATGTTCGAGGACGAGCCGGTAAAAATCGGCGATCCAAAGGGCTCCATCCGGGCCGGTCTTGAGCATGGTCGGTCGAAACCAGGCGTCCCGCGACGCGATGAATTCCTGACCGTCTGCGCCTTCCGGTCGGCTGCTGCGAAAACTCAGTCCGTCAGGCTCGAGGATTTCGCGGCGAACGACGTTGTAGGCCGGCGCGCTGACAAAGAGGAGTTGTCCGCTTGGGTCGTTGAACAATTCGTCGCGATAAGGTGCGGGGCTGTTGGCGGCGGTGATTTGGTTTGCGGCGCCGACGACATTGAAGCGTTGCACCTGTCGGCTGATGCTTCGAATGATGTGTGAGCGGTTGTAGTTGCCGAGAGACTTCCGATTGCGCGGGGAGGCGAGTTGTGGGTTGCGGCGGATGTAGTGCTCAGGGAAGGGGTAATGCCAGCCGAGACTCGGGTTGTTGTTGCCGAACCAGTTGCCCCAGTCATCGCGCCGCCGGCCGAATTGCGTTTGCCCTGCTTGTGTGTCGAACGCAAGTGTGTCGGGGTGAAACCGAAAGTCGCGGCCGCGAATGTTCACCGACCGTTTTTTTCCGGGCGAAGTGATGACGCCTCCGCTGTCTCCGTTCGCGGCGTATACCCAGTTGTCCAGTCCGTATTCGAAACCGTTCATCCGGTGCTGTTGATTGCCTTCGCCAAAGCCGGTGAAAAGCACTTTGGTTTCATCGGCGCGGCCGTCGTTGTTGGTATCGCGAGCGAACAAAATGTTTGGCGCGGCGCTGACGAGGACGCCATCGCGCCACGGCATCACGCCGCTGGGGTACGGTAGTGCGTCGAGAAAAATGGTGGAGTGATCGTAGCGGCCGTCGCCGTCGCGGTCTTCAACCCGTCGAATGCGTCCGCCTGCTTTGCCTTTGTCGTCTAAGCCAAGCGGATAGTCGGCCATTTCGGCGACCCATAGTCGACCGTGCTCGTCCCACTCAAATGCTACAGGATCCATCACGAGCGGCTCGCTGACCATGAGTTCGAGTTTATGGCCGGGTAGAATTTCCATGGCCTTGGCCGATTCTTCAGGTGACTTGGGCAATGGCATTACGCCGCGAAGGAGTTCGTCAAACGATCGACGATCGACGAGGTTGGGGAGATGTGCCGTGTCTTCGTTCTGCACCCAGAGATGGCGCGAGTGAAACCAGGCGCCGTTGTTGTTGTGTTCGCCGCCGCGAACAATCATCGGGATCGCGTTGGCATCGCTCCGAAGGCCAGACATGACTTCGCGCGTCCAGCCCACACCCCACCCGAGGATGGGGCGTGGCACGTAGAGGTGAAACGAGTATCGCTCTTCGTTTGAGTGGATGAGGTCGAGATGGTCATCCTCGTTGATATCGACGAACCGAACGCCATTGTCGCTGCCATCCGCACGGACGATTTGGACGTTTTCGGGAAGATTAAAATTGGCTGATTGCCAGCGTCGTTGGCCTTTGTGCCATTTGAAGACCGCTTGGTTTATTGGGTTGCCAACAATGATTTCGCACAGGCCGTCGTTGTCTGTGTCGCGCAGGCGCACGCCGTTGTCCCGCCCGTCGATCGCGGTTCGAAGCGCTTGGTTGTTAACTTCGAGCCCTTGGCCAAGCGCTTGATCTTGATGCCAAGCGTTGCCATCGAAATGCCAAATGCCTCTCGTGTTTTCGTTGCTGATAAATACCGAGGCGTTGCCGCTTGGTTGGAATACGCCGAACCGCGCTCCAGCGTCTGAACGGTTTCCCCCATCATCGATAACAACCAAGCGGAAGGGGAACGATGAGGTGTTCCACCGCTTGGCCTTGGGGTCCCATAGTCGGGTTTGCTGAAGTTTTTCGTTGCCGATGACGACATCCATAAACCCGTCATTATTCACGTCGAGCAGCCGCACGCCGTTGTCCTGGCCGTTGGCGGCGCGCAGCGATTGGCCGCCGAGGAGGTTTTTCGACAGGCGTTCGCGTGCCTCGCGGAAGGTCAGGAATTTCACCTTGTTGCCATGCTTGGCGGTGATGTGGTCGATCCACTCGATCAACTGTGTGTTCTTCACCCAGCCGTGCGGATGAAAGACGAAGTTGAACGTGCCCTGCTTCAGGACGGTGGCGTCGATGGCGGCCTTCCAGTCCCGGACCGTTAGCGGGTTGCTTGAGCCGTGGAGGTGCTGCGCTTCCCAGTCGCTCGGCACCATGCACGGCATCTCCCAGATCCGGCTGCCGATGGCGTATGGGTAGGGATAATTCTCGATGGTGACGACGTACGAGTCGAACGGGACGTATTTCTCAAACTTGTCCTTGCCGTCGGGGTCGGTGACGAGGGCGGCTGGCAGAGCGGGATCGTCGCGGGTGAAGATGTTGAACACGGAGCTGTCCATCTCGAGAAACTGCCCGGCGGGATTGCGGCGCATCAACAGCTCGGAGAAGACGCGGGGGCTTGGGGTGTTTTGCGAGTCGCAACACGGCGTCCGAAAGGCCACCGGGAGATTGTTGGTGATGTTATTCAGCAAATCGACACCGCCGTGGTAGGTGTTGGCCGCCGCCGTGAAATTGCCCTTGGCCAGGATGGGGCAGGGATGCGTGAGGGTGTGCACCTCCACGCTCAACCCTTCCTCGAGCCACTGCTGCAGGAGCGGCTCGGTGGGCGTGATGGTGTTGCAGAAGATGCTCACCGGGGCGCGGCCGTCGATCTGCTTGAGGCGCTCAAGGATGGGCCGGCAGAACGACTCGTAAATTCGGGGGTCGCGCATGTCGTCGATGCCCAGCGTGACGACCGCCTCGACGCCGTTTTCGCCCACCCACTGCGGCGTAGCCAGTCTCGGGAAGCCAAGCCCGACATGGAAGGGGTCTTCCCCGTCAAGGTATCCTAGGCGGTTGGCCGGGGAATCGGGGAGGGCTTGGCCAAGCGCAGCCAGCAGAAGAAAGGAGGCGGGGATCGCTTGGCCAAGCGGGCGGGATATGAGCCTGCAAAACGTCATGAGTCAGCCGCTGACCATGCCCGCAGGCGGAAGGCGTGACAAGTGTTGCGGTGGGAGTTTGTCCAGTTTGAAAAAACTCCTAAAGTAATTCGTTGGCTTGCCGATTGTGACACCGTGCAGCGCGGTCGAGAGGCCGCAGGAACACGGGAAACGCCTCAAAGGTTTTCCAGCGGCATGGATGCCGTTTAACCCTCAGACGAAAGGACTTGTCTCATGGTAATCAATACCAATATCACGGCTAATTCCGCAGCCCGGAATTTAGCAGAATCCACCCGTCTTCTCTCCAAATCGTTGGCCCGTTTATCCTCGGGTTCAAAGATTACTTCCCCGGAGGATGACGCCGCCGGTCTGGCTCAAAGTATACGGTTCGAAG
>JACNJE010000029.1 GCA_014382705.1 Verrucomicrobiota bacterium | reverse complement strand
CGAAACTCCGCCGGCCGCGTGTATTGCGGATACTCCAGCAACCGGTCGCTGAACGACTCGTTCAGCGAACTCTCGTCATCGCCCAGCACGCCGGGCAGCAGCCGCGCGACGGCGTCGATGATCACCATCGCCGGCAGCGCGCCATTGGTCAGCACGTAGTCGCCGATCGAGATCTCGTCGTCGGCGACACACTCACTCACCCGCTCGTCAAATCCTTCGTAGCTGCCGCAAACCAGCAGCAAATGCGCCTCGCCGGCCAATTCCCGGGCGATCTCCTGCCGGAACGGCCGCCCCGCCGGGCTGGTGAGGATCGCGCGCGTTGATTCGCCGCGCAACGCCTCCACCGCCTCGAACAGCGGCTCCGGCTTCATCAGCATCCCCGGCCCGCCGCCAAACGGCCGGTCGTCCACCGTCCGGTGGCGGTCGTGCGTGTAATCACGCAGGTCGTGGACACCCAGCCGAAGCCGGCCCGATTCGCACGCCCGCTTGATGATGCTCTCATCCAGCGGCCCCGGGAACATCCCCGGGAACAAGGTCAGCACATCAATTTTCATGGCTGCCCAAAAAACCGTCCCCGGCCATCGGGGCCGGGCGACGCCGCGTCACTCGTCCGCGTCGTCCTTCTCGTCAATAATCTCCAACCGGGTGAACTTGCCGGCCTTGGCACTGCCGGCCTGCATCAGGGAGCGGATGGCATTCACCGTCCGGCCCGACTTGCCGATGACCCGCCCGACATCGGTCGGGTGAAGGCGCAACTCGTAAACGGTCGTGCGTTCCTGCTCGACCTCGGTGATGTTCACCTCATCGGGATGATCGACCAGTCCCTTGACGACCTGTTCCAAAAAAGCCTGCATCCTGTTTAATCTTCCGCCTTGGGTGCCTCGGCCTCGTCGGCGGCGGGCGCTTCCGGCTCGGGGGTTTCCCCGGGGGCGGGTGCCTCGGCAGTCGCCTCCACTTCCGGCTCGGGGGATTCCTCGGCGGCCGGTTCCTCGACCGCGGCGACTTCCGGTTCCGGAACGGGTGCCGGTGCTGCCGGTGCTTCGGCGGCTTCGCCCACCGATCCTTCATCAGCCTCTGCCACCCGCCCCTTGCGAGCTTTCTTGATGAAAGATGCCACCGTGTCCGACGGCTGGGCACCGACGCCGAGCCAGTAATCGACCCGGTCGAGTTTCAGGGTGAAATTATCCTTCTTGAGGAGCGGGTCGTACGTACCGATCTCCTCGATGACCCGGCCGTCGCGCGGCGAGCGCTTATCCGCCACCACAACGCGATAAATCGGTGTGTTCTTTTTCCCGAAACGCCTTAAACGAATTTTTACCATGTCCGTAATACAGATGATTCCGCGGAGGTTTGGTGTGAATTAGCCCGCAAAACCAAGACTGCCCCGAAATTGGGGGGGCGCACCGTATGCGCTCCCCACCCCCATTGCAACCCCATTTTTGAACTTTTTCGCCTGTTTTTCGGGGCCATTTGAGCCTTCGCGAACCGGACCTCACTCGCTTGGCCAAGCGGCCGATTCAGCACAGTTCCGTTGCCATTTAGTTCCTCCACCCAGCATCGTTGTGGGTTGAACCCGCAGTTCGAACCACATTTCATGAGAGATTTGGTTCTTGGCATTAACTGTCACCATCCGATGCAGAGAGGGGCAATGAAGTTTGTTAGTCGCTGAGACTGTAAAAAGCATTAGATCGAGTCTTGCCCCTGAAACGGTATCCGATTTCAACGAGTAAAGTCTCGATATCCGACTTGTCTCCAGATTGCTCGGTCGTTAAGTGCTCGATCGAAATCTTTTTGGGCCACAATTCTTTCGAGCAGCGAGTGAAAAAAGGCTGCAACGCTCGATATTCATATCCCTCGATATCAATTTTCAGCGCATCGATTTGAGCAACCCCCTCTTCATCTAAAATATCCTCCAGCGGCACCACGGGGATTTTGCCAGATTCGTCATTTCGCACTGCGTTTACGATTGCTAAATCTTCTTCGGCCACCACCAGATTGGCAGCCCCGCGGTAATCACCTATGGCCACTGCGTGTATCGAGATATTATCCAGGTCATTCGCCTTCACGTTGAATCTCAGCCGTTCAAGAGCAGGCGGATTGGGCTCAATTGCGATTACTTTACCGGCGGTATTAGAGATTCCCCTGGCTATGCGGATTGAATACAGGCCGATATTTGCCCCAATATCCAGAAACACCGAGTTGGAACCCAAGTCGGCCTTCAAAAAATTGATCTCGGCGAGGTTATAATCGTTGCGAAGAAGAATACCGTTCTCGGTCAGGTTTGTCGTCGGATACAGGCGAAAGGCGCCTTCATCATCTACGTAGTCTATCGCGCCAGGGCGTAATCGGTCGAGAATCCTCGTCCAAGCTGGACGCGCCCATCCTCTGCACAAGCAGGGGAGCCGGGCCACTGAAAGGACCACTCTTTGAAGCGGACTGAGATCGTAGGTGCCAAAGGGGCTGGTAACATCGTTATCTATTTCAAGCATCACGAATATCGAAGTTTAAACTGAAGAGCTTTCCCCTTGCAGGTTGATGAGTTGGCGTAATGAAACGCATGGGGCTCATTTCGAATTACATATGATCCATTCGCCGAGGAACTTTCGGCCTTCCGAGCAGACTAGGGCACGATCGTTTTCGGATAGCTCTTCAATTTCACTAATTCCAGCCCATTGCTTTGGCTTGGATTTCAACACGCGGACGTTGAATCCATCAAATTGCCGCAACAACGCCTCCCTTTTTTCATGTCTGTTTTCGAATTTCCAATCATGCAACTCTATAATAAAAGTTGAATTCTTGAAGGCAGAGACCACCTCCGGCGTGAACACGTCGAACTCTCCGCCTTCGATATCGCATAAAACCAACGTCCTGCCATCCAACACTTCTGCAGGCAGGGATCGGTGGAATCCTGCATCGGCCCGCCCAAACAAAGTGACACCATCCTGGACTTTGTTTTCGATGGAATTTTCCAGGATCAACTGTCTTCCTTTTGGGTTTTCTTCGAAACAAAAAGCATGTTCAACTTTCTTGTGTATCAACATGCCAACCGGGTAATAACCATCTCCCGCACCAAGGTTAACCAAATAGTCCAGAGAACAGGCACCAATCACCTGTAAAATTTCAGGCTCATATAATCCGTAAATTTTTGCCGCAACATCTCCCTTTCCCCAATGGACTTTTCTATTTAGTCTCATTCCGGAGAAGTCACCCCTTACCACCACACCTTTTGCCGTATCAAATAAGTTTCTTGATACACGCTTCCGGTACTCTTTTACACAAAACTTCAAGAAAGGGTGCTTCGCCATGACGCTACTCTGTCCAATATTTTTCAAGCCAAGGAGATGGGCGAATGCGGCGCCACCATTTTCCGCTTTTCCCGATCAGGGCATCCGGTGGATTGGGGTTGCCATGAAATACGATCACTCTCGAATCAGCAGGGATCCGGGGAGTTTGGAACCAAGACTTGGGCCAGGAAGGAACACAGTGGTATTTAAAACTCGGACACCATTCATCCGGCCAGAATTTCAGCACACCCAATTTTCGAATTTCGGAAGACAGGTAAGCCTGTTCGTGCCTGAATTGTTTCCTGATCTCGACGAAATTATCCGTGAAATTCTTGAGAATGTGCGGGTATCTCCCGATCTCAAACCTGAAAACTGAAGAGTTGCCGATCATCCTGGCTGGTCGATGCTTGTCATGAATGATCGCAAATTCAGCTTCATATTCGAACAAGCAATCGATGCTCCCAACGATGACGACATCCAAATCGAGGAAAAGTGTTGGGCCGGAAAGGTTTCCAAGGTTCTCCGCATACAACGTCAACTTCATCCAGCCCCGCTCAGGCAAACCTGCTGGGATGTCAAGTTCAGGCAGCGGTTGGATTTCCACTTCAGGGCGAATCCCCCCGGGAACCTCTGTAAAACAGATAAACCGGAAATCAAGTGTCAGGTTCCTGGCAACCATTCCGTATAGGCGGTTGACATACTCGGGGCCGAACTTATCCCCCCACTTCATGCAAATTACATTCACAATGTTGGCTGAATCGCTATTCGTGCTCATTTTGGAATCAAATCCTGGCGATCATTGATCCATGACAGACATGCCTGCGTTGTTTACAGACCACCCCGCGATCGCGGAGCACGTTTTGGCAACGTTTTTTTATCGCAATAATAACACGATCTTGACAACCCAAGACCGCCATCACCAAACCTCCAGCAGCATCACCTCGACCACTCACAAACAGTTGTTGGCTTGGTTTCCCCCGCATCGGCAACCTAAGGTTTTTTCGCCATATGGGTCAAGGCAACGACTTGAATTGTATTGGAAACCGTTAATTTTCGTCCAAATCCATCCGCAGGCGGAAGAAAGCCTGATAGCCGAATTTTTTCAACGTCACGAACGTCCTCCCGCCGACGGTCCACGGCTCAAACGGCAGGTCGCGCCACGCGTTGCCGGGCAGGGATGAACTGGTTTCCACCGTCACCGGCAGGCCGAGTTCCGCCCAATCCAGCGTGAAGGTGTGCCCGAACGGATCGACCGTGATGTCCAGCCGGATGTCGTCCGGCTCGTACACGACGAAGCGGGCGAGTGCGCCGTTGTTGCTCGGCACGACGTCGCCCTCGTGCGCCGTGGCGCGGATGATGTTGATGAACTGCCCCTTGGCCAACGGCTGCAGCGTGAGTTGAAACTCGGTGGTGGTGCCCGGCTCCACTTGGCCAAGCGCGTAGACGAGCGCCCGCCCGTCGGCGAGCACCTGCGTTGGCTCCGGCTTGGCCAGGAGCAGCGTGACATTCGCCGGCAGTTGGTTCGTCACCGTCACCTGTGTGGCGACCGTTGGCCCGAAGAAAACCAAGCGGCTGTTGATTTGCACCGGTTGCCCCGGCCGGAAGTCCGGCTTGACCGCAGCCGAGGTCATCTGCAAATCGCCGGGGGCGGTGGCGGTGAAGACCGTGTCGCTGGCCACCTCGCCGTCGGGCGTGATGATCGACACCGGGCCGGTCGAGGCGTTCGGCGGCACGCGTGCCAGCAGTTCGCCGGTTGACTTGCGCTCAAACTCCGCAACGCCGGTCCCGAACTTCAGGAACAGGATTTCATGATACCCGGCACCCCGGACGGTGACCATCGTTTGCGCCGGGCCGATGACCGGCTCGAACGAGTCGATGCGCGGCAGCACGGCGAACGAGTTGGTGCTGATCCAGCGCCCACCCGGCGCGGCCAACTCGATGCCGCCGCCGAGCAGATCGTCGGCCACGGTGAACTTCAGTTTGTCGTTGCCCACCACCTCGAACGGCACCGCCCGCCCGCCGATGTGCAGCGACTCAAGCCCGAGAAAATTCCGCCCGCCGAACTCGACCACGTCGCCCGGCTTGGCCGCAAGTTGCTCCGGCTTGGCCAAGCGCGGCGGCAGGTAAAAGGTTTCCGCGCTCGTGAAATCACCCAGCGCGCTGAGCAGCTTGACCGGCCCGGAACGGGCGTCCGGTGGCACGGTGACACTGAGTTGTGTCGGCGCTGGCGCGTTGAATGCTGCCGCCCTCACGCCGCCGAACTCCACCGCCGTCGCACGGTCGAGATTGCGGCCGTGCAGCTTCACCTTCGTGCCGGCGACGCCGGTATTCGGCTCGAAGCCGGTGAGGGTTGGGCCGTCGCCGATGAGAGTCAGCTTGCCGGCGGTCGTGCCGGAGCCGAACGCATTTTGCACCGTCAGCGTGCCGGTGGCGGCGTTGAGTGGCAACTCGACGCGGATCTGTGTCGGCGCGGTAACGGTGAACCGCACCGCCATTTCGCCAAGCAGCACGCGGGTCGCGCCGGTGAAGTTGGCCCCGCGCAGCGTCACCCAGCCGCCCGGCTTGGCCAGCACCGGGTCGAACGACTCGACCACCGGCGCGCGGGTCACCTTGAGCGCCGCGCCGCTCGTGCCAAAGCCGAACGGGTTGGAGACCTTCACCAAGCCGCTCGTCGCGTTGGCGGGCACGGTAAAATCGAGTTGCTGCGGCGATGGCGTGCTCTGCCCGGCCGCCTTGGCCGTGCCGACGTGCACGGCGCTCACCTGGCGAAAGTTAACGCCGCGCAGGGTCACCTTCATGCCGGGCGCGGCGACCGGCGGTGACACGCTGGCGATCACCGGCGCGCGGGTGATGATGAACGGCTCCGCGGTGACCGCTTGGCCAAGCGCGGAGGCGACCGTGATTTTCCCGCTGGCGGTGGCCGGGACGGTGGCCTTCAGTTGGGTGTCAGCCACGACGGTGAAGCCGGCCCGCACGCCGCCAAACCAGACGGCGGCGACCGGCTTGAAATTGACGCCGCGGACGACGACCGAGTCGCCGGGCGCGCCGACCCACGCGTCGAGGCTGTCGATGATCGGTCCCGGGCCGGCGACGACGAACGACTCGCTGCTCGTGCCAGACTCGTCGTGCGAGACGGTGATCGCGCCGTTGGCGACGCCGAGCGGGACGACGGCGCGAATCTGCGTCGCCGCCGTGACGGTGAAGTTGGCCAAGCGGTTGCCGAACTTGACTGCGGTGACACCGGTGAAGTTTTGCCCCTCGATGGTCACGATCGTCCCGTGCCACCCGCGCGCGGGATGAAAGCCGGTGACGCGCGGCGCGACAACGAACGGCATCGGCACGGTAATCTCACCAAGCGGCGTGACCAGTATCGGCTTGGCCGTGGTGGCGGCGGCGGGGACGGTGGCGTGGATCTCGAACACGTGCGGCCGGCCCTGTCCGTCGATCACGGTGACCGGCTCCCAGTCGGCCAACGCCGCACCGAACCGAACCGCGCTCACTGACTGCAACCCGCTGCCGGTGAAGACGACACGCGTGCCGGGACGGCCGTGGCGCGGCTGCATCTCGTTGACGACCGGGACGGCGCGGGCGGCGCTTGGCCAAGCGACAACCATGGCGGCGGCCAGCCAAGCGCTTGGCCAGGCGCTGGGGGATTTTTTGCGAACGCCGCGCACGGTGGCTCAGGCGATGCCCAAGGTCTTTTTACCCTCCTCGCTGATCATCGACTGGTGCCACGGCGGATCCCAGACGACCTCGACGCTGGCATCGTCGATGCCCGGCAGGGCGAGCATCCGGTTTTGGGCGTCGGCGGCGATCGCCGGGCCCATGCCGCAGCCGGGGGCGGTGAGGGTCATTTTCATCTGCACCCGCCGGCCGGCGCCCTCCGGCAGTTCCTCCATAACAAGGTCGTACACCAGGCCAAGGTCGACGATGTTCACGGGGATTTCCGGGTCGTAAACCTGCTTGAGTGATTCCCAGACCTCCTGCTCGGTGGCCGGCTCGCCGGAGTCGCTCGGCTTGGCCTCGTCCGACACCGCAAAGCCAAGCGCGTCAGCATCGCAGGCATCGACACGGAACAGCCCCTGCGGCGAGCGCACGGTGTACGCGCCGCCGAGCGACTGGGTGATGTCGACCGGTGTGTCGGCGCCCATGGTCATCCGTTGGCCGGATGGAATCTGTGTGACCTCGCATTCGCGGGTGAGTCGGACGGATTGAATCTCCTGCATCGGCCGATGGTCGATGGCAGCGGCGCGGGTGTCGAGGGCGAAGTTGGCTCCCTAGTGGGGAATACTCGGCTTCTTGGGATCGATGAGAATTCGCTCTTTAACCCAAAGTAAATCGCGGTCACCGCCGGGAGTGGGAGCAAAATTCCAACCTCGGTTGGGAGATTTTGTCTTACTGTGCACCCACTTTTTATTTTCAGAGTGGCCATCAGCAAACCCAAACGTTCCACCACCGTTGTGCCAATAAGACGCAGAGTTCTGCCAATGGTTTGCGGCATACACTGGAATTGCAAAAAAGGAATCATCAATTGTGTTTTCGTGTTCACCCAAAAACACAAATGACTGTGATGGTGGTGGGCTCGTGATGTCGGACATTTTCACACGCGGCGGGTACTGTGCCCCTTGCACCCAGGATATCTCGGCGAACACACCACCGATGTGACCACTCATTGAATAACTACGAACCGGATAGTAACCACTCTTGCCTTGACCCAACTTCGGCTGGGACGGGCATTTGTATATTCCTAAGGAATCGTTATACTTAAACAACTTTCCTTGTTCAAGGTGCCTCGTATCCTGAGCATGAGCTTTGTTTCGCATGTTATACGCAGGGTCAATCCAGGAGTTCTTGTTCCCACCTCTTATTGAATTACTCACTAAATAATCATCGTTGTCACCGGCATACATTACCCAACATAAGGTCAATTGCTTGGTATTGTTCAGGCAGTAGGCGCCCTGCCCCTTGGCCTTGGCCTTGGCCAAGGCCGGCAGCAACAATGCCGCCAGAATGGCGATGATGGCGATCACCACCAGCAATTCGATTAGCGTGAAGGCGTATCGTTTAATCGGGGTTGAATCATTCATCGATATGAGGGGTTGCTTTTTTGCATTAAATTGGCCAAGCGCTTGGCCAAGCGCATCAGGGCAAAGGCTTTTTGCACTTGGGACAGATCGGCCGACCATCCGCCATCTGTCCGGCTTGAACGTAAAAACAGCCGTTCAATGGGCATTTAAGGCCATCCTGCAAGCGGCCTTTTTTGCACTTGGGGCAACCCATCGGCTGGCCCATCTGGCTCGGGTTGTCGTCGTAAAACCGGCCGCGTGTCTCGGGGTCAATCACCTGCATCTCCTCGCAGGCATCGCATTGGGTCCAGGTGCCGCCGTCGGGAAAGTCGGCGCTCGTACCCGATGAGATAACGGATTTAACAATGACGCCGCCACAAAGGACGATGGCGGCGATGGAAAGTCCCACTTTGGCCAAGTCATTCATTAGCGGCTTACCACCACTCCCGGTGCGGCTGGTTGTCGTTGTTCCATCGCCGGAGCATATTTTCAGCGTCAGGCTTGAATGCACCATTTGGCTTGCGGGCTACCAAATCCATCATCTTGTGGTACTCGGCATGTCCATCGGCCAACAGAATGTTTGAGCCTAGGGTGTGCCGCTTGCTCGGCCATTCCCGGGCGGGACTGTTAAAATTCCCGCCGTCGCACGGATCGACCGCACAGTCCCATGTCCCGTCCGCCTGTGTATCGGAGATGCAAATCATGTCGGAGGGCATGCGCACCGTGCTCTCGGGGATCAAATCTTTCTCACCCGTAACATCCCCACCGAGACCCAGCGTGCGGCCTTTGACCCTCACGAACTCACGCACTCCCCAGTCGTTGTAGCCGTAGGTAAAAAACGCGCCGCCGCCGGGGTAAAGGTTGAATGGAAACGCCGGATCCTTCTTCGTGGCATCCTTGCCCTTGTAATCCTTCCACCGGAACCGGTCGGCCCCGTTGCCTTTTTTTGCCGGGCAGAAAAACAGTTCCGTGCTTTCCGCGTAACCGTACAGCCGCCCCGGCCACGCGATGGCGTTGTTGACCAGGTTTCCGGTGTACTTGGATTTGCCGATTCTGGCCCGGGCATCCCAGTGCCCCGGATAATAGGCGTTGTCGGAGACGTACATTTGCAGGGCGATGCCCATTTGCTTCTCATTGTTCATGCAGAAGATCTGGTGTCCCTTGGCCTTCGCCTTTGCCAGGGCCGGAAGGAGCAAGGCCGCCAGGATGGCGATGATAGCGATCACCACCAGCAACTCGATCAGCGTGAACCCCCTGCGGCGGGGCTCGCTGAAGACATGGCAATTAAAATTGTCTTTGATCATAAGGCTTTGCAGAAGGCAGTTTCGAAAGAGTGCCATCCGATGCGGGGTAATCAACTCCAAAAAGCGGTTTTTTTTGACTGGCCAAGCCTGACCGCCGGGTGCAGGCTCCGGTCGTCCAGCAACCTTGAAAACGCCATGTCAGACTTAAACTTTAATTGTCCGCAATGCGGGCAGAACCTGACCACCGACGAGAGCCTCACCGGCTCTGAAATTGAGTGCCCCTCCTGCAGCAAGCCGATCAAAATCCCCTCGGCCGGCGAGGAACACGTGCAGATCGTGGAGCCAGAGACACCCGCCCCACCGGTGACCAGCGAGCCGGAGCCGAAGAAACTGGCCGTGCCGGTGCACGAGGGCGGCGAGGAACTGCTGAAAAAGGAAAGCGCGAAAAAAAAGGAGGAGATCACCGGCGACGGCAAAATCTGCGTCAAGACCATCAAGCGCGGCGAGTGCATCGAGCTGGGGATCGACAAGTTCGACGAGGAGATCAACCAGTTTCTCGAGAATTTTTCCCGGGAACAGATCATCAGCGTCCAGACGGTCAACTACGCGCACTTCGATCCCACCACGCAGAAGTACCTGGACGATTACGGTGCCTTGATCATCTACGAGCGGTAGGCCCGAAACCGGCTAGCCTGCATTATTCATCAAAAAAGGTTTTCGGCGACTTAACTTATTGTGTATAAGTT